>NZ_AP023356.1:1528333-1856666 GCF_018324205.1 Actinoplanes ianthinogenes
CGTTCGGCGGCGCCGCTCAGGGCGGCCCGGGCGCCGGCGAAAAGCGGCTGGAGATGCATCGGCTTGAAGAGCGGGCGGGTCTCCACGTTCCGCTCCGCCAGGTGCGCGGCCAGTTCGGCGGCCGACCAGCCGGCCCGGTCCGGATCGACCACGACGCAGGTGAGCCAGCAGTTCGCGGCCGGGTCCGCGTCGCCCAGCAGGCTCACGCCGTCGAGGTGGGCGAAGACCTTCGCGTACGCGTCGTGCACCGCCCGCCGTCGCTCGATCATCTCGTCCAGCCGGCACAGCTGCGCCCGGCCGAGCGCCGCCAACAGGTTGCTCAGCCGGTAGTTGTAGCCGACCTCGGCGTGCTCGTAGTGCTCGGCCGGCAGCCGCGCCTGACCGGCCAGGTGCCGCGCCCGCCCGGCCAGCTCGCCGTCGGCGGTGAGCAGCATGCCACCACCGGACGACGTGATGATCTTGTTGCCGTTGAAGGACAGCGCCGCCGCCCGGCCGAACGAGCCGGCCGCCCTGCCCCGGTGGGTGGCGCCGAGCGCCTCGGCGGCGTCCTCGATCACCGGGATGCCGTAGCCGGCGCAGAGCGGGAGGATCCGCTCGTAGTCGGCGCAGCTGCCGTACAGGTCGACGGTCAGCACCGCGCGCACCGGCGCGCCCTCCGCGCTTAGCTCGGCGAGCAGGGCGGCCAGCAGGTCGGGGTCGAGGTTGCCGGTGACCGGGTCACAGTCGGCGAAAACCGGGGTGGCGCCGGTGTAGACGACCACGTTCGCGGTCGCCACGAAGGTGAGGGTGGGCACCACGACGACGTCGCCCGGGCCGATGCCGAGCCCGAGCAGGGCCAGGTGCAGGGCTGCGGTGCCCGAGGTGACGCCGACCGCGTGCGGCACGCCGGCCCGGTCGGCGATCTCCCGCTCGAACCGGTCGAGGTCCGGACCGACCGGGGCGATCCAGCCCGACTGGAGGGCGGCCAGCACATACTCCTGCTCCAGGCGGCCGACATCGGGCCCGGACAGCAGAACGGTCTGACTGTTGGCGATCATCCCCCACCACCCATGCTTGCGCGTTGCCGCGGGCCGAACCGCGTTGGGGGATGAGCCTCATGCTAACCGGCGGAACTCCCGGATGGGCTCGGTCAGCCCTTCACCCACGACGGGACGTAACCGCTGAGCAGCGCCACCGCGGCGATGGCCAGGGCCAGCCCGAGGCCGGCCAGCATGCCGACACCGATCGCCTTGAACCGCGGGTTGTTCACCGCGATCGCCCCGACCGAGGCGGTGATCGGCGCGATGCAGCAGCCGCCGGTGCCGTAGAAGTAGATCCACTGGTTCGGGTCGTCGGTGTCGGTCCACAACCAGTTCGCGGCGAACAGGCCGAGGCCGACGTGCAGCGCGAGCACAAGAAGGGCGACCAGCACCGCCATTGATCCCTTAGCCACACGGGAACGTTAGCCGCACCTGTCCCACCAGACACGCGAGCAGCGCTATCAGTTTCCCCGCAAACTCGTGGTCAATCCCACATTTCGGTCGGCCGTCGCGGCCGGCGACCGGTCGATCACCCACGGCTCCGGTCCGCGGTCGGCTCCCGGTCCGCTTCCTCCCGCTCTCCGGATCGCGGTCCGGATCGCGGTCCGGTCCGTCGGCGCGTCAGACCGGTGACCCGGCGGCCCAGCGCAGCCGCGTGCCGCTGCGCCGCCATCGCCGCCAGCGTCACCACGCCGGCACTGAGCCACGCCATCGCGAAACCGGCCAGCGGATGATCCGCGAACGCCACCCCGCCCAGATAGCCGAGCAACGCGCTCTGTGCCGCCCAGACGACCGCGCCGGCCGCCGTGAAAGCCGCGTAGCGCCGGGCCGGATAGCCCACCGCACCGGCGGTGAACGCCGTCACCGGCCGCACCCCGGGCACGTAGCGACCGAGAACGATCAGCGGAGCACCGTGCCGCCGCATCACCGCCAGCACCCAGTCGTGGATCACCGCGCCGCGCCGGCTCCGGCGCAGCCGCCCGGTGACCACGGCACCGCCCCGCCGCCCGGCGAGATAGGCCAGCCCGTCCCCGAGCGTCACCCCGGCCGCCGCCGCGAGGATCACCGCGATCAGCGGCGGCCGCCCCGTCTCGGCCACCCCGACGCCGACCGCCATGATGATCGTCTCGCTCGGGATGAACGGCAGCACGACGTCGAACAGAGCAGCGGCCAGCACGACCACCAGCACCCAGCGGCCGGTGGCCAGCAGATCGACGTACTGCGACATCGGCACCTCCCCGCCGACCCGAGATTCGCAGCCCCGGGCGGCGCGGGAATGACATCCACGGATACGCCGGGCGTCCTGTCCCGGAACCGGGAGGCGTCGCCGCGCCCCGGGACACACCCGTGCGTCGCGGGTCGGTCCCGGGTGGGACTGCCTCGCGGTTGGCCACGGGAGTGGGCTGTTGCGGTTGGCGGGGCACCAGAACGTACCGAAAAGGTCAGGAACCGACCGCGGCCTCGCGCCGATCGGCGGGGTGGCGGCCGGTGAGGGACGCCGCGGACATCGCGCCGACCGCCAGCAGGCCGGCCACCGGCGCGAAGGCGAAGCCGGAGCGGAGGCTCTCCCCGACCAGCGGCCCGGTGATCGCCGCGCCCGCCGCGCTGCCCACGGTGAACGCCGTGATGATCCAGGCGAACGCCTCCACCGCGGTGCCGGCCGGGGTGAGCCGATCGGCGGTCAGGAAGACGGCGGTCAGGACCGGCGGCAGGGACAGCCCGGCCACCGCGAGCAGCAGCGCCATCGGCCACGGCCCGGGAATCGCCAGCAACGGTACGAATCCGGCGGCCAGCCCGACGGTGACCAGCGGGAGACGAGCCCGTCCGCCGGGGCGAACCCGCATGTAGACCAGGCCGCCGATCAGCGCGCCGGTCGCCTGCGCGGCCAGCAGCCAGCCGCTGATCGACCGGTCGCCGACCGCCTCGGCATACCCGGTGACCGCCACCGGGAGGCTGCCGATCGCGGCGCCGGCGCAGATCACGCCCAGCAGGATGACGACGAAGCGGAACACGCGCAGCGGCCCGGCCCAGTGCCGCACCGCGGCGACACCGCGCCAGGTGCGGACCGCAGGCGTGGCGGCGAAGATCGCTACGCCGGCGAGCTGGAGCACCGCGGCGGCGAGCAGACCGGCGGGCGGGCCGGCGATCGCCACCGCGGCGAGGGTGACCAGCGGACCGGTCACATAGATGACCTCCTGGACCGCGATGTCCAGCGAGTAGGCCGCGGCGATCGCGTCGGGCTCGACCAGATCCGGCCAGAGAGCGCGGAGGCACGCCTCCAGGGGCGGGGTGCCGAGCCCGGCCAGCAGCGCGCCGGCCAGCGTGACCGCGAGGGCGTGCCCGCTGACCGCCACCAGGACGAAGCCGACGCCGGAGAGCAGGGCGGAACCCCACAGGACCGGGGGTTGCCGCCAGCGGTCGACGATCCGGGCGAGGATCGGCGCGCTGACCGCCATGCCCGCGGTGTAGGCGCCGACGACCAGGCCGGCCAGCGTGAGGCTGTGCGCCTCGCGGGCGAAGAGCAGCAGAGCGAGGGGGGCCGAGGCCATGGGCAGGCGTCCGGTTTGGCTCGCGATCAGAAGACGTTTTACGTACGCGGTGGAGAGCAGTTTGGTGAGGGCGGACATGCGTCGCTCTTTCGTTCCGGGGGTGGGCGCTCGGGCGGGGGATTCGCGTCTTGGTACCGCGCCGTATCGGTGGCGGCGGTGCGCCTGGGCATCGCGTCGCGTCGTCTCGCTGGTGGCCGGGTGCGCATGTGCAGGCCGCGCCGCTGTTAGCGGAGTGCGCATGTGCGGACCGCGCCGCTGGCGACGGGGCGGATGTACAGACCGCGCCGCTGATGACGGGGCGCGCACGTGCGGACCGCGCCGCTGGTGACGAGGTCGCATGTGCAGACCGCGCCGCTGGAGACGGGATGCGCACGTGCGGACCGCGCCGCTGGCGACGGGGTCCGCATGTGCAGACCGCGCCGCTGGAGACGGGATGCGCACGTGCGGACCGCGCCGCTGGCGACGGGGTCCGCATGTGCAGACCGCGCCGCTGGAGACGGGATGCGGGTGCGCGCCGCGCCGCCGGATCGCTGATGGCGGGGATGCGGGTGCGGATGCGTCGCGGGCGGCGGCACGCGTCAGTGCGAGAGCGGCCCTCAGGGGGCGAAGTCGGCCCGGTCGTGATCGAGGCCGTAGAGCGGCAGATCCGGCGTGACCCAGCCCACATAGGCGGCGGCGATGGCGTCGATCGGGGTCACAAGCCGCACCCTACCGGATGCCTGCCGGGCATTCCGGCCGCCGGATTGTTTCAACCCGTGGACGCGCGGTCTCTCGTTCCGCGGTCTGGATGCTGCTGAAGCGTTTCACGGCTCGAGGAATCCCGGCGCAAAGGATCACTGGAGCGCCGCGCGCCGAGCGGATCGAGACTCCTCCTTGGCGCGGGCGAACTCCGGCACCGCTCTGGGACCGGGTCGACGGCTTCACGACGCCACCGCTGTCCGGGCGGGCTGGCGGCTCAGGCCGCTCAGAGGCGGCGGATTACGGAAACCACCTTGCCCAGGATGACCGCGTCGTCGCCAGGGATGACCGCGTAGCCGGCATTCCGCGGGACCAGCTCGACGTGCCCGTCGCGCCGCTGGAACGTCTTGACCGTGGCCTCGCCGTCGATCATCGCGGCGACGATCTCACCGTTCTCCGCGACCGGCTGCTGGCGGACCACCACCACGTCACCGTCGCAGATGGCTGCGTCGATCATCGAGTCACCTTTGACATTCAGCGCGAACAGCGTGCCGTGGCCGACCATCCCGGAAGAGACCACCAGGTGATCCAGCACATGCTCCTCCGCCAGGATCGGCGCACCGGCCGCGATGTCACCCAGCACCGGGATCGCCACCACCTGGTCAGGCCGGATAAACTCCCGCACCTCGGCGAGCCGACCCTCAGCCGCCCCGGGCTCCCGGACATCGGACAAGCCATCGGCACCCGCAGCCCCGCGCCCCCGCGCCCCGGCCAGGCCGCCCCCCGAAGCCGCCGTCCCGCGCTCTCGTGCGTCGGCCAAGCCACCCGAACCTGCAGCGCCGCGCCCCCGCGCCTCAGCCAAGCCACCCGCAGTCCCGCGCCCCCGCGCCTCGGCCAAGCCAGCCGAACCCGCAGCCTCGGGACCTCGCGCCCCGGCCTGGCCACCCGCGCCCGGCTCGGCCGGACCCGCCACGCCCGCGGCCCGGTGCTCTCGCACCTCGACCGCCCGTGACCCGTGTGGCTGCCGGCGCAGCAACCCGTGCCGCTCCAGCACCTTGAGGTGATGCGCCACCGACGACGGCGACACCAGCCCGACCGCCGCCCCGATCTCCCGCACGGTCGGCGGAAAGCCCCGCTCCCGCACCGACTCGCGGATGACCGCGAGAATGCGCTCCTGCTTGGCGCTGATCCGCGGTCGCGGCTCGTCGCCGACATCGACGCTCATGTCCGGCACCTTACCCGATGATTAGATCAAATGTACGAACCGTGACCGAAACCGCACGTTCGAGCGATCGGATCGGCACATCGGCAATCCTCACTCTCCCAGTCTGGACAGGTCCACCTCCACCTCGACCCGCACGACGTCACCGTGATCCTTCCCCGCGCGTATCTTCTTCGGCACCGCGAGCAACCAGCCCGCCTGCCGGTCCCACCACACGCTCGTCGCCCAGCTCCTCCCGTCCACGGTCGCCGTCACCGGCACCCGGCCGAACGCCCCGGCCGTCTCCGGCGCATGCTCCACCGGCACCGGAGCGAAAACCCAGCCGCTCTCCCCCGGCCACCGCACCAACTCCGCTTCGAACACCCCCACAACATGCCACGACCCACCGACAAAAACGCCCGGCCGAGACGGGGTCCAGCGAACAAAAGTGGAGATGAGATTCAGCGCACAAAGAGGAGGAACAGCCCGGCCCAGGTGCAGCCGATCATGAAGAGAACCAACGGAAGCTCATCAGCAAGCGTCACCAGAACCGGCCGTGCCTGCCGAGCGGGCCGAGCCGCGCCACCGATCGCCTCCCCAGCCACCGGCGAGGCGTCTCCGGCCACTGGGGAACCATCCCCAGCCACCCGCGAGACGTCCCCGGCCACTGAGGAACCATCCCCAGCCACCCGCGAGACGTCCCCGGCCACTGAGGAACCATCCCCAGCCACCCGCGAACTCACCAGCGAGCGCCGACTCCCCCCAGCCAGGGCCGCGTCATGCGCGACGATCACCCCGACCACATGCCCCGCCAGGATCAGCGCCACTTGAGCCCCGGCGATCACCCCCGGAATGGGCACCACGTTCCACCCCACCCCGGCCCACAACCCCCACTGCTGCCCGAGCAGCAGAACCCCCCGAGGCGCCGCCACGATCAGCAGGGACAGATAGTGCGCCAGCGTGTACCCCACCGCGATCGGGATCAGCGAAGCCGTCACGTCCAGCCCACCGGCCGTCCGGCGGACCGCGAGCAGCACCCCGGCACAGATCAGCACCAGCGCGCCCGTCGCCACCACCGCCGGATGCCCGGCCCGCTGCACGAACCCGGCCCACACCGGCGACCCGGAAGCGCTGTCGAAGACCGTCGACCCCCACCACACCGCGACGAACGCCGTCAGCCCGACCCCGGCCACCGGGAACGGCGCGGCCAGCCCGCTCAGCGGCCTCGGCCACCGCACCGGGCTGAGCCGCCCGGCCAGCGACGAATACACCTCGAAACAGTCGCCGCGGGCGAACCACTCCTCACCCCGGAGCGCCGCCATCCCCAGCTGCGCGACCGCGTAGCCGACCAGGCACCAGCCGATCACGCGGGGCTCCGTCCGGCCCGGCGCCACCAGCTCGAACCACACGAACGCCAGCAGCCACCCCACCGCGGGCCACATGCCCCACCCGGGACCCGGGCGCAGTCCCGCCGCCGGCAGCCGCAGCACCCGGAACAGCGTCCGCAGCGGATTGACCGCGCGCCACACCGGGCCGGACACCACGCTCAGCGGCACCAGACCGACCCAGAGCCAGACGAAGATCGCGTACGCCGCGGGGTTCGTCCCCCCGGCCGGGCCGAGCAGCGCGTTCCCGACCAGGTACAGCGAGAGCAGCAGCACCAGCCCGCGCAGCACCGGAAGCCAGCCCGCCGTCCGCACCGACCGGGGCACGCCGCCGCCCAGCCGCGGTGTGGTCCACCAGAGCGCCGCGATCAGGAACGACAGCACCACGGTCGCCGCGCCGGCCTGCAACACCAGGTCGAGCGGCAGGGGCAGGTCCGACGAGCCACCGACCCCGTGGGCCAGCGGCCTCACTTCACCTCGAGCTGCAGGAGCAGCGTGTCCGGGTGCGCCTCGACGTCGAAGAGCCCGGCCTGCGAGGCCACGAAGACGATGCACGCCGGCTGGCCGGGCTGCACCGAATATTCCAGCTCGTAGCCGTGCACGTGGATGTCCGCGGCGACGTCGGCGGACACCCCGAGCCGCACCTGGCTGCCGAGCGGCACGCTCACCCGGTGCGGCGCGGGTGACGCCTTCCCGTCCTGGAGCGCCGCGGTCGCCACCACCTGGTCCGGCGAGGGCGATCCGCACGCGGCCGGGGTGGCCGCCTGAGCGGGCGGGGCGGCCGTGCACCCGGGCAGCAGCGCCAGCGCGGCGAGCAGGAAGGGCACCGCCCGCAGCGCCCGCCGGCCACCCGACGAGGGCGCGCCCGACGAGGGCGCCGGCGTGGGCATCACCGGGCCGCCGAAGTCCACCGGCTCGCGGCGGATCAGCGCCAGCACGCCCAGCTGCGCGAAGACGGCGATCGACGCCGACGACACCACCAGCACGAACGCCGCGAACAACGACGCGAAGGTGAGCAGGCTGGTCGCCGACATCAGCACCTTGAGCCCGAAGAGCGCCGGGACCGCGAGGACCACCGACGACACGAGCAGCAGGAGACCGGTCCAGGCCCTCACGAAGGCACCTCCGCGACCACGGCCGCGCGCTGCGCGAGCCTCCGCAACACCGACGCCCCGGCCACCGCGACCCCGGCGCCGAGGCCCAGCGCCAGCACCACCAGCACCCGCTCGACCAGCGGCGGCCCGGCGAACGGCAGCACCGCCCGGTGGAAGGAGGTCACGTCCGGCAGCACGAACACCGCGGTCAGGGCGGCC
This sequence comes from Actinoplanes ianthinogenes, assembly GCF_018324205.1. Taxonomy (NCBI): domain Bacteria; kingdom Bacillati; phylum Actinomycetota; class Actinomycetes; order Micromonosporales; family Micromonosporaceae; genus Actinoplanes; species Actinoplanes ianthinogenes. The sequence continues at coordinate 1,536,479 of NZ_AP023356.1, forward strand.
CCGGCGCAGACCGCGAGCAGTCCGGCGGGCCGGCCGCGCAGGGCCACCACCGCGCCGCCCAGGAGCAGCGGCCAGGCCAGCAGGTTGATCCCGGCGGCGCTGAGGAAGGTGCCGAGCAGGGGCGCCGACTCGACGGCCAGGGTGGAGCCGAGCACGTGGGTGATCGACGCGGCCATCGCGATCGCGCCGGCCGCGGCGAGCAGCAGGTCGGCGCGGTGCAGGCGGCGGGCGATCACGGGTACGGCCACGGCCGACACGATAGCCAGCGCCCACCAGGGCAACGGGTTCGGCGCCTGCTCGCCGGTGAGCACCCCGGCCACGGTGACGGCGGTGCCGGCGGCGTCCAACGGGACCGTCCAGTTCACCGTACGGAAAGCCCCGAGGTCTTTGCCCTCCGGAGCGAACCGTGAGTCTGCCCAGGTCAGCTCGCCGCCGGCGGGGACGGTCCGGTCGAGGTCGCGGACCGTGACCGGGCCGGAGGTGTGGTTCGTCAAGCGGAGCTTGGCGCCGTCCTCGATGGCGATCACGGTGAGCCCCGGGATCTGTGGTGTGATGGCCACCACCTGGCTGCGCGCGTCGGTGGCGACCAGGCCGCCGGCGTGCGCCGCCGCCGGACCGGCCGTCGCGAGGAGAATCCCGGCGACGGCGGCCAGCAACACCAGGAGGCGACGCACCGGGCTCACTCCGGCTGCAGGCGCTGGATGCTGCGGACCACCAGCACGGTCCCGGCGCCGGCCAGCGCGGTCAGCGTCAGCAGGCCGCTGACGATGTGGATGTTCCACCCCACGGTGCCGGTCTGGATCTTGCCGACCAGCAGCACGGCACCCCAGACGATCGGCGGCGCGACCAGGCCGAGGGTGATCCAGCGTGCCGTCACCGGCAGCGTGACCAGGGTGCCTCCGACGCGGAGCAGCAGCTCGACGACGGGCGCCGCGACGGCCACGGTCAGGTGCGGCCACCACGGGCCCTGCGAGGCGAACATCAGGTGCATGAGCAGCGCGGGGATCGAGACCAGTGCGGTCGGCAGGCCGATCGGCAGCCGCCAGCGCCGGCCGATCATCAGGATCGGGACGAGCAGCAGGACGGTGCTGAACAGGTAGCCGTGCACCAGCTGGCCGTCGATGGAGAACACGTTCGGCTCGGCGTGGCCGGTGCCGAGGTGGTAGAAGCCGAGCGCGGTGGCGTGCAGCGAGTAGATGTGCAGCGGGAGCACCGCGAACAGCGCCGAGATGCCGACCAGGAAGGCGTTGCCGATGCTCAGCAGGCGGCCGGGGACGGTGGCCGTCATCAGCGCCGGGCCCATAGCGACCAGCACCATGCCCAGGATGATCAGCTCGTGGCTGGGGCTGACGAAGATCTCCAGGTTCTTCTCGATCCCGAAGATGTTGTGCCACAGCGTGTCCATGCCGCCGCCGACCAGCAGCGACGCCATCCCGGCGAGCGGGATGCGCAGCGCGTTGGGCAGGGCCAGCAGGCTCTGGTACGTCGGGATCGCCGGGAGCCGCGACTTCATGATCCAGAGGAGGGTGAAGCCGGACGCCGCGATGCCCGAGTAGAGCACGCCGTGCCACGGGGTCCAGAACGTCTCCAGCTCCGGCGTGGTGGCGTGCGCGTAGGCGTCGAGCTGAAGCCCGATCACCAACCAGGCGCTCGCGACCAGCAGCACCCACCGCTCACGCGCGGCGAACGCCGGACCGGTGGTCGCGTCGTCGACCACCTGCGGCCGCTCCACGGACGTAGTCACGTTTCCCCCTCTGATCGATCCGGGCGAAGGTAACCTACATCGCCCGTGTTACATGAATCGATCAGGAATGACCCTGATTCCGGGCGTTCGGCGGACGACTTCCGGAGGGACCACCGATGACCTCGAACGTCGTGGTGGTGGGTGGCGGCATCGGCGGCCTCGCCACCGCCCTCTCGCTGACCCGCGCCGGGCAGCGGGTCACCGTGCTGGAACAGGCGTCCGCCTTCGGCGAGGTGGGCGCCGGCATGCAGATCGCGCCGAACTGCACCCGGATCCTCGACGAGTGGGGCCTGCTCGGCGAGGTGCGGTCGCTGGGCGTGCTTCCCGAGCGCATCGTCATGAAGGACGCCGTGGACGGCGGCGAGCTGAGCGCCCTCGACCTGCACGACGTGGAACGCCGCTACGGGTTCCCGTACCTGGTGATCCACCGCACCGACCTGCACGGCGTGCTGCTGCGGGCCTGCCGGCGAGCGGGCGTCGAGCTGGTCACGGACGTGACGGTCACCGCATATTCGTCCTCACCGGCCGGGGCCGCGGCGATCCACGACGGCGGCACGGTCGCCGGCGACGTGGTGATCGCCGCGGACGGGCTCCACTCGACGGCCCGCCGGATCCTCAGCGACGACGAGCCGGTCAGCTCGGCCTACGTCGCCTACCGCGGCGCGGTCCCGATCGACCGGGTCGCCGAGCTCGACGTGCACCTCAAGGACGTGGTCGTCCACATCGGCCCGCGCTGTCACCTGGTGCAGTACCCGCTCCGTGGCGGCGAGATGTTCAACCAGGTCGCCGTCTTCGAGTCGCCCGGGGCCCGGCTCGGCAAGGCGGACCGGGGCGGCCCGGACGAGCTGGACGCGGCGTTCGAGGGCACCTGCCCCCAGGTCCGGGCCGGCCTGCACCTGATGTGGCGGGACCGCCGGTGGCGCATGGTCGACCGGGACCCGATCGACAACTGGGTCACCGGCCGCCTGGCCCTGGCCGGCGACGCCGCCCATCCGCCGTTGCAGTACCTGGCCCAGGGCGCGGTCATGGCCATCGAGGACGCCTGGGTCCTCGGCGCCCACGCCGGCCGCGACCCCGATTGGGACGGTGTCCTGGCTGCCTACAACGCGGTCCGCCCCGCACACTGCCGCCGGGTCCTCACCACCGCCCGGTCCTGGGGCGAGTTCTGGCACCACGACGGCCCCCGCCGCGCATGGCGCAACAAACTCCTGACCGAGCGGGACACCTACGACTACTCGTACGTGGACTGGCTCTTCGGCCCGACCGCCCTGACGCCCGACCAGGAACCCCCGATGTTCCGCTGAGCGGCCGAGCCGTTCCTCCAGGTCGAAGACGAGCGTGCCCCCCGTCCGGGCGAGGGTCGCCGAGGACCGGGAAAGAACCCGGCCATGGCGGCCCGCACTCGCCCTAATCCGGGCCGCGCTCGCCCTCCGCGACTGCTCCCGTGGCCGCGGCTTGAAGCGCCTCGGCCAGTCGCGCCGCCGCGGGTGACAGCGGATCGTGCACCCAAGCGAGAGTCATCCGCCGCCCTTCCTCCGGACCACCGCGGACCGGCAACACCCGCACTCCGTCCGGCACCGAGCCGGCCAGCATCGGCGGGATCGTAGTCAGGCCGCACCCGGCCGCGACCAGGTGCAATTTCGCCAGCCAGTCCCGGGCCACGTGCGCGATCACCGGCCGCTCATCGAGCCCGGGCCACACACCCATCAACCGCTCGTTCCCCGCACTCTGCCCGGCGATCCACTCCTGTCCCCGTAGGTCCCTCACGTCCACGAACGATCCGCCGGCCAGCGGATGCGTAGCCGGCACTGCCACCATCAAGCTGCGGTCGGTCAGCACTCGCGTCCGCAACGGCGGCGCCTCCGTGTCCGGCGGCCGATGCGGCGGCTCTGTCGCGATCACAGCCAGGTCGAGGCTGCCCGCACGCAACGCGCGGATCAGGGCTGGCGTGGAGGCTTCGCGACTGGTCACGGTCACTCCGGGATGCGTACGCCGCAACGCGCTCAACGCACGGGGCACCAACGCAGCGCCGGCGCTGGTGAACCATCCGAGCCGCACCCGTCCGCCGGCACCCGGCAACCCGGCCAGCTCACGCGCCGCCGCGTCGACCTGCTCTGCCACCGCAACGGCACGGCGCAGCACGATCTGCCCCGCCGAAGTCAGCCTCACCCCCTCGTGTCGTCGCTCCAGAAGATCCGCCCCCACGGCTCGCTCCAGAGCCGCGATCTGCCGGGAGACGGCCGACTGCGTATATCCCAACGCGGCAGCCGCGGCGGTGAAAGTCCCGCGCTCCGCCACCTGCCGGAACACCCGCAACGCTACCAACGACGCGTCCGTGATCGCCATGACTTCTACTCATACCAGGCATGAGTAAATCTCGTTGGCCGCATGACCCGCACCGACCTAACTTGGGCGCATGACTTCACGGATCGCCCTGGTCACCGGGGCTACTCAGGGGCTCGGCACGGCGCTGGTGGCCGGTCTCGCCCAACGCCTGGACGCCGACGACACCGTCTATCTGACCGGCCGCGACGCGGCCCGGGTGGAAACGGCCGTCGCCTCACTTCCGGCTACAGAGGCTGAGGTACGCGGTGAGGTGCTGGATGTGTCCGACCCGGAGTCGGTCACCCGGCTCGCCACCGAGCTGGAGCGCCGGCACGGCGGGGTCGACATCGTCTTCAACAACGCGGTGATGCGCGTCGGTCCGGACGACGACCCACGCGCGATCATCGACGACTACGCGCAGGTCAACAACTTCGGCACCACCCGGGTGTTGCGCGCCCTCGCTCCCCTGATCCGCGACGGCGGCCGCCTGATCGTGGTGGCCAGCTCTCTCGGCACACTCCATTTCCTGGCCCCGGTGCTGCACAGCCGCTTCGACGCGCTGCCCTCTCTGGACGCGGTGGACGCCGCCACTGCCGCCTGGTCCGCCGAGGTCCGCGACGGGCGCGCTCGAGCCGGTGCGTGGCCCGGATTCATCAACATCCCATCCAAGATCGCCCAGGTCGCCGCCGTCCGTGCGCTCGCCGGCCAGCGGCGGCAGTCCGACGCCGGCCGTGGCATCCTCCTGGCCGCGGTCTGCCCCGGGATGATGAACACCCCGACATCAGCCCTCTGGTGGGACGTCAGTGGCGCACCCAGCCCCGCCCAGGCCGCCGGCCCCCTGCTCTCCCTGGCTCTGGATCCGGTCAAGCCGGACCACTACGGCGAGCTGGTCCGCGACGGCGCTGTCCTCCCGTGGCGCCCAGCCGCTTGACCACAGCCTCCCGCTTCACGCCCGCCCACCGCGCTGTGGAACGCCGCGATCCAGCTCAGCGCATGCAAGATGGCGAACAGTACGGCTACATCACGGCGAGCATCAGCGTCGGGACGAATGCCCGATCTCAGCCGGGAAGCCCAGGTGAGGAGGCCGCCGCGATCTGTCCTGGACCATGCGTTCGGTGAGAAAGCGCACGTGAGTGGTCATTTTCACGGCACACGGGTATGCGGAGATGCGCTGTACTGAACGGATCGACTGGGACGGGAGCAGGCAATGACGCAGGCAAGTCACCGCCAACGCGTGGTCGTGGTGGGAGCCGGTTTCGGTGGGCTCTTCGCGATCAAGGCGCTGCGCAAGGCTCCGGTGGACATCACCCTCATCAACGGTACGGCCTACCACCTCTTCCAGCCGCTGCTCTACCAGGTGGCGACCGGGATCCTGTCCGAGGGTGAGGTCGCTCCGCCGATCCGGGAGGTCCTCCGCCGCCAGCAGAATGTGGACGTCCGCCTCGGCTGGGTGCAGGACGTCGACGTCGAGAACAAGGTCGTCTCGGTGGCCGGGCCGGGCATCGAGTACACGGTGGAGTACGACACGCTGATCGTGGCGGCCGGCGCCTCGCAGTCGTACTTCGGCAACGACAAGTTCGCCGACCACGCACCCGGCATGAAGAGCATCGACGACGCCCTCGAGCTGCGCGCCCGGATCTTCGGTGCGTTCGAGGTGGCCGACCTCCAGACCGATCCGGAGGCGGCGCAGCGCTGGCTCACCTTCGTGGTGGTCGGCGCCGGACCGACCGGCACCGAGCTGGCCGGGCAGATCGCCGAGCTGGCCCACCGCAACCTGCCGGGACAGTATCGGCACATCGACCCGCGCAAGGCCCGGATCATCCTGGTCGACGCGATCGGGGCGGTGCTGAACACGTTCGGCGACCAGCTCTCCGCCGGCGCCCAGCGCGAGCTGGAGAAACTCGGCGTCGAGGTGAAGCTGAACACCAAGGTGGTCGGCGTGGACTCGACCGGCATCGAGGTCGAGGACGCCGACGGCCGGCACCGCATCCCGTCGGTGACCAAGGTGTGGGCGGCCGGGGTGGCCGCGCCGCCGCTGGCGGCCAAGCTGGCCGAGGCGACCGGGGCCAAGACCGACCGGGCCGGCCGGGTGTTCGTGGAGAAGGACACCACGCTGCCCGGGCACCCGGAGATCTTCGTGCTCGGCGACATGATGAATCTGGCCGGCGACGACGGGAAGCCGCTGCCCGGGGTGGCGCAGGTGGCCATCCAGAGCGGGCGGCACGCGGCCGACCAGATCAAGCGGCGGCTCGGCGGCAAGGAGACCGGGCAGCCGTTCAAGTACTTCGACAAGGGCAGCCTGGCGACGATCTCCCGGTTCTCCGCGGTGGCGAGCATCGGCAAGGTGCACCTGTCCGGCTTCCCGGCCTGGGTGGTGTGGGTCGCGGTGCACCTGTTCTACCTGGTCGGCTTCAAGAACAGGGTGACCGCGGTGCTGCACTGGGCGGTCAGCTTCATCGGGCGCGGCCGCTCGGAGCGGGTGGCGACCCAGCAGCAGGCGTTCGCCCGGCGGGCGATAAGAGAGTACGGCGACCCGTTCGCCCGGGAGCGCGCCGAGTCCGGCGACCTGCCCGCCCCCACGCAGGCCGCGGCGCCGGAGCGGGAGCCGCTGAGCGTGCGCGAATAGACGGCCGGTCGGGCGGGGCGGATGGCCGTTGCGGTGGTGATCTTTCGTCGGGTGTCCTGAACCTGACCGTCGACCGGCGGTAACCAGGCAATCGATCACCAGGTAGCGTGTACCGGCCCCGCCCCGATTCAGCGGCGGCCGCACGCCCGACGAGACCGACCGAGAAGAGGCCCCCGATTGATGCCGGTCACCGCCGCGACCGTCCTTGCTTCTCGGCAACCGGCACTGGCCCCGGTCTTCGGGACCCTCACCCTGTTCACCGGCCGGATGGGCTCCGGCAAGAGCACCCTGGCTCTGCAGAACGCGTTCAACCGCCGGCAGGCCGGGCGTCCCGGCGTGCTGCTGACCAGCCAGGACCGGGCCGGTGAGGGGATCATGTCGTCCCGGCTCGGTGTCGCCGCGGACGCCATCGAGGTGCACTCGGAGATGGACCTGGCGGTGCTGGTGACCGAGACGGTGCCGGCCGGCGGGTTCGTGATCGTGGACGAGGCGCAGTTCCTCACCCCGGCCCAGGTGGAGCAGCTGGCCTGGGCCGCCGACGAGCTGGGCGTGGACATCGACTGTTACGCGATCACCACGGACTTCCTGTCCCGGCTGTTCCCGGGCGCGCAGCGGCTGGTCGAGCTGGCCGACGTGATCGTGCCGTTGCAGGTCGAGGTGACCTGCTGGTGCGGTCGGCCGGGCCGGCAGAACGCCCGGATCGTCGACGGCCAGGTGGCCCGGATCGGCGAGCAGGTCGCGGTCGGCGACACCACCCAGACCTCGGCGGTCTCCTACCGGGTCCTGTGCCGCCGCCACTGGCGCAACGGCGAGCCCGGCCCGGCCTGACCCCGGCCTACGGGATCGGCAGCGGGGACTGCGGCTTGGTCACCGCGAAGGCGAAGGTCGTTTTGATCGAGGCGAGCGACGGGATCGCGCGGATCTCGCGGCGCAGCAGGTCTTCGTACGCGGCGAAGGACTCGATCACGATCTTGACCAGGTAGTCGTCGTCACCGGCCAGCAGGTAGGCCTCGACCACCTCGGGGATCGAGCGGAGCCTCCGTTCCACCTCGTCGACCACGGCAGAGGTGTGCGAGAGCAGGGTCAGCCGGGCGAACGCGGTGATCGACAGGCCGAGCGCGTCCTGGGAGAGGACCGCGGCGTAGCGCTCGATCACGCCCGCCTCCTGGAGCAGCCGGACCCGCCGCAGGCACGGTGACGGCGACAGGCCGACCCGGTCGGCCAGCTCCTGGTTGGTGAGCCGGCCGTCCTTCTGCAACTCCAGCAGGATCCGCCGGTCGATCGAGTCCAAGGTCATCACGTAGCAGATTCTGCCACTCGACGGGCACCCTGAAGCAGAACTAGCAATCGCGTGCCAGGCGATCCTTCCTAGCCTTGCGAGGAACCTGCCTCGACAAGAAGGAACACCTCGTGCAGCGCCAGAAGGCATTCGCCGCCCTCGCCGGAGCCGTCCTGCTCTGGGCATCGTTCGCGCTGACCATCCGAGGCATCGGCGCCTCCGGCCTGACCCCGATCGACGCCGCGTTCCTCCGGTTCGCCACCCCGGTGCTCATCCTGGCACCGTGGCTCCCGCGCGCCTTCCGGGCCGTCCGGCGGGAACGTCCGGCCGTCGTCCTGGGCCTGAGCCTCGCCGGCCTGCCGCACTTCCTGCTGTCGGCGCTCGGCGGGCATCTCACGTCGGCCGCCCTCGTCGGCCTCCTGCTCCCCGGCTCGGTCCCGCTGTTCGTCGCGATCATCCGCCGCACCAGAACGGCTCTCCTGCCGCTGGCCTCGATCACCCTCGGCATCGCCGCCACCGCCGCACAGACCGGCACCGCCGCGAGCGTCACCGGCATCGGGATCCTGCTGGCCGCGGGCGTCGTCTGGGCGATCTACACGATCGTCCTCCCCCGGACCCGCCTGGACCTGATCAGCGTCGTCCTGCTGATCTGCACCCCGTCTGCCCTGATCGCCGCCGTGCCGGCCGCCACCCACCTGGCCGCCGTCCCGCCGGGGCGGATCGCCCTTTACGTCGCCTTGCAGGGCGTCGGCACCGGCATCCTGTCCACGCTGAGCTACGCCTATGCCGTGCGGCGCCTGGGGAGCGGCATTCCGTCGGTGACGGGCGCGCTCAGCCCGGTCCTGGCCACGCTCCTCGCCGTCCCGCTGTTCGGCGAGCGCATCACTCCCGGCATCCTCGTCGCGCTAGCCCTGGTGATCACTGGCGTTATAACCCATCAAATCACGAAAAATCCGGCGCGGAAGAGGCGCGACGCCAGCGAACATACCGGCGCGCGGGCGCAAGCAGCGGCAGGCGACCGGCCGCACGCAACGGCAGACGACCGGCCGCACAAAGCGGCAGCCGACCGGCCGCACGTAACGGCAGGCCACCGGGCGCACGGGGAGTCAGACAACCGAGCGCGCAAAGCGGCAGCCGACCGGGCGCACGCAACGGCAGACGACCGGCCGCACAAAGCGGCAGGCCGCCGGGCGCACGGGGAGTCAGACAACCGAGCGCGCAAAGCGGCAGCCGACCGGGCGCACGCAACGGCAGACGACCGGCCGCACAAAGCGGCAAGCCACCGGCCGCACGCGGAATCAGACAACCGAGCGCACAAAGCGGCAGCCGACCGGGCGCACGCAACGGCAGACGACCGGCCGCACAAAGCGGCAAGCCACCGGCCGCACGCGGAATCAGACAACCGAGCGCACAAAGCGGCAGCCGACCGGCCGCACGCAACGGCAGGCGACCGGCCGCACTCAGCGGCAGGCTCCGATCAGCACTTGCCGGTGCCCCACCAACGGCACGCAACCGTCCACATGTCCGAGGTCTGCAACCGCACCTCGCCACCCCGATCGTCGAGCACGGCCCGCCCCCCGGCGAGCGGCACCACCGTCGACTCCCCGGGACCGAGCACCGTGCTCTCCTCGAACCGGTACTGATACCGGCTCACCACCACGTGCCCCTGCAAGTCGATCGGCTGGTCGCTGACGTTGACCACCTCGATCTTCTCCACCCCGCCGTACTTCACCTTCAACGCCACCTTGCCGGTCAGCGGGCTCCCGCACCGCACCCGGCACGGGTACACGAACGACTGCCGCAGGTCACCCTGCGGATCGAACAGATAGGCCCCCTCACCCACCGAATGATGCACCGGGTCGACGTTGGTGAAGATCGGCCCGGTCAGCCCCCAGTACTTGTCCGTAGCGGTGTCCACACCCTTGCCCACGTGCACATACACCGCCCCGCCCGCGGGCACCACGGTCCCCGCCGCGAACGTGTACCGCCGCAGCCCCGAGTCCCGCACCCACCAGCCGCCGACGTCCACCGGTGACGATCCCCGGTTGCCGACCCGGATCCACTCGCCGTTCAGGTTGCTGCCGTCGTCGCCGTCCGCGTCGCTGTTCGCCCAGACCGTCAGGTCGGCGCCGGCCGCCGGGCCCACCCCGCAGTAGTCGTCGTCCCACATCAGGTTCTTCTCGGCGGACGCCTCCGCCTCGGCCAGCTCGTAGGCCGAGTCCCACGCCCACTCCCCGGCGAACGGCAGCCACAGCGCGTACCCGTGCCGGACCAGATCCTCGCCGATGTCCCGCCACTTACCGTTGATCTTGACCGAGATCGATCGGAGCGGCCGGTCACGGCTCTGGCTGCCCGACTTCTGCGCGGTCAACCGCACCACGCCCTTGCCGGCCCGGATCAGTGACTCGACCCGCGCGGTCGCCTCCAGGGCGTGGCAGTCGCCGCGCCGCTTCGCCGGCTTCGGCGAGTAGACGTGCTGCTCCATGGCCTGCACCCCGATCAGCCGGATCGAGCGCGGCGTGTGGGTCTTGTCCCCGTTCAGGTCGACCAGCAGCGTGTCCCCGTCGGCCACCCAGGCCACCGTGCCGGTCCAGACGCCGCAGCGCGGACTTCCGGCGACCGGACGGCAGGCGACGGAGGCGGCCACGGCCGGGGCGGGCAGGCCGGCCACGGTCAGGGCGGCGGCAGCGGTGACGGAGGTCGCGAGCGAGGCGAGGCGGCGCAGCATGCCATCAAGATCGGACCATCCCGGTTGCGGTTCGAGTCACTCCGGGCTGCGGCACGGTTGCGGAGATCAAAACCCGCTTCCGGTACGCGATGAGCGCTCACGGCGTACCCGAATCGGCCCTTGATCTTGATCTTGGTACTCTGTCACAAGTCGTTAAAACCTATAAACCCGATAGGTAATGTATATTGATGCGGCTGTCATACCGCGGGCACGCATCGTCACCACCTCCGTGGCTCTTCAAGGGGAAACGCACATGACAAGTCCCATCCTCAACCGCCGCACGCTGCTCGGGGGGCTCCTCGGAGTGACCGCGCTCGGCCTGACCGGATGTGCCGGCGACGATGCCGCGTCCGCGAGCCTGTCCGCCGCCGACCCGCTGCCCACCACCGTCGACCCGGCCACCGAGCTGATCATCTCGATCCACACGTCGCAGGTCGGCCTGACCGCGTCCGGCGAGATCGGCAAGATCCCGTTCAAGGTCAAGGACTGGCCCAACATCTCGGCCGGCCCGGACGTGATCCAGGGCTTCCGCGCCAAGGCGATCGACCTGGCGAACAACGCCGGCATCCCGCCGATCCAGGCCGCCGCGATCAACGTGGACGCGAAGATCGTCGCGGTGCAGACCGTGCACAAGCCGCAGTACACGTTCGTCACGGCGCCGGGCAACCCGGTGAAGGACATCACCGACCTGCGGGGCAAGAAGATCGCCTTCTCGCAGGGTCAGGCGCAGGGCCTGGTCGTCCTGCGCACCCTCAAGGAGCAGGGTCTGACCCCCAAGGACGTGCAACTGATCGCCCTGCCGAGCACCAAGTTCCTGGTCGCTCTGCAGAGCAAGCAGGTGGACATGGCGCCGCTCTACGAGCCCGCCATCACCAAGTACCTCGCCGAGTACGGCAAGGACGGCGCCATCCAGTTCCCGATGACCGCGGTCGACTACCTGGGCGTGCTGTGGGCGCCGGGCGAGGTGCTGGCCGACTCCGCCAAGGTCGCCGCGATCCGCTCGTTCATCCCGATCTGGGCCAACGACCAGGTCTGGCGCTGGGAGAACCCGGACAAGTGGCTGGACGCCTACTACGTCAAGGACCAGCAGGTGTCCGAGGCGGACGCCAAGCGGATCGGCACCACGCTCCAGCAGCCCTTCTTCCCGAAGAGCTGGGACAAGGCGGTGGCCTGGGAGAAGGAGTCCGCCGACCTGCTCGTCGAGGGCGGCTTCATCAAGCAGATCGACCCGGAGAAGCTGTTCGACCGGCGTTTCGAGGGGATCGCCTCCGCCGCCGTTCCCGCCAAGTACCAGGAGTGACCATGGCTACCGAGACCGTCTCCGTCGCCACCCGGCCCCGCACCGCCGCGACGCAGCCACGTCGCAAGCGGCGCCGGGTCGGGCCGGGCAAGCCGATTCCGTACGGCCGCGCGCTCGGCCCGATCCTGCTGCTCGCGATCTGGGCGCTCGCCTCGGCGACCGGCGTGCTGGATCCCCGCAAGCTGTCCGCGCCGTGGACCGTGGCCGGCACCTTCGCCGACCTGATCGAGGCCGGCACGTTGCAGGAGCACGTCCTCGCCTCGCTGGAACGCGCGGTCTTCGGCTTCCTGATCGGCGCGGTCGCCGGCCTGGCGCTGGCCCTGCTGGCCGGGACCAGCCGGATCGGTGAGGCGCTGATCGACGGCCCGATGCGGATCAAGCTGGCGATCCCCACGATCGGCCTGATCCCGCTGCTCATCCTCTGGCTGGGCATCAACGAGGGCTTCAAGATCACGATCATCGCGGTGGCCGTCGCGGTCTACATGTACGTGCAGGTCCATGCCGGACTCACCGGCATCGACCAGCGGTACGTCGAGCTCGCCCAGGTGCAGAACTACTCCCGCTGGGAGTTCGTGCGACACGTGGTCTTCCCCGGCGCGCTGCCCGGTGTCTTCGTCGGCCTGCGCCTGTCGGTCACGGCCTCGTGGCTGATCCTGATCACCGTCGAGCAGATCAACGCGCTCTCCGGCGTCGGCTACATGATGACCCAGGCGCAGGAGTACGCGCAGACCGACATCATCATCGTCGGCCTGGTGATCTATGGCGTCTTCGGCTTCCTCTCGGACGCCCTGGTCCGCATCGCTGAACGGAGGGTGCTGGGATGGCGCCGCACGTTGACCAACTGACCCGGAGCGTCCGGATCTCCGGACTGACCCGCCGGTTCGGCGAGAAGACCGTCCTCGACGGGATCGACCTGGACATCGAACCGGGCGAGTTCGTCGCGCTGCTCGGGCGCAGCGGCTCGGGCAAGAGCACCCTGTTGCGGGCGCTCGCCGGGCTGGACCACGACGTGGCCGGCTCCGGCGACCTGGCGATCCCGGACCGGGTGTCGGTCGTCTTCCAGGACTCCCGGCTGCTGCCCTGGCGCCGGGTGCTGGACAACGTGATCCTGGCGCTGCGGGTGCCGGACCCCCGGCAGAAGGGCCTCGACGCGCTCGCCGAGGTGGGCCTGGCCGGCCGGGAGAGGGCCTGGCCGAACCAGCTCTCCGGCGGTGAGCAGCAGCGAGTGGCACTGGCCCGGTCGCTGGTCAGCGAGCCGGAGCTGCTGCTCGCCGACGAGCCGTTCGGCGCGCTCGACGCGCTCACCCGGATCAAGATGCACGGACTGCTGCGGGCGCTCTGCAAGCGTCACCAGCCGGCGGTGCTGCTGGTCACCCACGACGTGGACGAGGCCGTACAGCTCGCCGACCGGATCGTGGTGCTGGACCAGGGCCGGATCTCGGTGGACGTGCGCCCCGGCCTGCCGGAGTCCCGCAAGGCCGGCGACCCCGGCTTCCAGGAGGTCCGGGAACTGCTGCTGCGCTCACTCGGCGTGGTCGAGGAGGCCTGAGGAACGACCCCGGCGGCGTCGCCGGGGTTTTTCTTCGGCCATATCGTTAGCTAAGCTAAGCACCCCCGCTGTAAGGAGCGCCGCTTGCCAGCCGTTCCCCGCCGCGCCCCGAAAGCCGGCATCGACCCCGACCCCGCGAAGACTTGGCTGCGACGCGCCTGGCCGCTGCTCCGGGCACACCGGGCCCTGCTGATCACCTCGCTCGTGCTCTCCTTCGCCGGGCTGATCGTGCAGGTGCAGATCCCCGACCTGGTCCGGGTCGGCATCGACGACGCCCTGGTCGAGCGCACCGGCAGCCTGGCGACGTACGCCGGGCTGATCGCCGTCCTGGCCGTGGTCCAGGGCGTCATCAACTATCTGGCCCGGCTCTACCTGCTGCGCACCGCGTACGAGTTGGAGTACGACCTGCGCAACGTCGTCTTCGGCCACCTCATGCGGATGTCGTACGGCTTCTACGACCGGGTGCAGTCCGGCGAGCTGATGTCCCGGGCCACCTCCGACATCCGGGCCGTGCAGATGTACCTGACGTTCGGCCCGTCGATCCTGGTGCAGTGCACGATCGCCGGGATCGCGTTCGCCCTGATGGTCTCGATCAACCCGCTCCTGGCCGTGGTGGCGATGCTGACCATGCCGGCCATCGCGGTGCTCGGCGTGCGGATGCGCAAGGCGATCTTCCCGGTCTCCTGGCTGATCCAGGCGCGGCTGGCCGGGGTGGCGACGGTGGTCGACGAGAACATCCAGGGCGTCCGGATCGTCAAGGCGTTCGCGGGCGAGCAGCGGCAGATCGACACGCTGGCGGGGGCGGCGGATCGGGTGCGGTGGGCGTACACCACGGACGCGAAGCTGCGCAGCCGGTGGATTCCGGTGATGGACAACCTGCCCCGGCTGGGGCTGGCGCTGGTGCTGCTGGTGGGCGGGTTGATGGTGCTGGAGGGGCACGCAACGGTGGGGACGGTGGTGGCCTTCAACTCGTACGTGCTGATGTTGCAGCCGCCGTTCCGGATGCTCGGGATGATCATCATGATGGGGCAGCGGGCGGCGGCGTCCGCGCAGCGCATCTACGACATCTTGGACACCGCACCGGATATCACCGACCGGGTGGACGCCGCCGCGCCGCCCGCGCGCGGCGAGGTGCGCTTGCGCGACGTCCGCTTCACCTACCCCGACGGCACCGTCGGGCTCGACGGGCTCGACCTGCACATCCGGCCCGGAGAGACCGTTGCCCTGGTCGGGGCCACCGGCTCCGGCAAGTCCACGATCGGACGGCTGGCCGCCCGCTTCTACGACGTGACCGGCGGGCAGGTGCTGCTGGACGGCGTCGACGTGCGCGACTATCCGCTGGCGACGCTGCGGGACCGGGTCGGCATCGTGCCGGACGAGCCGTTCCTGTTCTCCGTCTCGTTGCACGACAACATCGCCTTCGGCCGACCGGCGGCCGACCGCGACCAGGTCGTCGCGGCGGCGGTGGCGGCCGGGGCGGACGAGTTCATCCGCGAGCTGCCGGACGGGTACGACACGGTGGTCGGCGAGCGGGGCTACACACTGTCCGGCGGGCAGCGGCAGCGGGTCGCGATCGCCCGGGCGCTGCTGGTCAACCCGCCGGTGCTGATCCTGGACGACGCGACCAGCGCGGTCGACGTGCGGGTGGAACACGAGATCCACGAGTCGTTGCGGGCGCTGATGAGCGGGCGGACCACGATCATGGTGGCGCATCGGCTGGCGACCATCGGGCTGGCCGACCGGGTGGTGCTGATCGCCGACGGGCGGGTCGTCGCTGACGGGACGCATGCCGGGCTGCTCGCCTCCGAACCCCGATACGCCCAGGTGCTGGCCGCGACGAAGTCCGACGAGGAGGTGCCTGCATGAGCATGTTCGGGGGTGGCTTCGGCGGGCCGGGCGGCGGTCCCGGCACCGGCGCGATCGGCGGCATGGGCGGCGTCGGCGCCGGCCGCCGCGACCGTCAGAGCGGCACCCCGTTCGCCGGCATCCCGGCCGAACTCGCCGTCGGCGTGGCTCGCCTGGAGGCCGCCGAGCCAACGACGGAGGCACCGCACGAGCCGTTCCACCAGCAGCCGGACGACCGCCGGCTCACCCTCTGGTCGATGCTGATCAACCGGCCCGCCGTCCTGGCCGCCGCCGCCGTCGCGGTCCTCGCCGAGGCGCTGCTGCTCCAGGCCGGTCCCTTGCTCGTCCAGATCGGCATCGACCACGGCATCGTCGCCCGCGACGTCCCGGTGCTGGTGATGGCCGCGGTCGCGTTCCTGGCCGCGGTCGGCCTCACCGCCGTCGCCTCCGGCGTGCGGATCCGGCAGAGCGGCCGGCTCGCCGCGTACGTCACCCGGGACCTGCGGGTCCGCGTCTTCAGCCACCTCCAGCGGCTCAGCCTGGACTTCTACACCCGGGAGAAGGCCGGGGTCACGATGACCCGGATGACCTCCGACGTGGAGGCGTTGCAGCAGCTGCTCCAGGAGGGTTTCGCCCAGTTCCTGATCCAGGGGCTGACCATGGTCGTGGTCACCGCGGTGCTGGTGCACTACGACCCGGAACTGGCCGCGATCACGTTGCTGCTGGTCATCCCGCCGCTGGCGGCGTTGTCGATCTGGTTCCGGCGGGCCGCCGACCACGGCTACAACCGGCAGCGGGACGCCATCGCGGCGCTCTTCTCCCACCTGTCCGAGAGCCTGTACGGCGTCCGGGTGATCACCGCGCACAACCAGCAGCGGCGCAGCGTCGCCGACCATCGCGAGGTGGTCGGGAAGTACCGCGACGCCAACGACCACACCGGGAAGATCAACGCGATCTACGGCCCCGGGAGCTCGGTGATCGGGCTGCTCGGGCTGGCGGCTCTGCTGCTCATCGGCGGGCGGATGGTGCTGCGCGGGGAGCTGACCATCGGGGAGCTGACCGCGTTCGTGCTCTATCTGAACGCGTTCTTCCAGCCGGTGCAGCAGCTGGTGCAGCTCTACACGAACTATCAGCAGGCGCGGGCGGCGCTCGGCAAGCTGCGGGGGCTGCTCGGGACGGCTCCGGGCGTACCGGAAAGGGTTGATGCCACGATCCTGCCGCCGGCGAGCGGCGGCATCGAGTTGCGCGAGGTTTCCTTCGGGTACGACGTGGACCGTCCCGTGCTGCGTGACGTCACTCTGCGCATCGCGCCCGGCGAGACGGTCGCGTGCGTCGGCCCGACCGGCGCCGGCAAGTCGACGCTGGCCAAGCTGGTCGCCCGCCTCTACGACCCGGACCGGGGCACGGTGCTGATCGACGGTTACGACCTGCGCGACGTGACGCTGGAGTCGCTGCACCGGCAGGTCGGCGTGGTGCCGCAGGAGCCGTTCCTGTTCGCCGGGACGCTGCGCGACAACATCGCCTTCGCCCGCCCGGACGCCTCGCTCGCCGAGATCGACGCCGCCGTCGACGCGGTCGGCCTGCGCGACCTGGTCGACCGCTCCCCGGACGGCCTCGACACCGTCCTGCACGAGCGCGGCCAGTCGGTCTCCTCCGGCGAGCGGCAGCTGATCGCGCTGGCCCGGGTGTTCGTCGCGGCGCCGCGCGTGGTCGTCCTCGACGAGGCCACGTCGAGCCTCGACCTGCGGTCGGAGCTGCGGGTGGAGGCCGCCGTCCAGCGACTGCTCGAGGGCCGGACCGCGATCCTGGTCGCGCACCGCCTCTCCACCGCCCGCCGCGCCGACCGGGTGATCGTGGTCGACAGCGGCGGGATCCTGGAGTCCGGCACGCACGACGCCTTGATCGCGGCCGGCGGCCGTTACGCCGGCATGTACGCCACGTGGGAATCCCACGCCGCGTGACTAGCCGGCTCTCGGATGGACGCGGCAGTTGGTGTGCAGGTAGCGGCCCTGGTCGTAGATCGCGACGGTCTGCGGGTCCAGCTGCGGGTCGGTGGCCGGCACGAGGAAGTGGGTGTCGCTGATCGGCAACAGGTCGTGGGTGATCCGCTCGGGGCGGCCGAGCAGCCGTGCCCGCACGGGGTCGACGGCCTCGGTGAGCTGGAGCCGGCCGCCGGCTGCGGTCACCTCGTAACTGATTCCGGGACGCCGGTAGACGCCGACGTAGTCGGCGACGTTCAGGTCGAGCGTGAGGTCGGGTCCGGGCAGGGCGGGAATGGTGGGTGCGCCGAGGCGGGCCAGGATCTCGGTGAAGACCTCTTTGTAGAACGGCTCACGGGGTCCGCCGTTGGTGAGCATCGCGATCGCGAGGTTCCGCTGCGGGAGGAGGCGCAGGCGGGCGTTCTGGCCGATGGTGCTGCCGTCGCTGGCGTAGACCGTCTCGCCGTGCCAGTCGCACACGATCAGGCCGAGGGCCCAGGCCGGGCCGAACATGTAGGGATCCGGCACCGGCACGCGTGACCGCCCCAGCCGGTGGACCGGTCCGTCGAGGAGGTACCGAGCGGTCGTCAGCACGTCGCCGATCGTCGAGCTGATGCCACCACCGGGGCCGTAGCAGCGCGGCAGATGGTCCACCGGCGTGCGGATCGGACCGGGCAGGTGTCCTTTCGCGGCCCGGCTCGGGTCCACGTCGGCGGGACGGCTGGTGGTGTCCGTCAGTCCGAGCGGGTGGAGTACCCGGTCCGCCAGGATGTCGTCCCAGCGCCGGCCGTCGAGCACCTCCATGATCCGGGCGAGGATCGCGTAGCCGAGCGCGGCGCTGTACCCGTGGGTGTGGCCCAGCGGATGCACCTGGGGTGCACCGGCGATGCCGGCCACCATGCGCTCGTAGACGTCGTCGTCCTCGCCGGGATCGCCGAACTCCTCCTCGATCCCGCTGGTGTGCTGGAGCAGGTGGCGCGGCGTGACCCGGGCGGTGACCTCGGGATCGGCGACCCGGAAGCCGGGCAGACAGGTCCGCACCGGCTCGTCCAGCGACACCCGCCCCTCGTCGGCGAAGCGCAGGAACGCCAGCGCCGTCCAGGTCTTGGTCATCGAGCCGACCTGGTAGACCGTGCCGGTGGTGGCCGGCGACCCGGTGGTCACGTCGGTGACGCCGACCGCGAACTCGGCGGTCTCGCCGTCGTGGTGGACGCCGAGCACGGCGCTCGGGATCCGGTACTCGGCGAGCAGCTCGCCCACCCGCTCCGGGATGCCGGTCAGGTCGATCGGCACGGCCGCTATCCCGCCAGGCCGACCGCGTTGGCGGCGTCGGCCTCGTAGTACTCCGTGGTGGCGAATCGGCCGGCGTGCTCCTCGACGACGGCCCGGACCGCGTCGATCGACTCGTGGCTGATGATGTTCACCGCCTTGGCCCCGTCGGTGCTGGCCACCGCCAGCGTCCATCGACTGCCGTGCGGCAGCTGGCCGTGCGCCCGTTTGAGACCGTCCCAGAAGCCCCGGTCGTCGGTGATCGTGGAAATCGCCATGACGTACATGCCCGGAAACTATGTTGCATTCAGAATTTCGTCAATAAGATGCAAGCATTCTGAGCTGCTAAAACTCAATCGTTGCAACAGGAATGCCGGTTAATGCAAAGGAGCGGGCGTGCCGAGGACCAGACTCACCCTCGACGATCGGGAGCGGATCGCGGCGTGGCTGACCGACGGGCTGGGATATGCGGAGATCGCCCGGCTGCTGGGACGGCCGACGTCCACGATCAGCCGGGAGGTCGCCCGCAACGGCATCCCCGGCGACTACCTGGCCGGGCAGGCGCACGAGTCGGCGGCGCGCCGTGCGCCGCGCCGCCGGCCGGGCGCGGCCCGGCGCGCGGTGCCGGAGCCACCGCCGTTCCGGGAGGAGTTCGCGGCGCTGCTGGCCGGGACCGGGATGCCGCGGATGTGTGCACGGGTCTTCGTCTGCCTGCTGCTCCACGAGTCCGGCAGCATGACCTCCGCCGAGCTGGCCCGTGAACTGGCGGTCAGCCCGGCCTCGGTGTCCAAGGCGATCGGCTACCTGGAGGTGATGGACCTGATCGCCCGGCACGTGGAGCGGGGCAGCCGCCGGCAGCGATACCTGGTGGTCGACGACGTGTGGACCCGGGCCTGGCGGACCGACACCACGGCGCATGCCGATCTCGCGGCGGCGGCGCTGCGGGGCGCCGAGATCGTCGGGCCCGGGACGGCGGCCGGTGCGCGGCTGGCCGGGATGAGCCGCTTCTTCGGGTGGCTGAATGAGCAGATGCGGGACAGCCGGGTGCCGGACGACGACGCGCTGACCGTGCTGGCCGCCCTGGTCCACGCCGGGACGCCGCGCACGGCGGGCGACCTGGCCGTTGCGCTCGGCTGGTCCGCTCCGCGGGTCGCCAGCGCTCTGGCGGCGCTGGAAAGCGAGCCGGGGATCGCCGATCCGCTCGCGCTCCGGCGCACCGAGGCCGGCTACCGCGTCGAGGTCCGGGCGGATCGGCTGGACCCGGCCCAGCGGGCGGCGCTCACAGCCGGTCCAGGACCAGCTCGTGGATCGCGGTGAGCACGTCGGTGTCGTGGTCGCAGTGCGCGGTCACGGTGATCACGGCGCGTTTCTCCGGGGCGATCACCGCGTACTGGCCGTAGGCGCCGTCCATCCGGTACGTGCCGTTGCCGCTGAGCCAGACACCCAGGCCGTACCCGTGGGTGAACTGCTCGCCGTGCTCGGCCGAGCTGGTCGTGTCCACGGTCTCGACCGGCATCCGGCGGACGTACTCGGCCGGGATCACCTGACGTCCGTCCCACTCGCCGTGGTGCAGCAGCAGCCGGGCGAACCGGGCCAGTTCCTCGGTGCGCAGGAAGAGGTCGCTCTCGGCGAAGGGGAAGCCGAGGGGGCAGGTGTGCCAGGCCGGGTTGTGCAGATCGAGCGGGCGGAACAGGCGGGGCATGAGGTAGTCGCGGACATTCGCGCCGGTGGCTCGGGCCAGGACTCGGCCGATCGCGTACGGGCCGGAGCCGGTGTAGGAGAAGCGCTTGCCGGGCTCGGCGTCGAGGGGCGCGGCGAGGAACTCGTGCAGCAGGTCCGCGGCGTCGATCCGGATGTCCGCGAACCACCTGTGGGTGCTGCCGCTGGTCATCGTGATGAGGTGCCGGAGGGTGACCCGGTCGAAACCGTCGGCGGCGATCGGGCGCAGCTCCGGGAAGTGGTCGAGGAGCAGGTCGTCCAGGCTGAGGCGGCCCTCGGCCTCGGCCAGGCCGGCGGCGACCGAGGTGAAGGTCTTCGCCACCGAGTACAGGTTGACCCGGTCGTCGGAACGGAACCGGTGGGTCAGCGGCTCGTGGCCGTCCCGGTGCACGTGGATGCCGTACAGGCCGAGGTCGCGGTCCCGGTCGGCGCGCACGAAGTCGGCGAGGAGATCAGCGGTCACGGTCGGACGATAGCCCTCGCCGGCCTCAACCGGCCGGGGTGAGGAAGGCGAAGACTCGGACCCCGACCGGGCCGGTGGGCAGCGGCGCGGCGGCCGAGGCGGTGACCTTCATGCCGGTCTCCCAGGGCTCGCCGTCCAGGAACACCTCGTTGGTCAGCAACCGGCCGTCCTGATACGCGGTGAAGAAGCGCAGCGCGTGCACCGCGCGGCTCAGCGGGACATCCTTGAGCGCGGCCAGCAGTTGGTCGAGCAGCGGCTCGGCGGACGGCACCGGCTCGGTCGCGAACAGGTCCACCTGCGGGCCCAGGAGCAGCTCGAACTCGCCACCGGGGTGGGAGTAACGCTCGACCAGCACGTGGTCGGCGGCGGCCCGGCGATCGAGCAGGGCGGCGATCATCGGATAGGCCACGGCCCGCTCGAACATGGCCAGACTCTGGAAGATCGCGTCTTTCCAGGTGCCGGCCACGCCGACGCAGCTCTCCACCATCCACGGGCGGGCCAGCGCCGGGTGGTCGACCGCGAAGTTCACCTGCGCCACGACCAGCCCGGGCGCCGGGCGCGGGTGCGGGGTCAGGGTGGCCCGGAACTGGGCGTCACCCACCCGCAGGTCGTCGCCGACCGGCACCCCGTAAGCGGCCATCCAGTGCGCGAACACCGAGGACGGCGCGGGCACGCCACCGCTGCCGGAACCCAGCGGGGGCAGGGCCTCGTCGAGCGTGATCGGCCCGAGCGTCATCTCCTCGACCTTGGCGCCGCCCTGGAGTGCCTGGCTGACCGCGGCGACCTCGTGGCTGTAACCGGCGATCCGCGCGGTCTCGGCCTGCCCGGCCAGCTGCGCGATCCGTGCGGCGGACGCGAAGACCGGATCCCCGGCGAGCGGCCGGGGGGTGCCGCCGTCGACGAAGGTCGCGTCGACGGTGACGCCGCCGAGCACCCGGCGGCCGAACGCGAGCGGCAGGAAGACCATGAGCCGCTCCGCCAGCCACGGCTCCACACCACCGCTGAGCAGGCTTTCCCGGATCTCCTCGCCGGCCGGAGCCTCCGCGCCCGCACAGAACGCCGTAACCCCGACCAGTACCGCCTCGTCGAACATCGCGTGAGCGTACCGCCCGGTAGCTCGATCGCAACCCCGCCCATCCTTCAAGATCATGATGCGGCGCTCGACAGGATACGGCGGGCGTTGCGGATGACGGCCAGGTCGACCATGCGGCCGGTGGCGTCGAGGCAGACGCCACCGCCGGCGGCGTCGAAACGGGTGATCAGGTCCCGGGCCGCGGCGAGCTCGGCCGGGGTGGGTGTGAAGACCTCGTGGACCACCGGGAGCTGAGCCGGGTGGATGCAGGCTCGGCCGTGGAAGCCGAGGCGTTTCAGGGCCCGGGTGGAGCGGCGCAGGGGCCGGCGTTGACGCGGATCCAGACCGGGGCGCCGGCGGGCAGGGTGGCGAGCCAGTCGGCGACGGCGGCGCGGGTGGACAGCTTCTCGGCGGGCGGTACCGCGTCCTCCAGGTCGACGATCAACGCGTCCGCGCCCCGGGTCAGTGCGGACGCCAGCATCGACGGGCGGTTGCCCGGCACGTACAGGAAAGATCTCATCCGATCGCGGCCTTGCCGGACAGCAGCGACCGGGCGATGACCACCCGCTGGATGTCGTTGGTGCCCTCGCCGATCATCATCAGCGGCGCGTCCCGATAGAGGCGCTCGACCACGAACTCCTGGGAGTAGCCGTAGCCGCCGTGCACCTGCATGGCGTTCAGCGCGCAGCTCACCGCGGCCTCGGACGCGAACGCCTTGGGGTCCGGCGACCCGGCCGAGACGACACTGAAAAGCAGTGTCAACGGCTGCTTGCCGTACGTCTGGGCGATCTGGATCTCGGTTCTGCTCGCCGGCCTGCTCGGCGTGGCCAAACCGATGGCGAACCTCTAGCCCGAGTAGCCCAGCTGGGCGCTGATCCGGCCGGCGCACCGGAGCAGGTCGGCGACCACGTCCGCGTCGGCGTCCGGCTTGAAGCGCAGCGCCGGCCCGGCCACGCTGATCACCGCGACCACCCGGCCGTCGTGGTCGAAGATCGGGGCCGCGATCGACGCGGCGCCGGCCTGCCGCTCACCGAGAGAGGTCGAGAAACCCTTCTTGCGTACGCCGGCCAGGTCCTTCCGCAGCTTCGCCGGGTCGGTGATCGTCCTGTCGGTGACCGCCGCCAACGGGTGCCGGGTGAGGTACGCCTCCAGCTCGAAGTCGGGCAGGAACGCCAGGAACGCCTTGGACGACGCCCCCGCGTTCAGCGGGAACGGGATGCCGAGGCTGACCTCCAGGCGCAGCTCCTGGTCGGGCACCACCTGGTCGACGTAAAGCCGGGTGTCGCCGCGGCGCAGCGAGAGCGTCGCGGTCTCGTGGGTGCGCTCGGAGAGGTGCTTGAGCTCCGGGGCCGCCATCGCGCGCACGTCGGTGCGGGCCAGGTACGCCCGGCCCAGGGCGACGGCGGCGTGCCCCAGGGCGTAACGCCGGGTGGCCGGGTCGACGGTGATCAGGTCGCGGCTGCGCAGCGCGGTGAGGATGCGGTGCACGGCGGCCTTGGTCAGGCCGAGCGCGGTGGCGATCTCGGTCACCCCGAGGTCGGGCTGCTCGGCGCGACCGAAGTAGAGCAGGACGTCCATGGCGCGCTCGACCGCGGCGATGGACCGCGACTGACCCTCGTCCTTGGACGCGGCGGACGCGGCGGCGGGCGTCGAAGCGGCTCGGCCTGGCATGTCGAAACTCCCCCGGAACGGGAACGGAACAAACCTTGCCGAACTCTAGCCTGCCATTTCGCACCGCGAAACGCTGTACCGATCGGGCATTGATAGCCCCGCGCCGACCTCGTTACCTTGGGCGTAACGCTGTTTCCAAGATCGTCCGGTGGGAGGCCAGATCCACCGGTGTCCCGATCCGCCAGACCACCCCGCTCGGCACGATCCTCTCCGGCGCCTTCGCCCTGGCCGCCGCCCAACTCCGCACCGGCCTGCTGACCAGCACCGCCACCCGCGACGACGGCCGCGAAGTCCTGGTCGAACGCCTCCCCTGGGGCCCCGCCGCCTGCCTGGTCCCGTGGAACGCCCCCGCCCCGATGGCCGCCCACAAGGTCGCCAACGCCCTCGCGGCCGGCTGTCCCACCATCCTCAAACCCTCCGAGTACGCCCCGTTCGGCACCGAACGCCTGGCCGTCGCGATCGACACCGCCCTGCGCGCCGCCGGCGCCCCGCCCGCCCTGTTCCAGCTGGTGCACGGCGGCGCCGCGACCGGCGCCCACCTGGTCGGCGACGCCCGGATCCGGGCCGTCTCGTTCGCCGGCGGCCTGTCCGGCGGGCGCGCGGTCGCCTCGGCCTGCGCCTACGACATCAAGCCGGTGCAGCTCGAACTCGGCGGCAACAACCCGCTGATCGTCCTCCCGGACGCCGACGAGCAGGTCGCCGCCCGCGCCGCCGCCGACCTGCTCACCACCCTGAACGGGCAGTGGTGCCGCGCCCTGGGCCGCCTGATCGTCCCGGCCGGGCGCGAGCAGGCCGTCGTCGGCGCGATCCTGGACCGCATCGCCACCCTGCGCGCCGGCGACCCGGCCGATCCGGGCACCGACTACGGCCCGCTGATCCATTCCGGTCACAAGGCGGCCGTAGTACAAGCGATGCAGAGGCTCGGGGGGACCACACACGAGGCCGCGATGAAAAGCGATGGCAACTTCCTCGCACCGGCCCTGGTCACCGGCGCGGATCCGGCCCGGACCACCGAGGAGATCTTCGGCCCGGTCGCCGCGGTGCACGGGTACACCACGATCGACGAAGCCGTCGCCCTGGCCAACGGCACGCGGTACGGCCTGGAGGGCTACGTGATCGGCACCGACGAGGCCGCCGCGCTGGAGACGGCGAAGCGGATCCGGGCCGGTTCTTCACCAACCCCCGGGTGGTGGGTGTGGAAAACGGATTCGCATTGCACAATCGCTCATGACCGCTTCCGCGCTTCGCACGCTTCTCGCCATCGACCGGGTCACCCACGTGCCCGGCGTCTGGGATCCGGTGACCGCCGCGCTCGCCGTGGCCGCCGGGCACCGGGCCGTGCACCTGTCCGGCGCCGCCGTCTCGGCCACCATGCTGGGCCGTCCCGACCTGGGTTTCGTGCACGCCACGCAGATCGCCGACCGGGCCACCACGCTGGTCCCGGCGTTGCAGGGCGTCCCGCTGCTGGCGGACGCGGACACCGGTTACGGCAATCCGGTGCACGCGGTGTGGACCGGTCTGGCCTACAGCCGGGCCGGGATCTCCGGGCTGCACCTGGAGGACCAGGTGAGCCCGAAACGCTGCGGGCACCTGGCCGGCAAGGAGGTGATCGACATCGGCCTGGCGGCTGCCAAGATCAAGGCGTTGACCGAGCAGGTCCCGGAGCTCGCGGTGATCGCCCGGACCGATGCGTACGCCGTGAAGGGACTCGCCGAGACCATCGTGCGGTGCGGCGCGTACGCCGAGGCGGGCGCCGACGCGGTGTTCCCGGAGGGCGTGTCGGAGATCGACGAGCTCGCCGCCATCCACGCGGCGCTTCCGGGCGTACCCATAGTGGTCAATCTCAGCGAAGCCGCACCGAACCAGCCCGCCTGGACCGACGCGGACCTGCTCGCCGTCGGCGTGCGCCTGGTCCTGCACCCGGTCGCCGCCCTGCTCGCCGCGATGCGGGCGGCGTCGATCACCTACCGCGCGATCGGCGAGAGCGGCAACGCCGACGCGGTCGAGCGGATGCCGTGGGCCGCCTTCACCGCCCTGGTCGGCCAGGACGACGCCCTCGACCTGGACGCCCGTTACGTCCCCGGGAGATTGCAGACGTGAACCGCATCCTGATCGCCGGCGCCGGGCCGGTCGGCCTGACCGCGGCCCTGGCGCTGGCCCGGCGCGGTTTCCCGGTGACCGTGCTGGAGTCCGGCGCCGGCCTGGCCGCCGAGTCTCGCGCGTCGACCTTCCACCCGCCGACCCTGGAGATGCTCGACGATCTCGGCGTCGGCGCCGAGCTGCACGAGCGGGGCCTGCTCGCGCCGACCTTCGCCTACCGCGATCGGCGCGCCGGCTTGATCGCCCTGCTCGACCTGGCAGTCCTGGCCGGTGACACCCGCTATCCCTACCGCCTCCAGTGCGAACAGTCCAAACTCACCCCGATCCTGCGCGACCACCTGCTCCGCGAGGACGGTGCCGAGATCCGCTACGGCTGGCACCTGTCCGGTGTCGAGCAGACCGGTGACGGGGTCACCGCGCGGTCCGCCGACGGCCGGAGCGTCGCCGGGGCCTGGCTGATCGGCGCGGACGGCGCCCACTCGGCCACCCGCCGCGCGATCGGCGTGGAGTTCGACGGCATCACCTATCCGGAACGCTTCCTGGTCGCCTCGGCCGACGAGGAGCTGAGCGCCTGGCTGCCGGACCTGGTCTCGGTCAACTACGTCTTCGACCCGGTCGAGTGGTGCGTGCTGCTCCGCACGCCGGACCACTGGCGGGTGCTGCTGCCCACCCCGTCCGAGACGCCGGACGCCGCGGAGTACGCCCGCCTGGACGCCCGGCTGCGCGGCGTGCACGATCCGGGTCGTCCGTGGCGGATCGCGCACGCCTCGATGTACCGGGTCCACCAGCGCGTCGCCGCCGCCTTCCGGGTCGGCCGGGTGCTGCTGGCCGGCGACGCCGCGCACGTCAACAACCCGCTCGGCGGCCTCGGGATGAACTCCGGGATCCACGACGCGATCGCCTACGCCGCGGCCCTGGCCGCGGGTGACGAGTCCGCGGTCGAGGCGGCCGCCGGCGCTCGCCGCCGGATCGCGCTGGAGTATGTGCAGACCGTCTCGCACCAGAACTACGAGCGGATGCGCGCCACCGATCCGGTCGCCCGCGCCGCCCACCTGGACTCGCTGCGCGCCACCGCCGCCGACCCGGTCCGGGCCCGCGCCGCACTGATCCGCAGCTCCATGCTCAGCCCCCTCCGCCCGGCGACGACACGACCCGGCAAGCGAGCCCGCCCAGCGACGACACGACCCGGCAAGCGAGCCCGCCCGGCGGCGACACGACCCGGCAAACGAGCCCGCCCGGCGGCGCGATCGGACAAGCGACCCAGGCCGGCGGCGGCGTGATCGAGCGGGAGAACCCGGCCCGCTTCGCAGAGATCGTCGGCGAGGTCCCGGTGACCTCCCCCGAGGCGGTCGACGAGATCGTCCGCCGGGCCGACGCGGACCAGCGCCGCTGGGCCACGACGCCGCTGCCGGACCGCCTGACCGCGCTGACCCGCGTCGCCGACGCGATCGACATCGCGATCCAGGATCTGGCCACGCTGCTGGCCCGGGAGTCCGGCAAGGTGCGGCCCGACTGCCTCGGCGAATTGGGGTTCGCCGTCCGCTGACGAACCGTAAGGCAGCGTTCCGGTTCGCCACGGCGGCGTTCCGCAAGCGCGATCTGTTCGCGGGGACGTGAGACCGATGGAGTATCCGGTAGTCCTGGCGCTCGAAGACTTCGTGCCGGTGATCGTGGGATTTTTGGGATTCGCGCTGCTGGGACGCATGGGTCCCGCGAAGGCGGCGCGGCGGGCCGGGGTCGCCGGAGCGGTGCTGATCGGGCTCGGCGGGACCGCCAAGTGCGCGTGGAAGCTGGTCTACGCGAGCGGCGGGGGCGATCTCGCGGTGCTGGAGCAGTCGCTGTTTCCGCTGATGGCGGCGGGGGCGTGCCTGCTCTCGTGGTCGCTCGCGGTGACGATTCGGCGCGGTGGGCGTACGCAGATCTGGCCTTTTGCCGTTGCCTTCCTGATAGGCGTCGGCGGGTCCGCCGCGGCCGGCAGCCTGCATCCGATGTTCGTGGTGGCGACCTTCGCGGTGACGGCGGTCAGCGTGCTCGGCGCGATCGTGGCGGCGCGGTATCGGCAGTGGTGGGCGGTGTCGTTCTTCGTCCTCGGGCTGGTCCTGGTGACGTCGCTGGTCCCGCTGCGGCAGTCACCGTCGCACGAGACGCTGGCTTATCAGTGGCTGGAGCAGTCCCTGAACACCTCGGCGCAAGCGTTGCTGCTGGTGGCCGCGTGGCTGACCACGCGGGCCGCGGCTCGTGCCGGCTCACCCGCCTCTCCCGCGCTCGCGGCCGATGACGAAAGAGAATCCGTATGACCGACACCCTCGGGTGGCGCCGCAAGTTCGGCGTGATCGCCCCGTCGACCAACACCATCGTCGAGCCGGACTTCGCCGCGATGACGGTGCCCGGCGTGACCGCGCACTTCTCCCGCATCCACATCCGCGACCAGGATCTCTCCGACGACGCCCACTTCGAGAACCTGCTGGCCCAGATCCGCGCCGAGATCGGTTTCGCCTGCGAGCGGGTCCTGACCTGCGAGCCCGGCTACATGGTCATGGGCATGTCCGCCGAGACGTTCTGGGGCGGGGTCGAGGGCAACCGCGAGTTCGTCGCCCAGATCAAGGCGATCACCGGGCTGGAGGTGGCCACCGGCGCCGAGGCCTGCGAGCGGGCCCTCACGCTGCACGGCGCCCGCAGGATCGGGGTGGTCACTCCCTATCAGCCGGTGGGTGACGCCAACGTGGTGCGGTTCTTCGGCGAGATCGGCTTCGAGGTCACCGCGATCGAGGGCCTGAAGTGCCCGACCGCGGTCTCCATCGCCCACGTCACCGAGGACGAGCTGCGCGCCGCGATCCTGGCGGTCGACGGCCCGGACGTGGACGCCATCGTCCAGTGCGGCACCAACCTGTCCATGGTCCGGCTGGCCGACGAGGCCGAACGCTGGCTGGGCAAACCGGTGATCGCCATCAACGCCGCGACGTGGTGGATGGCGCTGCGCGACAACGGGATCCACGACAAGGTCTACAACGCCGGCTCCCTCCTCCGCGACCACTGACCGCGGCACGGTGCTGTTCATGATCAGCGCGACGCGGGCAGGTCGTAGACGGTCGTGGGGATGCCGGCCTCGGACAGGGTGGTCCGGATCAGGGGCTCGACCTCGGCCCAGTCGCCGCCGGCCAGGCCGCAGCCGATGCGGGGCATGTGCACCGACGCGTCGTGGGTCGTGGCGTGGGTCACCAGGGTGGTGAGGCACTCGCGGATCGCCTCGTAGCGGACCGGCGGGCCGGCGGCAGGGTCGTAGCCGGTCGCGGTGCGCAGGCCGCGCTCGGTCACGATGCCGTGCTGCCCCACCATGTTCGCCACCCAGAGATCGGGGGCGACCGGCACCAGCTGAACGGCGCCCAGCCGGAACGGGCGGTCGGCCTGCCCGGCGGCGTGCCAGCGGCGGAACTCCCGCTCCGGCTCCGGCCAGCGGCGGGAGATGGTCCGCACGATGCCCCGGCCCCAGGCGCCGATGTCGTTGCAGACGTGCGCGATGATCCGTGGCCCGTCGCCGAGGGGCGCGGTCGCGTCGCCCTCGACATAACTCACCGGTTGCATGCCGCGATGCTAACCACGAACGGGTGTGCCGTTGCCAAGTCGAGATTCGGCAGGGGTAACTGTTGATCTTGCTTGTTGTTAACGTCCGGGAGTGAGCGATCAGCAGTCATCCACGCCGGGTCCGGGGACGCCACCGAGCGATCCGACCCAGCCGTCTTACACGCCCGGCCGGGCCGTGCTGCCCTCGGCCGACCCGACGCTGCCGGCCACGCCGGGCCCGAGCGAGGCGACGACGGTGAACCCGGCGGGACATCAGGCCACCACGGCCTATCCGGCGGGCGAATCGCCCACGACGCCCTACTCGGCCGGAGAACAGGCCGCGCCCGGGATGCCGCCCACGGCCTACCTGCCGCCCGGCGAGCCGACGACGCCGTACCCGTCGACCCCGCCGACCGCCTATCAGCCGCCCGCCGCCTATCAGCCGCCGGCGCCCACCACACCGTTCCCGGCCCCGGGATTCCCGGCGACGGCCTATCCGCCACCCGCCCACCCGGCGCCGGACCAGCCCCGGCCCGCTTTCCCCGCACCGGACTACTCGGCGCCGGCCCAGCCTCCGGCCTACCCCGCGCCGAACTACCCAGCGCCCGCCCAGTCTCCGGCCTATCCAGCGCCCGGCTACCCGGCGCCGGGCTACCCGCCGCCCGCTTACGCCCCGCCCGGCTACGACCAGGGCGCCGCCTACCCGCCGGTCCCCTACGGAGCCGCGCCGAACTACCCGTCCCCCTACTTCCCGCCGCACGCCTTCCCGCCCGCGCCGGTCGGCGAGACCAACCGGTACGCCACCCTCTCCCTGGTGACCGGCATCATCGGCCTGTTCCCGCTCGGCCTGATCTTCGGTTTCATGGCGGTCACGCAGATCAACAAGACCCGTCAGCCGGGCCGCGGCCAGGCGATCGCCGGCATCCTCGCGTCCGGCGCGTGGATGTACGTCGCCTACATCCTGGCCGCCGTCTGGTTCGGGTTCGACGGGGACCCGGGGCTGCGGGACACGACCGGCTTCTGAACGAGGGCCGGATCGGGGTCGTGGGGACCGCCCCGCGCAAAGCCGCCCCCACGACCCTGAACCGCCCCGTCACCTCACCGGACGCCGGCCATCCTCCGGCGCCGGGCCGGGAGCATCGCCAGCAGGCCGAACCCGGGCAGCAGCAGCGCCGTCCCGATCAGGCCCATGGTCGCCCACTCCAGTCCGGGCCCGGTCTTGGGCAGCGCGCCGGAGTCGGTCGTCGTCGAGCCGGTGGCGGCCGTGGACGAGGACGCCGGCATCGCGGTCGTCGAGCCGCCGGAGCCCGATCCGCTGCCGAACGTGATCGCCACCTGCACCTTGTTGGCCGCCACCACGTCCGCCGGGTTGCTCGACGGCAGCAGCTGGGCGGCGATCACGCAGCCGTTCGTCCCGCAGCTGTGCCCGCTGAACGTGGTGGCCAGCTTCAACGTCACCGTCTTGGTCTTGCCGGCGGCGTCGGACGAGACGAACTCCGCGCCGCCGGACAGGTTGCAGTCGGTCGACGAGGCCGGGTTCTTCACGCACTGGCCGAGCGCGATGTTCTCCAGGTTCTTGGTGAACCCGGTGCCGTACACGGTGATCGAGTCGCCGTTCTTCAGACCGCTGGTCTTGGAGACGTGCAGCGTGGGCTTGGCGGCCGCCGGCGACACGTCGAGCAGGAGCACGGCCCGTTCGAGGGCCGCAAGGTCCGCGGCTGGCCGGTCGCCACCATCGTCGGCGGCCACCTCGCCTACGCCGACGGCCAGGTCCGCGGCACCCCGAGAGGCCGCTTCCTCCCCCGCTGACCGTTTCCACCTCAACTCCGCGGCTCACCCAAGGCCGCGTCCTCCCCCGCAAACCGTCTCCAACTCCGACTCCGCGGCTCACCCCAAGACCGCTTCCTCTCCCGCAGACCCTTTCCACTTCAACTCCGCGGCTAACCTCAAGACCGCTTCCTCCCCCGCAGACCCTTTCCACTTCAACTCCGCGGCTCACCCCAAGACCGCTTCCTCCCCCGCAACCCCATTTCCCGTACGACTCGCAGCCCCGTGGCAACCGGCTCGCAAGACCGCGTCCCGTCCGGACCGACACGCGTGTCGTGCGGGTCCGCTCCCCCTCACCGGCTGGCCCTCACGGCCCTATCCAGCGTCCCGAAAGGGCCGTGACGTCCAGCCCAGCTTGTCAAGCTGGTCCTCACGGCCCTTCCCCACGCCCAGATAGGGCCCTAGAAACCAGCCCGAGTTGTCGAGCTGGCCCTCACAGCCCTTCCCCACGCCCGGACAGGGGCCCTAGAAACCAGCCCGAGTTGTCGAGCTGGCCCTCACAGCCCTTCCCCACGCCCGGACAGGGGCCCTAGGAACCAGCCCAGGTTGTCGGGCTGGCGCTCGCGGCCCTTCCCCACGCTCGGATAGGGCCCTAGAAACCAGCCCGAGCTCCCGGGTTGTCGAGCTGGCCCTCACGGCCCTTCCCCACGCCCGGATAGGGCCATGGGAACCAGCCCGGGTTGTCGAGCTGGCCCTCACAGCCCTATCCCACGCCCGAATAGGGCCCTAGAAACCAGCCCGAGCTCCTGGGTTGTCGAGCTGGCCGTCACGGCCCTTTCGCACGCCCGGAAAGGGCCATGGGAACCAGCCGGGGGGGACTCGGGCTGGCGCTCGCGGCCCTTTCGCACGCCCGGATAGGGCCCTAGGTGTTCTGCTCACGGACGTTGGTAACGGGGCTGACTTGCTGAAATAGGTGAGGACCTCCGGGTGAGGTGGAGCTTGTCGAAGGTTCCACACCACACCCGGGAGGTCCTCGTGCCCCACGCTAACGCTCCGTTGACCGAACGCGGCCGATTGAGGCTGGCCCGGTGCGTCGTCGATGACGGCTGGTCGCTACGGCGGGCCGCGGATCGGTTCCAGGTCAGCCCGACGACAGCGAAACGCTGGGCCGACCGCTACCAGAGCGAGGGCGCCGCCGGCATGCGCGATCGGCCCAGCCGGCCGCGTCACAGTCCCCGCCGCACACCCCGGCCGATCGAACGACGAGTGTTGCATCTACGTCGCAGCCAGCGCCTGGGCCCGGTCCGGATCGGTTGGCGACTCGGCTTGCCCGCCTCGACCTGCCACGCGATCCTGCGCCGGGCCGGTGCTGTACCCCTGACGCATCTGGACCGGGCCACCGCCGAACCGGTCCGCCGCTACGAACACGAAGCGCCCGGCGATCTGATCCACGTCGACGTCAAGAAACTCGGCAACATCCCCGACGGCGGCGGCTGGCGCACCCAAGGCCGCGCCCAGGGCAAACTCAACCGCACCGCCACGACCGGGCACCGCACCGACAGGTTCGGCGGCGCCCGGCTCGGCTACGCCTACCTGCACACCGCCCTCGACGACCATTCCCGCCTGGCCTACACCGAAATCCTGGCCGACGAAACGAAAGAGACCGCCACCGCCTTCTGGCGACGCGCCCACGCCTGGTTCGCCGGCCACGGCATCAGCATCGCCCGGGTACTGACCGACAACGGCTCCTGCTACATCTCCCGCCTCTGGCGCGAGACCTGCGCCGAACTGGGCGTCACCGTGAAAAAGACGCGTCCTTACCGGCCGCAGACCAACGGCAAAGTTGAACGCTTCCACCGCACACTGGCCGATGAATGGGCCTACTCCAAGCCATACACCAGCGAAAACGCCCGCCGCAAAGCCCTACCCCGTTTCCTGCACACCTACAATCACCACCGCTACCACTCCGCCATCGGCGGCTCACCCGCCAGCCGCGTTCCTAACCTCTCTGGGCAGAACACCTAGGAACCAGCCCGGGTTGTCGAGCTGGCCGTCGCGGCCCTTTCGCACGCCCGGAATGGGCCGTGGGAACCAGCCTGAGAACTCGGGCTGGCACTCATGGGCCTTTTGCGCGCTTGGATAGGGCCGTGGGAGCCAGCCGCGGGGTGGGGCGCGGGGCGGTCGGGAGTGGGCCGGAGTCTTGCGTGCGGCGAGCGGATCCGCACGACACGCGTGGCGGTCCGGGGTGGGCCGCAGCGTCGCGAGCCGATGCCACGGGACTACGAGTCGTACCGAAAAGGAATCAGACGGCCGAAACGCGCGTGTCCTCCTCGGCCATCGCTTCCTGGCGGCCCGGCTCCTCGCGGAGGATCGCGGCGTTGAGCCACTCGTCCGGGATCGCGAACGCGTCGACCAGGGTCCGCATGTGCGGGCGGAGTTCGGCGAGCAGGTCGTTGATGACCGCGGTGACCGCCTTGGAGCGGGCCGGGGTGAGGCGGCCGTGCTCCAGGAACCAGCCCCGGTCGGCCTCGATGGTGGTCAGCGCGTAGAGGTCGCAGACGCGGTTGAGCAGGGCTTTCGTGGCCGGGTCGGTGGCTCGTTCGATGCCGGCGACGAAGGCTTCCAGGGTAATCCGGTCGATGTGGGCGGTCGCGGTCTTCAGCACGTGGTCCTGCACGTCGTTGAAGATCGCGAAGGGGCGGTCCTTCTTGGTCGCGGCGCCGTTGCGCAGGCGGCGGATGGCGCCCTCCAGGACGTGTTTCTCCCGGTCCTCGAACATGGTCAGGTGCCAGCCGCGGTCGGTGACCGCGACCTCCTCGTCGCGGCCCGGGACCGCGCTGACCAGCCGCTGGATCAGGCCGCGGGCCGCGGTGCGCTCCAGCACCATCTCCCGGACCTGCTCGGCGACGAACGTGGTCCGGCCCCAGCCGTCGAGCGAGCCGAACGCGTCCCGATAACCGGTGAGCAGACCTTTCGCCACCAGCTGGAGGAGCACCGTGTTGTCGCCCTCGAAGGTGGTGAACACGTCGGTGTCGGCCTTCAGCGCCGGCAGCCGGTTCTCCGAGAGGTACCCGGCGCCACCGCAGGCCTCCCGGCACATCTGGATGGTGTGCGTGGCGTGCCAGGTCTGCATCGCCTTCAGGCCGGCGGCGCGGGACTCCAGCTCGCGCTGCCGGTGCTCGTCGACCGGGCCGGAGCCGGCCTGCACGTCGGCCAGGGTGCCGACCAGTTCCTCCTGGGCGAAGGCGTAGGCGTAGGACGTGGCCAGCGCCGGCAGGAGTTTGCGCTGGTGGGCGAGGTAGTCGTTGAGCAGCACCTCGCGCTCGTCGCCGGGCACCTCGAACTGCCGGCGGCTGTCGCCGTACCGGACCGCGATGGTCAGCGCCGCGCGGGTCGCCGCCGACGCCGCGCCGCCGACCGTGACCCGGCCACGGACCAGCGTGCCGAGCATGGTGAAGAAGCGACGGGTGTCGTTCTCGATCGGGCTGCTGTAGGTGCCGTCCGCCGCGACCTGCCCGTACCGGTCGAGCAGCATGTCACGCGGCACGGTCACGTGATCGAAGCTGATCCGGCCGTTGTCGACGCCGAGCAGACCCGCCTTGTGCCCGGCGTCGCTCAGGGTGACGCCCGGCATCGGGTTGCCGTCGGCGTCCCGGATCGGCACCAGCCAGGCGTGCACGCCCCGGCTGCGCCCCTCGGTGATCAGCTGGGCGAAGACCACCGCCATCCGGCCGTCCCGCGCGGCGTTGCCGATGTAGTCCTTGCGGGCCGCCTGATGCGGGGTGTGCAGGTCGAAGGTCTCGGTCGCCGGGTCGTAGGTGCAGGTGGTCCGCAGTTTCTGCACGTCCGAGCCGTGTCCGGTCTCGGTCATCGCGAAACAACCCATGATCTCGGTGGCGATGATCCCGCGCAGGTAGGCCTCGTGGTGCCGCTCGGTGCCCAGCGCCACCACGGCGCCGCCGAACAGGCCCCACTGCACGCCGGCCTTGACCATCAGGGACAGATCGGCGTACGCCAGCATCTCGGCCGCCACCACGGAACCACCCGGATCGTCCGACCCGCCGTAGGCCCGCGGAAACGCCGAGGCCACCCCGACATCGGTCGGAATCTGCCGGATCAGCCTGGAGATGCGGGCCCGGGCCTCGTCCCCGGTCTCCCCGTGGACGGCGGCGAACCCGGCCTTGCCGAGCTCGTCCCGCACCGCTTGCCGGATGTGCGCCCACCGCCCGTCCAGAACGTCCTGCAGGCGGGCCGGGTCGAGGGAGTCACCGATCATGCGAAAAGCTAAGCACGCGTTAAGCCACTCCGCTCGCGCCCAGCCCCCGTTGTGGCGAATACCGCCCGCCGTCGCGTTCCTCAAACGAGCAGGACCAGACCCGGGAAGTTCTCGAAGTGTCGCCGGTTGACCGTCAGCAGCGGTGCGTTGTGATAGATGGCCGTCGCACAGATCCACAGGTCGTTGGTCTGACTGTTGTGCCCGAGCGCGTGTCCGGCCTGCTGTGCCTGATGTTTCAGCCTGCCCCAGAGCCGTGCGAGGTCCTGATCGAACGGCGCGACGACATACCTGCGGATCGCCTCTTCCAACCGGTCGACTCGGCGCGGCCCCCAACCGGCCTTCGCCGCGCCGAAGTGCACCTCAGCAACCGTGGTAAAGCTGATGACCGGAACCGCTTCGGTCAGGTGGGAAACCAGTGTGTCAGCGTTGGCGCTGTTGAACGAAAGGTGCGAGAAGGCGTCGGTGTCGACGACGACGAACTTCATTCGTCGCCCAGACGCGCAGAACGAACGGCGGCCAGGAAGGCGTCGAAGTCCTCGACGGTGGATCCGTCGAAGTCGTCCGGCGAGGCCACCGGGCGGATCCCCTGCTCCCGAGCCAGTTCACCCAGAGATCGCGGCCGAGCGGTCTCCAGCATGCCCAGCCTGGTCAGGTGCAACAGATGAACGGAGACACCATTCGGGTCGAGCTCACCGGTGCCGTCGGCCATCACCATCTGGTCCATCGCGTCCAGCACGGCGTCGCGCAGATCGGGCGCGAAGTCGCACAGGACGCTCCCGGCGTAGGTATCGATGCGACAGCGAAGCCCCGCGGGCGAGAAGTCGCCCATGTGCAACCGACCGACCACGGTTATCGCCTGATGAATCGACTCCGTCTGCACTGACCGAACCGCCTTTTGTAATGCCTCGTCGAGGGTGAACCGGACTCTTCCGCCGCGGAAGAAGTCGATGCGTGTCACGCCGCCGGCGCTTACCCCACCGGTCAGCTCCCGGATGCCGTTGATGACCTGCGGAGTGAAGTGCGGAGGGAGCGCTGACGGGTCCTGGTGGAGACTCTTGACGCCCTCCTCCAAGGCATCGAGGGTGCTGCCGAGCAGGTCGTCGGACCCGACTCGACCGGTGCGGGAGATATGGAGCACGGCCGAACCCTGCTGGAAACCCACAAAGTCCAGCCGCACGGCATCCACGATCTCCCGTGGCCGGCGGCCAGGACGACTGGTGTTGCCGCTGAGGCTCAGTGCGATCCGCTCGAGCGACGCTTGCAGCCCGCCTGCCAGGCGGGCGAGCTCCGAGAGCGGCAAGCGCCCGCCCTCCGTCGCCGGCCCCACCGCACGGATGACGAGGTCCTCGCCTCCCGATCCGGTCATCGAACCCGCCTCCCGCCTGCCCGTCGATCCATCATGCATGAGCCCCGCGCCAGCAAACCGGCCACAGATGCTTCTTTCCTCCCACAGAATCTGTCCGAAATCCGCCTCCCTCTCGGGGATCAGCTCCGGAAGTCGATGACTATTTTGGCCTGGGTGTGGCCCGACTCGATAAGTTCGTGAGCTCGGCGGATCTCGGTGGGTGGCAGCACGTGGGAGACGTGCGGGACGAGCAGCCCCTCGTCGACCAGGGTGGTCAGGTGTTCCAGGCCACCACCGTCCGGTTCCACGCCGACGCCGATGAAGTGCAGGCCGGCCGCCTCGGTCAGAGCGGCCAGCGGGGCGTTGGTCCGGTCGACGGCGGTGACGAAGGTGCCGCCCGGACGCAGCACGGTCAGCGATCGGGGACCGTTGTCGCCGCCGATCACGTCGAACACCACGTCGACGTCCTGGACCGCCGTGGTGAAGTCCACCCGCCGATGGTCGATCACCTCGTCGGCGCCGAGCCCGCGGACGAACGCGTGCTTGCCGGCGCTCGCGGTGCCGATCACGTACGCGCCCCGGGCCTTGGCGATCTGCACCGCGACGTGCCCGAGGCCGCCGCCGGCACCGTGGATCAGCACCCGCTGACCCTTGTCGACGCCCGCGTACTCGACCAGGCCCTGCCACGCGGTCAGCCCGACCAGCGGCAGCGCCGCGGCGTGCACGTGATCGAGACCGGCCGGCTTGCGGGCGAGCATCCGGGACGGCGCGGCGACGTACTCCGCGTAACCGCCCGCCGCGCGCGGGAAGAACGGCAGGCCGTAGACCTCGTCGCCGACGCGGAAGCGGCCGGTGCCGGGCACCACGTGCTCCACCACGCCGGAGATCTCCCAGCCGAGCACGAACGGCGGCTCGCCGAGCAGCGGGAACGCGCCGGAGCGGATGAACGCCTCGACCGGGTTGACGCCGGTCGCGTGCACCCGGACCAGGACCTCGGTCGGCAACGGCTCCGGCGCCGGCCCCTCGGCGAGCGTCAGAACCTCGGGGCCGCCGAAACGATGCTGAGTCACATATCGCATGCCATTCATCGTCGTCGAGGTCGGTAGCTTCTGTACACCAGGCACCTTGAAGGTATATAGGTACCTCATGGATACCACCGTTGACGTGCCCGGATGCGACGGCGCCGACGCCTACCTGCGCGATTGCCCGTCCCGCACCGTCCTCGACGTGCTCGCCAGCAAGTGGGTCGCGCTGATCGTGCCGACCCTGCGCGGCGGTCCGGTGCGCTTCGGGGCGCTGCGCCGCCGCCTCGACGGCATCACCCAGAAAACCCTCACCCAGACGCTGCGCAACCTGGAACGCGACGGCCTGATCACCCGCACCGTGCACCCGACCAGCCCGCCGCAGGTCGACTACGCACTGACCGAGCTCGGCCGCAGCGCCTGTGACCTGCTCGAACAGCTCCGCCTCTGGTCCGAGACCAACCTGCCGCGGGTGCTCGCCGCCCGAGCGCGGTCCGATGCGGAGGGAACGTACACCTAAGATCGGCGCCATGGATCTCGAGTTCCAGGGTGAACTGTGGTTCTGGCGGGGCCCCGCCCCCTGGCACTTCGTGACCGTCCCGGACCCGCAATGCGACGAGCTGGAGGCGGCGTCGTCGCTGGTCAGCTACGGGTGGGGGATGATCCCGGTGGCGGCCCGGATCGGGCGCACCGACTGGACCACGTCGCTGTGGCCGAAGGACGGGCGCTACATCGTGCCGGTCAAGGCGAAGGTGCGGCAGGCCGAGGGGATCGACGTCGGGGACACCGTCACGGTCCGGCTCTCCCTCAACGCCTGATCCCCCGGCCCGGCCGCGGTCAGAACGCCTCGTCGAACATCTCCTGCAAGCCGGGCGCGTCGGCCGAGCCGCTGTAGCCACAGATCATGACGTCACCGTCGACGGCCGCGACCAGGTACTTCTCGCCGGGGACGAAGGCGCCCCGGCCGACCAGGCCCTCCGAGCCGCCCGGCTGGTCGACCTCGACCAGGTCTCCGGCGTTCCCCAGGTAGACGCGCGTGACCTGCAGGGTCACCCGCTCGCCCTCGACGTCGCGGACCGTGGCAGCGAAGGCGAGATCGGCGCGCGACTTCAGGACCGGCGCGGACGGCTCGACGCACTTGGCCGCCACCCCGGCCAGACCAAGTTTGATCACACCGACCGAGATGGCGGGCAACGGCTCG
The DNA here is from genome assembly GCF_018324205.1 of Actinoplanes ianthinogenes. Classification (NCBI taxonomy): domain Bacteria; kingdom Bacillati; phylum Actinomycetota; class Actinomycetes; order Micromonosporales; family Micromonosporaceae; genus Actinoplanes; species Actinoplanes ianthinogenes. The sequence goes on from NZ_AP023356.1 coordinate 1,575,320, forward strand.
ACGGCGACCTGCTTCGAGGAGCCGTCCACGGCGGGCCGCAGCAGGAACCAGCCGCCGGCGGCGGCGAGCAGCACGACCACCGCCGCGGCGAGCAGGGCAGTGCGCCGCCGCCGGGTGACCGGGGTGCTGACGACGGTGTTTGTCATGGTGTCCTCCACGAGGCGAGCGAGGCGGGCGGGAGGCAGCGGCGCCAGTGACGCCGCCGGGTCGGCGCGCCGCACACGGTCACGCAGGTCGTCGTCGGTCACGGCCGGCTCCCTTCGGTCGACTCCTCATGTCCGGCACCCTCGATCAGCTTTCGCAGCCGCTGCCGGGCGCGGTGCAGGCGGATCGTCGCGGCGTTCGCCGAGATGCCGAGGACCACCGCGATCTGGGCCGGCGACAGGTCCTCCCAGGCCCACAGGCGCAGCAGCTCGGCGTCCTCGGGGCGCATCGCGGCCAGCGCGGCGCGCAGGTCGTCGTCGTCCGGCCCGGGACCGGCCACCGCCTCCGGCGGCGGATCAAGGACGGCGATGCGGGCGGTCAGGCGGGCTTGGCGGCGCCGCCCACGGTCCGCGTTGGCCAGGCACCAGCGGGCTACGCCGTACGCCCAGGGCAGGTGCTCCGCCGGCATCTCGTCGAGCCGCCGCCAGCAGATCAGCAGCGTCTCGGAGAGCACGTCGTCCGCGGTCGCCGGGTCGGTCCGCCGCGCCAGGTAACGGCGCACGGCGTCGATGACCGCCGGGGCGATCGTCTCGAACCGCACCCGCCGGGCGTCCACGTTCACGAGGTCCACCCTGCTTCATGTCCGGCACCCGGGAACGCCTTTCACGGCGTACCGAAAGAATCTCCGGAAGGTGGCCGGGGTCGCGCGGAAGCGCGGATCTTTGACAGGGTCGGCGGATGGAGCAACGGCGCACTCTCTATCACCGGATCGCCGGCGGCAGCGTCGACCGGCTGTCCGCGCTCAGCGACGGGATCTTCGCGGTCACCATGACGCTGCTCGTGCTCGACCTGCACGTGCCGGTGGTCGAGGAGGTACGCCGGCAGCGGCCGATGTGGGCGGACGGAGCGACCGAGCCGGAGCGGGCGCTGTGGAGCGCACTGACGCACGTCGGGCCGAGCGCGCTGGCGTTCGCGCTGAGCTTCCTGACGCTCGGGATGTTCTGGATGGGGCAGCAGACGCAGCTCAACTACTGCACGCGCGGGGACCGGCAGCTCAGCTGGCTGCACCTGTCGTTCCTGCTGGGCGTCTCGTTCATGCCGTTCTCGACGGCGCTGCTCGCCGAGTACATGACGGTGCGCCTGGCGCTGCTGGTCTACTGGGTGAACATCCTGGTCCTGGGCCTGCTGCTGCTCGCCTGCCTGCGGTATTCGGATCGTGCCGGGCTGCTGCGCGAGGACCGGGAGCCGGGCTTCGCCGGGAGCCTGCGCCGCCGGATCGTGGTGGCGCAGGCCCTCTACCTGGTCGGGGTGGTGCTGGCGTGCTGGAACACCTACGTCGGGATCGGCCTGATCGTGGTGTTGCAGCTGAACTCGGCGTTCGCTCCCCGGATCACGCCGTTCGACCGGTTCTGATCACATGCCGTCGCCGGACCACTCGCCGCGGGAGCGGGAGCGGACCGGCAGGGAGGAGATCACCGGGGCGTGCTCGTGCTCGTAGTTCTCGGCGTGGCCGCCCCACTTCACGTACTCGTCGCGCTCACCCCAGCGGTCGTCGGGCTCGCCGACCACCGCGCACTCGGTCACCGACGGGTGCGTGAGCAGCACTTCCTCGACGTCCCGCGGGTATACGTTCACTCCGCCCGTGATGATCACGTCCTTGACCCGGTCCACGATCGAGATGAAGCCCTCCTCGTCGCGGATCACGATGTCGCCGGAGGTGAGGAAGCCGTCCGCGGTGGTGCAGGCCGCGGTCGCCGCCGGATTCTCGTGGTAACCGTTCATCAGGTAGGGCGAGCGGCTGTACAACTCGCCCGGCTCGACGAGCCGGCCGTCCGGGCCGACCGCCCTACACGCATCCGGAGTCACCGCTCTACCTGCGTACCGGAAATGCCGCTGCCGAAGCGATGTCCGCGCTGGCCGCGGCGGCCCGCACCGCGGGCCTTCCGGTGGTCTGGACCCGGGTCCACTTCGCCGACGAGTCCTGTGCCGAGGCCCCGCTCTTCGCGGCGAAGGTCCCAGCGCTGAAGGCGTTCGCGGCCGGGTCGGCTCTCGCCGGGTTCGCGCCGCCGCTCGGCCCGGCGCCCGGCGAGCTCGTCGTGGTCAAGCACTACGCGAGCGCGTTCGCCGGCACCTCACTGGCCGCCTGGCTCGTCTCGCACCGGATCGACACCCTGGTGATCGGCGGCTTCTCGACCAGTGGCTGCGTGCGCGCCTCCGCCCTGGACGCCCTCCAGCACGGCTTGCGCCCGATGGTCGTCCGGGAGGCCTGCGCCGACCGCTCGGCCGGCCCGCACGAGGCCGGCCTCTTCGACCTCGACGCGAAGTATGCCGACGTCATCTCGCTGACGGAAGCCGTCGCCCGGATGACGACGGCCTGACGACCGTAGCGCTGCGTCACTCCTCGCCGGCGCCGAGATGCCACGGGACGACCAGCGGGTGTCGCTCCTCGTCGCGGGCGGCGAGGCCCTCCATCGATCGCAGATACTGACGGCGGGTGATGTCGCCGTCCAGCAGCTGGCCGCAGAGGACGCCCTCCAGACTCTGTGGAGCGAAGAACGATTCCGGCACCAGCAGGGGTTCCGCCGCGGCCCGCGCCTCGGCGCGGACGCCGCGCACCGCGAGCACGCAGGCGGCGGCCAGCACCAGGATGAGCAGGAAGAGAACTAGCATCGCCACCGCCTTGTCGATTCCCGGACGGGTGACGTTCGCCCGCCTCGACAAAGCAAACGGATCACAGGGCGTATCGGTTCGAAGGTTTACTGACCAACTCGTCGCGGATGGTCGGTCCCACGATCGGGTGCGGGGGATGTCCAGTCCGGGCTCTCGCTGACTACTGTCCAGTTGTGCCCGGAAAAATCCGGTTCACCTATGAAAAATGCTGACTTGCGTGCTGGATCGACCGGGCCATCTGTCCACATTGCTCAGGGAGCAAGATGCCCTACGACTATGACAGCTTCAGCCGCCTGGCCGGTCCTGCCGATCCGGCCCCGACGGGCGACTACCGGGTCCGCCTGCGACCACTGACCCGGAACCGCCCGATCCGCAGCCTCCTGATCACGATCTTCGCGTTCACCCTGGAGGCCACCTTCTTCGGCTGGCTGCTCACCTCGGCCGACCTGTCCGGTGGGTTCGTCTCCACCGTGATGGTCGCCGCGATCGCCCTCATCGAGTTGTTCCGCCTGGTCAACGTGGTCACCCTGTGCCTGGCCACGCTGCGCGCCCGGGACCCGGTGCCGGTGCCGCCGGAGCCGGGCCTGCGGGTCGCCTTCCTCACCACGATCGTCCCGGGCAAGGAGCCGATCGAGATGGTCGAGGAGACCCTGCGGGCGGCGACCCGGATCCGCGGCGATCATGACGTCTGGCTGCTCGACGAGGGCGACGACGACGAGGTCAAGAAGATGTGCGCGAGCGCCGGCGTCCGCCACTTCAGCCGGCGCGGCGTACCCCGGTGGAACACCCCGAGCGGCGGGTTCAAGGCGAGGACCAAGCACGGCAACTACAACGCCTGGGTGGACGCGCACGGCGACGACTACGACGTGTTCGTCTCGGTCGACCCGGACCACGTGCCGCTGCCGTCGTTCGGCGAGCGCCTGCTCGGCTACTTCCGGGACCCGGACGTGGCGTTCGTGGTCGGCCCGCAGATCTACGGCAACTACGACAACCTGGTGACCCGCTGGGCCGAGTCGCAGCAGTACCTGTTCCACTCGCTGCTCCAGCGGGCCGGCAACAAGCTGGGCGCGCCGATGCTGGTGGGGACGAACAACGCGGTCCGGATCGCGGCGCTGCGGAGCATCGGCGGGCTCCAGGACTCGATCACCGAGGACATGGCGACCAGTCTCGCCCTGCACGCCGCCCGCAATCCGGTGACCGGGAAGCGCTGGCGCTCGGTGTACACCCCGGACGTGCTCGCGGTCGGCGAGGGCCCGTCGGCGTGGACCGACTACTTCAGTCAGCAGCACCGGTGGTCGCGCGGCACCGACGAGGTCTGCGTCGCCGGGTTCCTGCCCCGGATCCGCCGGCTCGGGGTACGGCGGACGCTGCACTACGCGCTGCTGATGGCGTACTACCCGATGACCGCGGTGGCGTGGCTGCTCGGCACCGGCACCGCGGTCGCGCACATCGTGCTCGGGGTACGCGGCGTGCAGGTCCCGCAGCAGGTGTGGTCGATGCTCTACGTGGACGCGGCGATGTTCCAGGTCGGCCTCTACCTGTGGAACCGGCGGCACAACGTGAGCCCGCACGAGGAGGCCGGCTCGTCCGGGCTGACCGGGATGCTGCTCTCCACGCTGTGCGCGCCGATCTACGTGGCGTCGTTCCGGCAGACGCTGCTGCGCCGGCGGGCCGGGTTCGTGGTCACGCCGAAGGGCGACTCGGCCAGCCCCGACCGGGTCGGCACCTTCCGGAGCCATCTGAGCTGGGCGGCCTTCTTCGCGGGGCTGCTCGTGACGGCGGTGGTGACCGGGCGTACGCACGGGCTGATGTGGCTGTGGCCGGCGCTGAACATGGCGCTCTGCCTGACCCCGCCGGCCCTGTGGGCGATCAACAAGCCGCCCGAAAAATCGGTAAAAATTCCGAAGCAACGGACGGAACAGCCCGTTAGGACGTACGCATGAGCCCTGAGCCCACCCTGACCCGCCGCCTCCTGCGCGGCCTCGCGGTCCTCCCCGCCGTCGCGGCGGTCCTCGCCGCGAACCGGCCGATCGTGGTCTTCGCGGCCGACCGCTACCACGAGTTCCACATCAACCGGCCCGGCTACAAGGCCGAATACGGGCACTGGTCGACGCTGCCGGTCCCGGACGGGTTCCGGATCAACGCGATCCACGCGGCGCTGCTCAGCACCGGCAAGGTGCTGATCATCGCGGGGTCGGGGAACAACCGGAAGAACTTTGAGGCCGGCTCGTTCCGGACGATTCTGTGGGACCCGGCCGGGGACAGGTTCTCGCTGGTGCCGACGCCGACGGACATGTTCTGCTCGGGGCACACCTTCCTGCCGGACGGGAAGCTGCTGGTCGCCGGGGGGACGAAGTCCTACGAGGTGCTGCCGGAGAACATCAGGTACGCGGCCGGCGTCATGAAGATCAAGAACGAGTCGCCTGACGACGGTCCGCAAAGAATAGGAAAAGGGACGCTCCTCCAAAGCCCCGATGGGCGGCGATATGCGACCCGTGCCGACGTCACCGTCCCCGCCGCCGCGAAGATGCTGCACAACGGGGAGACCATGGTGCACGCCGGAGAGGTAGAGGTCTGGGCGGACGCGTTGCAACCCGGGGACGCCGGGGTGATCAACCAGCCCGCTCAATATCGGTTTGTCGGATTTAAAGGCATAAAGGCTCGCAACCTCTACGGCGTGGCCGACAAGATCACTCGCGAGAAGCAGGAGTACGGCGGCGACAACACCTCCTACGAGTTCGACCCGCACACCGAACGCTACGTCCGCACCGGCGACCTCACCGACCACCGCTGGTACCCCACCCTGGCGCCCCTGGCCGGCGGCAACGTCCTCGCCGTCTCCGGCCTCGACCAGTTCGGCCGGATGCTGCCCGGTCGCAACGAGGTCTACCTCGCCCGGGAGCACCGCTGGGCCGCCGCACCCAGGCTGACCCGGCCCTTCCCCACCTACCCGGCGCTGTTCCTGACCCAGGACGAGCGGCTCTTCTTCTCCGGATCGAACGCCGGATACGGCTCCGCCACGGTGGGCCGCACCCCCGGCCTGTGGAACGTCCGGACCAACGACTTCCGCCCGGTCCCCGGCCTGCGCGACGCCGCCATGACCGAGACCAGCGCCTCGGTGCTGCTCCCCCCGGCCCAGCGCCAACGCGTGATGATCATGGGTGGCGGCGCCGTCGGCGACTCACCGAAGTCCACCGCGCGCACCGCGATCGCCGACCTCGGCCGGCCCGACCCGGTCTACCTGCCGGGGCCGGACCTGCCGCATCCGACGCGGTACCTCAGCACCGTCGTGCTGCCCGACGACACCGTCTTCACCAGTGGCGGCTCGTCCGGTTACCGCGGCGGCCCGTACCGCGGCAGGACCCGGAGTGACCTGCTCACCGCACAGATCTACGACCCGTACCGAAACGCCTTCCGGACCGCGGCGGCACCGACCGTCGGCCGCGACTACCACTCCGAGGCACTGCTGCTGCCGGACGGCCGGGTGGTCACGCTGGGCAGCGACCCGATCTACGACAGCTCCGGCAAGAACCCCGGCGTCTTCGAACAGCGCATCGAGATCTACAGCCCGCCCTACCTCTTCCGCGGCGCCCGCCCGACGATCGTCGGCGGCCCGGACGAGGTCGCCCGGGGCCGCACCGTCTCCTTCGGCACCTGGGACGCCGACCGGATCCGCACCGCCCGCCTGCTGCGCCCCAGCGCCGTCACCCACGGCACCGACGTCGACCAGCGCTCGATCGCCCTCCCGATCCGCCGCGCCCCCGGCGGCCTCATGATCCAGATCCCGAAGCAGCGCGGCCTGGTCCCCCCGGGCTGGTACATGCTCTTCCTCACCGACACCGAGGGCATCCCGTCCCCCGCCACCTGGCTCCAAGTCTCCTGACTTTCCAGACCCGTTTCCGGTACGCCCCGAGCACCGTCCCGTGCCTCGCCCTCCCGCGATGCCCGCTCCCCCCACGACCGCCACGCGCCCCCGGCCCCCGGGCTGGTCCTCACGGCCCCATCCGGACTCCCGAAAGGGCCATGAGGACCAGCCCGACAACCCCAGCTGGCTCCCACCGCCCCATCCAGACTCCCGAAGGGGCCATGAGGACCAGCCCGACAACCCCAGCTGGCTCCCACCGCCCCACCCGCACACCCGACAGGGCCATGAAGACCAGCCCGACAACCCCAGCTGGCTCCCACCGCCCCACCCGCACACCCGACAGGGCCACCAGGACCAGCCCGACAACCCGAGCTGGCTCCCACGGCCCCATCCGGACACCCGACAGGGCCACCAGGACCAGCCCGACAACCCGAGCTGGCTCCCACGGCCCTATCCAGACTCCCGATAGGGCCGCCAGGACCAGCCCGAGAAGTTGTCCGCGTTAGCCGGCGGCCGGGACGCGCAGCAGCGCCGGATCCACGTCCGGCACCGCGAACCGGGGGTTGTGCCCGGACCCGACGACCCGCATCACGAACCCGGCCGCCTCCTCCAACTGCCGCGCGGCCCCCAGCCCACCGACCACACCGGCCCGGCCACCGAGGTCCTCGACGAGCGTGCTCGTCCGGTCGAGAGCCTCGGGATCATCACCGCAGATCGCCACCACCGGCGCCTGCTCCGCCGGCCCGGTCCAAGGCCACGACGCCCCCGCGAACAGGTGCAACGCCTTCACCACCCGGGCGCCGGTCGCGGTCCGCGCCACCAGCTCCGCCGCCGGCCCGAGCACCTCCCCGGTCGCGTAGTCGACCGGGTTGGTGCAGTCGACCACGGTCGTGCCGGCCAGCGCACCCCGGTCCGCGCCCACCAGCGTCAGCGCCTCCACCAGCCCGGACCAGGCGACGGCGACCACCACCACGTCGACCCGCGACCCGAGATCGGCGGACTCGGCCGGAACCGCCCCGATCTTCTCCGCCGCCTCGGCGACGTGCGCCGGGTCGCGCCCGGTCACCAGCACCGAGTGCCCCGCGTCCACCCAGAGCCGGCCCAGCGCCCGGGCCAGGTTGCCGGTCCCGAGAATCCCCACGTTCACAGCGATCTCCTTCGTCGGAGTGATGACGCCGAGAACGCTAGGAAGGCTTCTCCTACCGATCGGTAGGACGGGACGGGCGAGAATGGCCGCATGCTCAACGGCGAATGCCAGACGTTCGTGTCCGACTGCCACGTGCGAGCCGCGGCCGCACTGCTCAGCCACTCCTGGGACCCGATCGTGCTGTCCGCGCTGCGCCGCGGCCCGCTGCGCCGGCACGACCTGCTCACCGGCATCGGCGGCATCAGCGACAAGGTCCTCACCGAGTCCCTGCGCCGGCTCCGGAGCCGAGCCCTGATCACCCGGGCGGCCGAGCCGGGCGGTGGCGCTTCCTACCGCCTGTCCCCACTGGGTGAGTCCCTGGCGGAGGGGCCGCTCGCCGCGCTCGCCCAGTGGGCCGCCGACCACCAGTCCGACCTGGTCTGAAAGCCCGGACGGGTCAGTTGGTGGCCAGCGACAGGGCGTACTCCGGCCACCACCGGCCGGCCGGTGGGGCGCCGGCGCCGCATTCGCCGTCCGACTCGCCGGGCCGTTTCACCCACAGGTACGCGTCGACCCGGTCGTGACCGGTCTGCGTGGTCGGGGCCGGGCCCAGCGCCCGCCCCGGCGGGTTGCACCAGTGCCCGTCCCCGGAGTCCGCGGTCGCCGGGCCGTTCCCGTTCCGGCTGGTGTCGATCACGAAGTGCTTGCCGCCCAGCTCGTCGGAGATCGCCGTGCCGTACCCGATGTTCGCCTCGGTGGTCTCGAAGTTCGCCACGTTCAGGCTGAACCCGTCGGCGTCGGCCACCCCGGCCCGGCGCAGCGCGTCCACCACCCGATCCACGTCCTTGACCCAGCCGGGGTTGCCGCCGTCCAGATAGACCCGCACCCCCGGATCCGCCTTGAACGCCCGGATCGCCTCCCCGAGCAGGCCGTACCGCTCCCCCGCGGCCGCCTCGGACAGGCACCCTTGCAGCACGTGCGTCACCGCGTCCGGCTCCAGCACGACCAGCGCCGGCGACCCGTGCACCGCACCGGCCAGCTGCCCGATCCAGTCCCGGTACGCCGCCGCGTCCGGCGCGCCGCCCCCGGAGTGCCCGCCGCAGTCCCGCTGCGGCACCCAGTACGCGACCAGCACCGGCGTCCGCCCGGCCGCCGCGGCCGCGGTCACCAGATTCCGGGCCCGGTCGGCGAACCCGGGATCGGCGTCGGCGAACCACACCGCGGCCGGCTCGTCGGCGATCCGCCGCAGCGCCGCCGCGTCCCCGGGCCGGCCCGCCGACTCCCAGGTCCGCACCTGCGCCGCGGCCGCCCCGGCCGGGTCCACATAGAACTGCTCGACCGGTGGCGCGGGCACCGGATCGGGCCGGGACCCGGCCTCGACCGTGCAGGCCGCGAGGCCCCCGCACACGACAACGGCCAGGACCGCGGAACGAACTCTCATGGCTCCTAATTCATCTCAGCGCACCGACCGGGCCACCTCGCTCGCCTCCTCGAGGGTGGCAAGTCCCTCCAGCCGGTAGGTGACGGATCCGGTCGTCCAGATCAGCGACGGACCGGCGAGGCGGGCGGTCTCGGTCCGGGTCACGCCGTCCCGGTCGACGTACCTGACCGGATGCGGCGCGGCCAGCCACACCGCGACGTCACCGACGCCCTCCACCCACTGCCCGTCCGGCGCCGTCTTCAGGAACACCGGGTCCACCATCCCGTCGAACTGGTCAAAACGCACGGTACCGCCCCGGTAGAGGAGGGTGACCACACGCGGCGCGCCGTTTTTGTCCGGATCGGCGAGAAGCACCCGGTCGGGCGACCCGAGCTTCTCCGGCACCACGACCGGGAACGCCGCCCTCGCCCGGGCCTGCGCCAGCCCGGCGGCCTCCTGCGACGGCAGCGGGCTCGGCGTCGCGGGCAGCGCGCCGTGCGGCTCGTCGCGCAGTTCGATGCCGGCCACCCGGAGCAGCCCGCCGACCGCGTCCAGGACCGCGGCACGGGCCGGCGAGATCGCCGCCACCGCGAGGACCAGGGCCGCGACGACCGCGGACAGATAGAACCGGGCGCGATGCCGGCGCGGCGCGGGGCGAGCCAGGCGCGCCCGGACCGCTTGCCGCTGATCAAGGGCTTCCGGTACGACGTAAGCCCGCCCGAGGTCCCGGAGCTCCGCGACCAGCTCCTCGTAGTCCCGCTCAGACACCGGGCACCTCCCCCACCGGCATCCGGTCGCGCAGCTTCCCGAGCGCCCGGGCGGTCCGCGACTTGACGGTCCCGCGCGGCAACCCGAGGGTCATCGCGGTCTCCGCCTCGGACAGCTCCAGCAGGTATCGGCAGACCAGCACGTCCCGGTCCCGGGCGTCGAGGGCGCGCAAGTGGTCGAGCAGCAGCCGCCGCCGTTCCCCGGCCACCGCCGTCTCGGCCGGGTCGGGCTCCACCGGATCGGGCCCGGCCCGCACCCCGAAGCGTTGCAGGAGTCCGTCCCGCCGCCGCCGGGACCGCACCAGGTTCCGGGTCTCGTTCGCCACGATCGCCAGCAGCCACGCCTTGAACCCGGCCTCGCCCCGATATCGCCCCAGCTGCCGGTACGCCTTCACGAACGCCTCCTGCACCACGTCGTCCGCGTCGGCGCCGGCCCCGAGCAGCACGGCCGCCCGGTGCGCGGGCGCGGTGCAGTGCCCGACCAGGATCTCGTACGCGTCCAGGTCCCCCGCGCGCGCCCGGGCCACCACGGCCGCCTCATCCACCACCACGTACATAGGACACCACCGATCGGGAACCGGTTCCCGGCCGGTGGTGTCACCGGTACATGACGACTCGCCGGAACTTCCTCCTGCTCGCCGGGACCGGGCTCGCGCTGGGCGCGGCCGGCTGCCGGGACACCGCCACCCCGCCCGCCACGGCGACCGCGCCGGACGTGTTGCTCGCCGAGACCGGCCGGGGGCTGGTGCGGCTGACCCCGCAGGGGACCGTCGACTACGGGCCCGCGGCGGTGCTGAGCAGTGACGGGGCGCGGCTCGCGGTCGTACGGGAAGGGGTCTTGTCGCTGATCGCGACCGGGACCGGGGAGACGATCGGGACCACCGGCGTGCCGGCGGGCTGGCTGCCGCGGGTGGCGTCGCCGGACGGGCGCGCCTGTGCGCTGAGCCGGACCGCGGAGAGCGTGGTGCCGCAGGGCCGGGAGCGGACCTCGCTGCTGGTCGTGGTGGACGGGCGCACGCGGGAGTACGACCTGCCCGGGGTGGTCGAGCCGGACGCGTTCAGCGGCGACGCGAATGCCCTGTTCGTGCTGGAGTGGCAGCCGTCCGGAGCGCCGGACCACTATCGGGTACGGGTGCTCGACCTGGGCAGCGGGAAGGTGGCGCCGCTGAACACCCGGGCCAAGGTGCCGGTGCCGAACGGGGCCGAGGAGCAGATGCGCGGCGAGGGGCGGCAGGCGGTGGCGGCCGGGAACCTGCTGCTCACGCTCTATACGCACCAGCCCGGGCACCGGCACACCCGGGACCTGCTCTCCGGGCGGCCGGGCAACGCGCACGCGTTCGTGCACGTCCTGCACCTGGCCGACCGGTGGGCCTACTGCCTGGACCTGCCGCACCCGTTCGGCGAGGGGCCGGCGGCCGGGCACGCGATCGCGGCGGACGCCGAGGGCCTCGCCGTGGTGGACGGCACCAGCGGGCAGATCGCCTACGCGAACCTGGAGACGCTGACGATCGACCGGACCGGACCGGCGCAGATCCCGGCCGGGACGGCGGCGGCGCTCGCCTTCACCGGCGATCGGCGTGCCCTGGCCGGGGCCGGGGACCGGGTCAGCGTGCTGGACCGGACCTCGGGCGCGGTCACCGGCGGCTGGCACGTCCCGGCCCCGCTGCTCGGGCTGGGCCTGAGCCGGGACGGCGCCCGCGTCTACGCCGGCACCACCGGAGCGGTCCACTGGCTGGACGCGACGACCGGCACCCCGCTCGGCCAGGTCGAGGTGCAGGGGCTGACCACCCTCCGCCACGTGGCCTGACGGCTCAGGGCCGCAGCGGCGAGGCGCGCCCCTCAAGGCCGCGGCCCGCCCGCCGGCGCGCGGCCCAGCGACCCGCAGCCAGCCCGCCGGGCAGGCGGCCTCAGCGACCGGCGGGCAGGCGGCGCGGGGTTTCAGCGCACCGCGCCTGCGGGCAGGCGCGCTCAGAGACCGGCAACACGCCCGTCGGACGCGGGATCTCAGCGCACCGCGCCCGCCGAGCAGGCGGCCTCAGCGACCCGCAGCCAGCCAGCCGGGCGCGGGGTCCCAGCGCACCGCGCCCGCCGGGCAGGCGCGCTCAGAGACCGGCAACACGCCCGTCGGGCGCGGGGTCCCAGCGCACCGCGCCCGGCGGACAGGCGGCCTCAGCGACCGGCAGCACGCCCGTCGGGCGCGGGGTCTCAGCGCACCGCGCCCGGCGGACAGGCGGCCTCAGCGACCGGCAGCACGCCCGTCGGGGGCGGGGTTTCAGCGCACCGCGGCGGCGGTCAGGCGGCTGTCGATCGCGATGCGGGCCCGTTCGTAGGGCCAGGGGTCGTCGTGCAGGAGCGACATGGCGTTCGCGGTCTCCAGGAACGCGATCAGCTCGAACGCGAGCTGGCCGGGATCGGTGGCGGGGACGAGGTCGCCTAGGTCGCGGGCTTCCGTGACGGTTTGCTCGACGAGGTCGCGCCACTGGCGGGCGGCGGCGGCGATCGCGTCACGGACCCGGCCGGGGCGGGCGTCGAACTCGGCGGTGACCGCGAAGAAGAAGCAGCCGCCCGGGAAGACCCGGCGCTGCGAGTAACTCAGCCAGCTGTCGCAGAGCCGGCGCAACCGCGTCACTCCGGGCGGCACGGTCAGCGCGGGCCGGACGACCTCGGCGAGGTAGACGTCCGCCGCGACCGCGACGGTGGCCAGTTGGAGCTCCTCCTTCGAACCGAAGAAGCCGAACAGGCCGCTCTTGCTCACCCCGGCAACGCCCGCCAGGCGGCCGATCGACAAGCCCTCCAGGCCGTCCCGCGAGGCGATGTCCGCCGCCTGGCGCAGGATCACCCGCCGCGCCTCCTCGTCCCGTGGCCGCCCCGCCATCGCCACCCTTTCCCGCACGAACGTTCGGTCGCACTATAGCGGCGACTCCCCCGGCGTGTTACGTTGCGAAGCAATTTTCAGCACGATCGTTCGTACATTAAATGGGGGGTTGATCTTGTTACGGACACGATGGATCGCGGGGCCGGACGCTGACGCCGTGGGACCGGTGCTGGTCAGCGTCACCGACTTCCGGGCGGGGCGGCGCCGGGAGCTGGGCGGCATCTACCGGGCCGGACTGGGGCTGCGCCGGGAGTGGCCGCGGCTGCCGGGCGCCGTGGGTCTGTGGTTGTGGACCATGCCGTGGCAGGGCCGGTGCGGCGCGGTGTCGGTGTGGCGGGACGAAGCGGCTCTGCACGGGTTCGTCGGGCGGCCGGACCACGTCCGGATCATGCGGCGCTACCGGGATCGCGGGCAGACCAGGTCGGCCGTCTGGACCGCGCGGCCGGACCCCGACCCGCGGCCGAGCCTCGACGCGAGGCTGGATCTCGACGCAAGGCGGGGCCTCGACGCGCGGCCGGACCCCGAGGCGGGGCTGGATCTCGACGCAAGGCGGGGCCTCGACGCGCGGCCGGACCCCGAGGCGGGGCTGGATCTCGACGCAAGGCGGGGCCTCGACGCAAGGCGGGGCCTCGACGCAAGGCGGGGCCTCGACGCGAGGCTGGACCTCGACGCGCGGCTGGACCTCGACGTGGTCTGGGTGACGGCGCGGTGGTTTTTGGCCGGCAACGATGTGCCGCACCCGGCGTGAAACCTCAGGCGGGCCCGATCCCGGCCGATGGATGCGCTCGTGCTGTTCCGTGCCTACGCCGCGATCACCACCCTGCTGGTGGTGACCTATCTGGCGTGGCCCTTCGAGCTGCGGCAGTGGCCCTTCCTCGCGGTCAGCCTGGCGGCCCTGCCCGCGGTGGTCGCCGCGCTGCGCCGGGCGCCGGCCGGGAGCCGGGCACCGTGGTGGCTGATGCTGGCCGCGATGGTGCTCTACAACATCGGCAACCTGATCTGGATCTGGCTGGCCACGGTCGGCGGGCGCGCCACCGGTGACGGCAGCGTCGCCGACGTGCTGTTCTCCGTGGGCGGGGCGTTGCTGCTGGCCGGGGCGCTCGTGCTGGTCCGGCGGCGCGGCCGGGGCGACATCGGCGGGGTGATCGACGCGGTGATCACCGCGGTCGCGCTCGGCGGCGTGCTCTGGGACGCGGTGCTGCTGCCCGCGTACCTGGCGCAGCACCTGTCACCGCTGCGGGAGGTCGCGGCGTTCCTGGACCTGCTGGTGCTCAGTGGCACGCTGGGCGCGATGCTGCGCATCTCCTGGTTGCCGGCCGGGCGGTCGGCGTCGGTCCGGCTGTTCGCCGCCGGGATCGCGATAACCCTGGCCGGCAAGATCGTCGCGCCGCTGGCCGTGGACGCCGACGGGGTCCGGGCGGACTGGACGAACATGTGGTACCTCGCCGCGTACGCGGCGCTGGGCTGCGCGGCGCTGCACCCGTCGGTCGCCACCGTGGTCACCGTCAGGCAGGCGCCGGACGACGACCTGAGCCGCGGGCGGCTGTCCTTCCTCGGGGCGATGCTGGCGCTCACGCCGCTGGTCGGTGGCGGCCGGGCGATCCTGGGGCTGCCGGTGGACGGCGAACTCATCGCCCTGTCGTCGGCGGCGCTGGTCCCCCTGGTGATGGTCCGGATCGCCCGGCTCGCGGCCCAGCGCCGGGCCGCCGAGCAGGCCCTGCACCGCCTGGCCACCCGCGACGCCCTGACCGGCCTGCCCAACCGGGCCGCCTGCCTGGACCTGCTGGCCACCACCCTGCCCGTGGTCGTCACGGCATCCCCTACATCCCCCCGCACCACGCGGCCCTCGGACGGATCCCCCGCCGTGGGCGCTTCACCGGCCACCGCCGCCTCCGGCGATCAACTGGCGGTGCTCTTCTGCGACCTCGACGGCTTCAAGCCGGTGAACGACCGGCTCGGGCACGCGGCCGGGGACGAGCTGCTGGTCGCGGTGGCGGACCGGCTGCGCGGCTGCGTCCGCGAGGGCGATCTGGTGAGCCGTTTCGGCGGGGACGAGTTCGTGCTGGTCTGCCACGGTCCGGGCGCGGTCACGGCGGTGAGCGACCGGATCGCCGCGATGACCACCGAGCCGTTCGTCGCCGGTGGGGAGCAGGTCCGGATCGGGGTCAGCGTCGGCGCCGCCGGGGCACGTGCCGGTGACACCGTCGACGACCTGGTCCGCCGCGCCGACCTGGCGATGTACGAGGCCAAGAAGTCCAAGTCGGTCGGCACCCTCAGTCTGGTCCTGGCGGCCTGACGGGGCGGGACGGTGCTCGGGGCGTACGCTAATCAGTTTTGCGGAAAACGTCCAAGAGGAACCATTCGTCCTCGTGGTGGATGACCCGGTCGAGGGATGGGCGGGCGGCCAGCTCGGCGTGGACCTGGAAGCCGTCGTAGTTGCCCGGGTTGTCGCGGTCGCGGAAGTGCGCGGCGAGCAGGTCGCCGCCCGGTTCCAGGCGGTCGAGCAGGCCGTCGAGCATCAGCTGGAGATCGGCGGCGGAGAGGTAGTAGAGCAGGTCGCCGACGACGATCAGGTCGAAGGTGCCGTCCGGCAGCTCGGCGGGGAGCAGGGCGCGGGAGACCTCGACGTTCGGCAGGGCGGCGGTGGCGGCGCGGGCCTGGACCACCGCCTCGGCCACGCAGTCGACCGCCACGACCTCGTCGCAGCGCGCCGCGAGCATCACGCTGAGCACGCCCACCGCGCAGCCCGGCTCGTAGCAGCGGCGGTACCGCTCGCGCGGCAGGCTGGCCATCGCGACCGCGTATTTGCGCTGGTCGCTCCATTTGGTGGCATTGTCCCAGGGGTCGTCCTTGGCCTCGTAGAGACCGATGAAGTGGTCGAGGGAGTAGGACGCCTCCGGCGGCGTGGCGTCACCGTGGGTACGTGTCACCCCGCGATTCTGCCTGACCTCACCGGGACTGGACGGTGAGGGCTCCCACCCCGTGCTCCGAGGCGAGCCGGATGCCGTCGTCGCCGCGACCGCTTCTGATCACCGCGGCCGGGGCCACGCCGTCGTCGGTGTCGCCGTAGACGGTGACCGATCCGGCGCCCCTGCGGAAGAAGGCGCGGACCGGGACCTCGCGGTCGGTGACGATCCGCCAGGTGCCGAGGCCGCCGCGTTCGACGATCCCGATCGCGTCGCGCTGGGTGGGCAGCACCAGGTCCATGGTGGCGGCGCCGCCGATCAGCACGATGTGGCCGGCCTGGCCGCCGGAGAGGTCGACCCGGGCCGTGCTGACCCCGCCGCGCATCGTGAACGACCAGCGGACCTTCTCGCTGAGCCGGATCTCCAGACTGGCCGAGCCGTTCCTGCGGCCGTTCGGCTCGACCGAGACGGTGACCCTGTCGTCGTCCACCGCGGCACGCGCCCTGATCGTGCTGTCCTCGCCGACGCTGACCCGGACGACGTCGTCACCGATGTCGCCGACCAGGACCTGCAACTGGGCGACGCCGTCGGCGAGTTCGAGCGTGGCGGCCGCGGGGACCGCCGGCGGCGGGGTCGTCTTCTCGGCGCCACCCGGTGCGGCCGCCGAGGTGGGCGCGGCGGTCGGGCTGGGCGGCGGCGAGGTGCCGATCGACACCGGAGGGCTGGTCGGCGGGACGGCGGCGGACGGCACCGGCAGCGGCGGGGCGGGCAGGCTGTCGATCGAGTCGTCACTGGCCGGGACCCGCAGGCGGGAGACGACCGCGAAGACCCCGCCGCCGACCAGGAGGAGCACGGCGAGCAGCAGGATCACCGGCTTGTAGTCCCGCTTGATCGCGAGGTCCGGCTCGATGCCCGGATCGACGCGTACGGGCGGCGGAGCGCTCAGCCGGCGCGGATCCGTGCCGGGCAGCTCGTAGTGGTCGGCCGGCGGCCCGAGCCGGTGCGGCGCGTCGGGCCAGTAGTCGGAGATCCGGGGCAGGCCCGGTGGAAGTCTGGACGGGTCGTCGCCGGTCTCGGGCACTACTGGACTGTCCACGCGGCTCTCCTCGCTGCGGCCACCCGGCACCCCATGTCCTCGCCGGGTGGTCCCTGGAGGTATACGCATCGATCCGCGCTTCGGTTCGGCCGCCGGACAAAGATTTGTCCCCGGTTCGGGCAAATTGATTGATCAACCTCTTGATATCCGTCAGCCGCCCGGGAAAGATTCGTTTGTCCAAGTTCAGCAGGAAGCGAAATACATGCCGGAAGACGACACCCGCTCGGGGTTGCGGGTCGGCCGCTGGGTTCCGCCCTATTCCCCCGATGGGCGACCCCGGAAAACACCGATCCGGCCCACCACTCCCCCGTCATTCCCCCCTCCCCCGATTCCCGGCTTTCCGGCCTGGCCCCGGCACTACGGCACGACCCGGCGGCGGGCGGCCCTGGCCGCCGTGGCGGCGGCCACGGTCGGCGCGGCCGTGGTCTCCGCGCTGGCTCTGCGCGGTGGCGATCCCACCGCCGAGCCGGAGTTCCTGACCGGCACGGTGCCGCCGGCGCCGCCACCCGCGCAGACCGTGGTGATCGCGCCGATCAGCAGCTCAAACCCGATACCGTCCACCTTCCGGCCCGGGAGCGCTCCCACCCCCACGCGGTCCCGGACATCGAAGCCGGTCAGCCACTCGCCCACCCCGTCGCCGTCGCCGGACGTCACGCTCCGCGTCGGATCGACCGTCGCCCTGACGGTGGCGGACCGTCCCGGATACCGGGTCCGGCATAGCAACTTTCTCGGGCGAATCGACCCCATCGGGTCAGGCCCCGACGCCCCCGATCGGCCGGACTCCAGCTTCACCGTCCGTGGTGGGCCGGCGAATTCCGGATGCGTATCCCTTGAATCTGTAAACTTCCCAGGCTATTTCCTGCGACATCAGAACTTCGAAATCAAGCTGCACCGCCGCGACGGTTCTGATCTGTTCGATCAGGACGCCACTTTCTGCCCTATCGTGATTCGTTCCGGTGCCGCACTCACGTTACGGTCCATCAATTATCCGGACATGTTCGTGGTCGAGGACGGCGACCGCCTGTTCCTCAGAAAGGACGGGGCGCTGGCCCTGGTCCCGCAGACCCTGGGCTGAACGCGAGGGTCCGCCCGGGTGCGGTGTGCTGCTTCAAGGCCCCCGAGGCAGCACACCGCATTCCTCAGAGAACCCGCACGCCCCGAGGTTCCAGCATGCCGTCCGGGCCCAGGTCGACCGGCTCGGACGTACGGTTGATCAGGAACCGGTGCTCGCCGCGCCGGGCCAGCTCCACCCGCCCGCGCAGCTCCCGCGGCAGTTCGCTGGTCACCCCCGCGGCGTCCAGCAGCGCCGGCAGCACCGTGGTGAGGCCGTCGGCGCCGAGCCGGGTGGAGACGTACGCCGCGGAACCGGCGCCCACCGCGCGCCGGGTGATCGCGGGACGTTCCGCCTGGTCACCGGTCTTGTAACGGGCCAGGATCTCGACGGCCGGGTCGGTGACGCCGATCCGGTCGGCCCACAGGGTGCCGGTCGTCCCGTTGTCCAGGTCGGCGGTCTCGCCGTCCAGGAGCGGGGCGAACTCCTCGATCCTGATCCCGAGCAGGTCGCGCAACGCTCCGGGGTAGCCGCCGAGCCAGATCTGGTCGTTCTCGTCGACGATCCCGGAGAAGTAGGTGGTGATCAGGTGTCCACCGCTCCGGACATATCCGCTTATCCGGCTCGACAGCGCGGCGGGCACCACGTGCAGGATCGGCGCGATGACCAGACGATGGTCCCCCAGTTCCGGCACCACATCCACGCGGATGCCCAGGTTGAGCAGCGCGGTGTACCAGTCGAGCGCCTCCTGCTTGTAGCGCAGCCGATCGGTCGGGTGCGAGTCGTGCTCGGCCACCCACCACGACTCCCAGTCGAACAGGATCGCCACGTCCGCCGGTGTCTTGCGGGACCCGGCGACATCACTCAGCGCCGCGAGCCGTTGTCCGAGATCGACCACCGTACGGAAGACCGCGCTGTCCTCCCCCGCGTGCGGCACCATCGCCGAGTGGTATTTCTCCGCCCCGGCCTTCGACTGCCGCCACTGGAAGAAGCAGACCGCGTCCGCCCCGTGCGCCACGTGGGTGAGCGAGTCCCGGTGCATCTCCCCCGGCTTCTTCGCCACGTTCACCGGCTGCCAGTTGACCGCGCTGGTGGAGTGCTCCATCAGGAACCAGGGCCGCCCACCGGCGAGGTTCCCCGTCAGGTTCGCCGAGAAGGACAACTCGTCGCGGGCCTGCGGGCCGGGCAGCACGTAGTGGTCGTTGGCGACGAAGTCCACCTCGCCCGCCCAGTCCGCGTAGTTCATCGGGCTCATCTCGCCCATCACCATGAAATTCGTGGTGACCGGCACGTCCGGGGTGAGCTCGCGGAGCAGGTCCCGCTCGGCGATCAGGTGGTCCTTGAGCGCGTCCGAGGAGAACCGCTTGAAGTCCAGCCGCTGGGTCGGGTTCGGATGGGTGGTGGCCTGCCGGGGCGGGATGATCTGGTCCCAGTCGGAGTAACGCTGCGACCAGAAGTCGGTGCCCCACGCGGCGTTCAGCCCGTCCAGCGTGCGGTACCGGTCGCGCAGCCAGGCGCGGAACGCCACGGCCGCGTCGTCCGAGTAGTCGTAGACGTTGTGGCAGCCCAGCTCGTTGTTGACGTGCCAGGCGACCAGGGCCGGGTGTTTGCCGTACCGGGTGGCCAGGGCGCGGACCAGCCGCAGGGCGTGCGCCCGGAAGACCGGCGAGGTGGGCCGCCAGTGCTGGCGGCCGCCCGGCCACACGGTGTTGCCGTGCTTGTCGACCGGCAGGATCTCCGGGTGCCGGGCGATCAGCCACGGCGGCGGGGAGGCGGTGGCGGTGGCGAGGTCGACCGCGATGCCACCGGCGTGCAGCAGGTCCATGATCTCGTCGAGCCAGGCGAAGTCGTACACCTCGGGCCGCGGCTGGATCCGGGCCCAGGAGAAGATCGCCAGGGAGACGATGGTGACGCCGGCCTCGCGCATCGCCCGGACGTCGTCGTCCCAGACCTCGCGGGGCCACTGCTCGGGGTTGTAGTCGGCGCCGTACTCCAGCCGGGGCGCCCCGGCGCGGCGCAGCCAGCGCCGGGGCGTCGTGTTGTCGGTTGTCATTTAATCGTGAAGCCCTGTTCCTGGCCGTACTTGGTGGAGGAGTCCTGCCAGGCCTTCAGGCCGTCCTGCAGGGTGGATCCGCCGGTGTACGCCTTACCGACGGAGTCGTTGTAGACACTGTTCGCATAGACCTGGAACGGCAGGTACGACCAGCCGCTCGCCACCTCGGTGGCCGCCGCGGAGAGCACCTCGTTGGCCTTCTGCCCGCCCAGGTACGGGAACTGCTTGTTCTTGAAGGCGTCCGCGGTGAGCTGCGCGGTGGTCGCCGGGAACGCACCCTCGTCGGTCCGGCTCTGCGCGCCGTCACCGACCGTGGCGTACTTCATGAAGCCGTAGGCCAGGTTCTTGCTCTGGCTCGCCTCGGTCACGGCGAGCGAGCTGCCGCCGTTCTCCGCGGTGACCTTCTCGCCGGCGGTCCACTGCGGCATCGGCGCGACCCGCCACTTGCCGGCCGCGGCCTTCACGCCGGACTCCAGGTTGGGCGGCATCCAGGCGCCGATCACCAGGCTGGCGATGGTGCCGTCACCGAGACCCTTGTACCAGGCGTCGGACCAGCCCGGGATCGGCGCGAGCAGCTTCTTGTCGATCAGCCCCTGCCACAGGCCGGTCCACTTCTTGGTGCCCGCGTCGTCGAAGTTGATCGTGACGTTCGTGCCGTCCACCTGATACGGCCGCCCGCCCGCCTGCCAGATCATGCTGGTGGTGAAGCCGGCGTCGCCGCTGTCGCTGGTGATCCACGCCTTCGGGTTCGCCTTGTGCAGCTTCTCGGCCGCCGCGGCGTACTGCTCCCAGGTGGCCGGGACCGCGATGCCGTACTTGTCGAAGACCTCCTTGTTGTAGAACAGCGCCATCGGGCCGGAGTCCATCGGCAGGCCGAAGATCTTGTCGCCCGCGTGCACCGAGCTCCACGGCCCCGGGGTGAACGTGCCGTCCAGCGACTTCGCGCCGAACGTGTTCAGGTCGGTGACCGCCTTGGAGAGCGAGAACTGCGGCAGCGCGTAGTACTCGATCTGCGCCACGTCCGGCACTCCGGTCCCGGCCTTGACCGCGTTCTGGAGCGCGGTGTACTGGTCGTTGCCGCTGCCGGCGTTGACCAGGTTGACCTTGACCTTGGGGTACTTGACCTGGAAGTCCGCGACCACCTTCTTCAGCGTGGGCTCCCAGGCCCAGACGGTCAGGTTGCCGCCGGCCTGGAGCGCCGCCTCGATGTCGGCATCGGTCACGGTGGTCGACGCCGGGGCGTTCCCGGTGCTGTCGCCGGACGAGCCGCAGCCCGCGGCCAGGAGGGTTATCGACATGGCGGCGCCGAGGAGCGCACGCCGGCGGGTGATTCTCATGCGTTTCCCTTCTCAATCATTGTTTGACGCTGCCGACCGCCAGACCGGACTGCCAGTAGCGCTGGAGCAGCAGGAACGCGGCGATGAGCGGGATGATGGCGAGCAGCGACCCGGTGATCACCAGGTTGAAGACGACGTCGCCGCCGACCGTCTGGGACTGCTGGTTCCAGGTGTAGATGCCCAGCGTGATCGGGTAGAGATGGCGGTCCTTCAGCATGATCAGCGGAAGGAAGAGGTTGTTCCAGGTCACCACCACGTTGAACAGCAGCGCGGTGACCAGGCCCGGGGAGAGCAGCGGCACGGCCAGGCTGAAGAAGATCCGGAACTCGCCGGCGCCGTCCACCCGGGCCGACTCGAGGATCTCGTCCGGCACCGCGTCGGTGCTGAACACCCACATCAGGTAGAGGCTGAACGGGATCATCAGCGACGGGATGATCACCGCCCACACCGTGTCGGTGATGCCCATCTTGGCGAACAGCAGGAAGGTGGGCACGGCGAGCGCGGTGGGCGGCACGGCGACCGCCCCGAGGATCACGGCGAAGACCGCCTTGCGGCCGCGGAAGGCGAACTTGGCCAGGCCGTACCCGGCGAGCGCGGAGAGCAGGGTGGCGCCGCCCGCACCGATCAGCACGTAGAACACCGTGTTGCCGAGCCACCGCAGGTAGATGCCGTCCTGGTAGGTGAAGACCTCGCCGATGTTGTCGATCAGCGCGAAGTCCCCGCCGAACCACAGCCCGAACGTGCTGAGCAGGCCGTCCTGCGTCTTGCTCGCGCTGATCACCAGCCAGGCCAGCGGCAGCAGCGTGTAGATCAGCATCAGCGTGGTGATCGCGGTCAGCGACCAGCTCCTGGTCTTCCTGATCCGGACCGCTGCCGGTCGCGGTTGCCGGCGTGCCGCCGGGCGGATCGTGGGCGCGGAGACCATCAACCCGCCTTCCGTACGGCACGAGCCTGCACGAGGTAGGCGACGAGCATCGTGAGCAACCCCATCACCACGGCGACCGTGGCCGAGTAGTTGAACTGCTGACCGCCGACGGAGAGCTGCCAGGCGTAGTAGTTCGGGGTGAAGTAGGTGAGGATCGCGTTCGGGGCGATCGTGCGCAGCACCACCGGCTCGGTGAAGAGCTGGAAGGTGCCGATGATCGAGAACATCGTGGTGATCAGCAGCGGGCCGCGCAGGGCGGGCAGCTTGATCGCCCGGATGATCCGGAACTGGCCGGCGCCGTCGATCGCCGCGGCCTCGTAGAGCGAGGGGTCGACGACGCGCAGCGCCGCATACAGAATGATCATGTTGTAGCCGACGAATTCCCAGGTCGTGATGTTGCCGATGGCGGCCAGGACCAGGTTCGGGGCGAGCGGGTCGGGCAGCGAGACGCCGAACCAGTCGTTGAAGTAACGGATCAGGCCGAACTGGTTGCCGTACATGAAGCCCCACATCAGCGTGGCCACCACGGCCGGCACTGCGTAGGGCAGGAAGATCGAGATGCGGAAGAAGGACGCGCCGTAGAGCCGACCGCTGTCGATCGCGAGCGCCACCAGCAGTGCCAGGAACAGCATGATCGGCACCTGGACGACGAGGAACAGGCTCACCCGGCCGACCGCCGACCAGAACTGCGGGTCCGCGAAGGCCTTCGCGTAGTTCTCCAGGCCGACGAAGGAGGTGCCGCCGATCAGCTTGGTGCGGTAGAGGCTCAGGTAGATCGAGTAGGCGATCGGCGCGAGGAAGACCAGCGCGAACACCGCCAGGAACGGGGCAACGAACTGCCAGCCGATCCAGGACCGCCGGGTCACCATGCCTCCTTGTGTTGATGCTCGATGTGCATGTTTACGTAAACATGTTGGACCGCGATCGGAAATGTTTGCGTAAACATGTGTGCCGTATAGTGGCACGCGTCACCAGCAGGGTCAAGGAGTCACACCATCGAAACGCAGCGTCTCCGCGGTGGATCCGACGTGCCAGGCGGACGCCGCAAACAGCGGGTGTCGATGGCCGACGTGGCCAAACTGGCCGGCGTCTCCTCACAGACCGTGTCGCGGGTCGCCAACGGCCAGTCCGGCGTCGTCGAGACCACCCGCGAACAGGTCCTCGCCGCGATGCGCGAGCTGGGATACCGGCCGAACAGCGCGGCGCGCTCCCTGCGGTACGGGCGCTTCAACACCCTCGGCGTGATCCTGTTCGGACTCTCGTCGACCGGCAACAGCCGTACCGTCGAGGCGATCGCGACAGAGGCGGCCGCCGAGGGTTACGCGATCACGCTGATCCCGGTCGGGGTGCCCACCCAGGACAACGTGCTGGGCGCCTTCACCAGGATGGGCGAGCTGGCCGTCGACGGCGTCATCGTGATCCTCGAGGTGCACCTGCTGGACGCGGCCACCGTCGCGCTGCCGCCCGGCGTACACGTGGTGGTCGTCGATTCGGATGCGGGAGAGCGTTATCCCGTGGTCGACACCGACCAGGCCGACGGCGCCCGCCAGGCCGTCCGGCACCTGCTCGACCTGGGACATCCCACGGTCTGGCACATCGCCGGACCGGCCGAGTCCTATGCGGCGGAACGCCGGGCCCAGGCCTGGCGGACGGTGCTGGAGGAGGCCGGGCGCCCGGTGCCGCCGATCGGACGGGGCGACTGGTCGGCCGAGAGCGGCTATCAGGCCGGGCTCGCCTTGCCGGCCGAGTGCAGCGCGGTCTTCGTGGCCAACGATCAGATGGCGCTCGGCGTGCTCCGGGCGCTGACCGAACGCGGCCGCCGGGTGCCGGAGGAGGTGAGCGTGGTCGGGTTCGACGACATCGCGGACGCGTCGTCGTATCTGCCGCCGCTGACCACGGTGCATCAGGATTTCGCCGAGGTGGGGCGGCGGTGCGTGCAGGCGCTGCTGGCGCAGATCGGGTCCGGGCCGGCCGGTCCCGGCACCGACCTGGTGCCGACACATCTGGTGGTGCGGAGCAGCACCGCACCTCATCAGTCCAGATAGGCCCACTGTCGACACTCATCCCCCACTCGCCGTCTGTCCCCAGGCCGCACGACAAGGTCCACCTCACTGTCCGCGGCTGGTCCCGGAGATCAACCCCCAGCTGGCCCCCGGCTGGCCCCCAGCGCCCTATCCGACCCCCAGAAAGGGCCACCAAGACCAGCCCGACACCCCCGGCTGGCCCCCAGCGCCCTACCCCACCCCCAGAAAGGGCCACCAAGACCAGCCCGACACCCCCGGCTGGCCCCCAGCGCCCTACCCCATGCCCGGGAAGGGCCACCAAGACCAGCCCGACACTCGCCGGCTGGTCTTCAGCGCCCTATCCCCTGCTCGGGAAGGGCCACCAGGACCAGCCGGACACTTCTTGGCTGGTCTTCAGCGCCCTATCCCCTGCTCGGGAAGGGCCACCAGGACCAGCTGGACACTTCTCGGCTGGTCTTCAGGGCCCTGGACAGGCGCGAGATGGGAAGGGTGGGACTGGGTGGGTGTCGGCTGAGCGACTCTTTGGCGGCTCCGGGTTTGCCAGGCTGGGCGTCGACGAAGGAGGAGCGATGACCATCACTACCACTGACAGTGCCACGTTGCTCGACAAGGCCCGCGCGGCGACCGACAACGCCGTGGTGAGCCGGGTGTTCGGCGAGCCGGTGGAGCGGGACGGGATCATTCTGCTGCCGGTCGCCAAGGTGGCCGCGGGCGGCGGTGGCGGTGGCGGCAGCGGCGTCACCCAGGCCGGCGACGAGGCGGTCAGCGCGCCGCAGGGTGAGGGATCCGGCGCCGGTTACGGGTTGAGCGCCAAGCCGGCCGGCGTCTTCATCATCAAGAACGGTGACGTCTCCTGGAAGCCCGCCCTCGACGTCAACAAAATCATCCTCGGTGGTCAGGCGGTCGCGATCGTGGCGCTGCTCGTCGCCCGCTCGGTGCTGCGCCGCCGGCTCAAGGGCCGCCGCTGACCGCTGCCGGGTGGCTTCATAGTCGCTCGGCACCTCCCGACACCTCGAGCAGCTGACCGGGAGCGCCCGGTGGGCTTTCAGGCCCGGTTCTCGGGGTCCGCGGGCTCGGGGTAGCGGACGATCCGGAGGCGGTAGGCGAAGACGGCCAGGGTGCCGGCGGTGCAGAGCAGCCAGTACAGCGCGAAGTGGGTGAGGCCCTGCCACAGGTAGCTGACGCCGGCGTCGTCGACGGCGTAGGTGCCGATCTGGCGGACCGACCAGAACGGCATCAGTTTCGCCGCCAGGCCGTCCGGGTCGGCGAGCATCTGTACGGCGCAGACGCTGAGCAGGGCCAGCGCGCCCTCCAGCTCGCGCGGCAGCAGCGCGCCGACCAGGCTGCCGAACGGGGCCGCGACCAGGGCGGCGAGCAACATGATCAGGCCGGTCGCGTACGGGTGCGGCACGGTCTGGTCCAGGCTGACCAGCGCCCAGTACCCGAGGCCGAGCAGGGTCCCGGCACCACTCATCGCCAGCAACCGGCCGCCGACCAGGCCGAACACCGAGGCGCCGGAGAGCCGCAGCCGGGGGTCGACGCCGCGGGACGCGTTCACCACGAACAGCGTGAGCGTGGAGATCGACCAGGCGATGCCGAGCGCCAGCATCCGGATCGACTGGCCGGCCAGGTCCCGCCGGACCAGGTAGAACCAGAGCGGCAGTGCGATCACCAGCAGCACCGCGGCCCGCCGCCGGCCCACCTCACGGGCCGACAGCTCGGCCACCACCAACGCGGTCATCTCTCCCCCAGGTCCAGGACGTGGTCGACGTTTCCCAGGTCGTGCAGCAGGTGGGTGACCACCACGACCGCGCGGCCGGCGTCGCGCCACGCGTGCACCTGTCGCCAGAAGTCGAGGTAGGTGCCCTGGTCGAAGCCCTGGTACGGCTCGTCGAGCAGCAGCAGGTCGGGGCTGTGCAGCTCGCCGAGCACCAGGTTGAGCTTCTGCCGGGTGCCGCCGGAGAGCTGCTGGGCGCGCTGTCCCGGGTCCGGGCGCCAGGCCAGCCGGGCGGCCAGGTGGGCGCCGGTCGAGCGGGCGCGGCGGGGGACCACGCCGGCGGCCGCGCCGAACAGGGCGAAGTGCTCGTCGGCGGTGAGCCAGCCGGCGGTGCCGCCGTCCTGCGGGACGTATCCGACCCGGCGCGTGCGGTGGACCGTGCCCGTGTCGGGACGGGTCAGGCCGGCGCAGATGCGGAGCAGCGTGGACTTGCCGCAACCGTTGGCGCCGACGATGGCGGCGACCTGCCCACCGCGTACCGTCAGATCGACGTCTTGGAAAACGGTCCGGCGGCGGAAGCGCTTGCCGACGCCGGAGAGATGCAGCAGGACCGGGCCGGCCGTCGCGAAGCGCGGCGGCGGGTCGACCGGGGCGGACAGCTCGGCGACCAGGTGCCGGGCATAAAGGTGGGCCGGGCCGAACAGTCCGGCCGGGTCGGCGGCGTGCTCGGCGGCCTGGGCGGCGGTGTCCTCGGTGAGGCGGCGGGCACGCGGTCCCGGCACGCCGAGGCGCATCAGCTCGGCCTCGAAACGGGTGGGCCAGCTCTCCTGCGTACTCAACGGGCCCCCTCCGGCGAAGCCGGCAACGAATCCGGCGCCGGGCCGACGACCGCGACCGAAGCCGGCAACGAATCCGGCGCCGGGCCGACGACCGCGACCGAAGCCGGCAACGAATCCGGCGCCGGGGCGACGACCGTGACCGGAGCGGGCAGCGGATCCGGCGCCGGACCGGCGACCGTGGGCGGAGCGGGCAGCGGCGCCCCGAGCAGGATGTCGACGCCGTCGCGGAATCGGGTCCACTGCCGTGTCTGAGTGGCCAGGACGTCGGCGCCCGCCGGCGTGATCTCGTAATACTTCCGCCGGGGGCCGGACTCGGACGGCGCCCACCTCGGCACCGCGAAGCCCTGCTCCTCGAGCCGGAGCAGCGCAGGATAGAG
Organism: Actinoplanes ianthinogenes; assembly: GCF_018324205.1. Taxonomy (NCBI): domain Bacteria; kingdom Bacillati; phylum Actinomycetota; class Actinomycetes; order Micromonosporales; family Micromonosporaceae; genus Actinoplanes; species Actinoplanes ianthinogenes. The sequence goes on from NZ_AP023356.1 coordinate 1,602,512, forward strand.
GGTGCCCCCGGGCACGTCGGCGACCCCGGCCGCGGCGAGGCGCTGAGCCAGGCCGTAACCGTAGTCGGCGCGCTCGCGGAGCATGGCGAGCAGGCACAGGTCGAGGAAGCCGTGCAGCCACGGCTTGGGCATCATGTAGTCAGACTATCTGCTTAGCAGGCGGCCTACCTAGTACGGTGAGGAAAAAGATCGGAGGGGCGGTGCACAGGAAGCGCCCGGGCGGCGTCGAAGTGGGTGTGACCTTCGAGCAATTCGCGATGGCCCGACTGCCCAGCCTGCTGCGCTACGCGGTCGTCCTCACCGGCGACCGGCACTTGGCGCAGGATGTCGTGCAGGAAGTGCTGGCCCGGGCCCATGTCCGGTGGCGGCGGATCAGTGAGGCGGACTCACCCGAGGCGTACGTCCGGCGGATGGTGCTCAACGAGTACCTCTCCTGGCGACGCTCCTGGTCGGTCCGCAACCTGCATCTCGCCGGCGAGCGCCTGGTCGAGATCGACGATGCCCGCGGCGGGGTGCACGACCACGCCGACCGGATCGCCGAGACCGACGCGCTCTGGCACCGCCTGGCGACACTCGGGCGCAAGCAACGAGCCGTGCTCGTACTCCGCTACTACGAGCAACTCGACGACGAATCCATCGCGGACCTGCTCAACTGCTCCCCGGCGACGGTGCGCAGCCAGGCCTCGAAGGCACTGAAAACGCTCCGGCTCGAGTCGGAGCGAGAGATCCTGATCCCCGTCGAGGAGAAGTCGTGACCGACCACGGTGACCGGCTCAGGGAAACCTTCGAGAGCCACGAGTCACACAACGCAGACCCGGCCGAGGTGTACGCCCGGGTCGTCGAACTGTCCCGTAAGCACAAGCGCCGCCGCCTGGGCGCCTCGGTGGCCGGTGGCACCGCGCTGGGCGCCGGCCTGATCGCCGCGGTGGTGAACCTGCCGGCCGTCCTGCCCGGCCAGGGTTCCTCGTCGGGGACCGCGCCGATCGTGGCGGCCGGGCCGGCCAGCCCGGCCCCGAGCGTGTTCGCCGAGCCCGACCAGAAGGAGTTCGACGCCTACTTCGGCGCCGGCTACGACTACGACGACGCGGTCGCGCTGGCCAAGCTGTGGAAGCGGTCGACCAACGACATCGCGTCGGTCAAGGCCGAGGCCGGGCGCCTGCTGCTGGCCGGGCAGACGCTGCCGATCGCGCCCGGTTCCGCGGAGCCGGCACCGGACGACGTGGACCCGATCCCGGCCTCGGTGACGAAGTTCTTCAGCGCCGGCTACGACTACGACGACGCGGTCAAGCTGGCCAAGCTGTGGAAGCTGAAGACGCCGTACGACGCGAAGGTCGAGGGCGGCAAGCGGCTGCTCGCCGGCCAGACCCTGCCGGGCGTCAAGCCGGACCCGGCCGCGGCCAAGGAGTACCGGGAGTCGATGCAGGCCGAGGCGTTCTTCGCCGCCGGTTACGACGTCGACGACGCGATCAAACTGGCCAAGATCTGGAAGCTGAAGACCGCCTGGGACGCGAAGGTGCTGGGCGGCAAGAAGCTGCTGGCCGGACAGACGCTGCCGATCAAGCCGTGAGCAGGTTGCGCCGGCGCACCGGCTTCGAGATCGAGCTGATGGCTCCCCCCGGGGCCAGCCGGCGCACCCTCGCCATGGACCTGGCCGGGCGCTGCGGGGGCAGCGTCCGGCCGGTGTGGCACTCCGACAGTGAACCGTCCCTGGTCCCCGGGCTGGGGCGGTTCCTGCACCTCACCCAGGGCTTCGAGGTGCTGCGCCCGGACGGCGCGCTGCTCTGCACGCTGGTCGACGACATCACCCTGCTCGCCGGGCTGGACCCGAAAGCTCCGCCGCTGCCCGGCTGGTTCCGGGTGCTCACCGACGATGCGCGGCTGCTGCGCCTGCTGGCCCGGCACAGCGACCCGGCGGGCACGATCGGCACCGCGCTGGACGAGGTCGCCGCGCTCTGGGGCAGCCGGGTCCAGCAGTTCGGCGGGGTGTACCGGCTGAACGACGCCGGCGACGTGACGATCGCGCTGGCCTCGCCGCTCGGCGGGGAACGCGAGCGGCCGTGCGAGATCATCACGCCGCCGCTGACCACTGACATCGAGGAGTCCCTTGAGGAGCTGCTCGCGCCGGCGCGGGAGCTGGGCTTCACCATCCCCTACGAGGCAGCGGTGCACCTCCATCTGGACGGCGCGCCCTTCCGGGCGCCGCACGCGCTGGCCAATCTGGTCCGGCTGTTCGCCCACTGGCGCGAGCCGCTGCGGGCGGTGCTGCGCACCAACCCCGCCTGCCGCAGGTTGGCGCCCCTGCCCGGGCCGCTGGTGGACGCGGTGGCCAAGAATCCGACGTACGACGATCTGCGCGCCGCCGCGGCCGAGGGCGAGCTGACGAAGTTCTTCGACGTGAACCTGACCCAGCTGCTCACCGACACCCCGATCCGGGACACCGTGGAGATCCGCATCCTCCCCGGCGCCATCGAGGCCGGCCCGATCGTGGACCGGGCGGCCCTGGTCGAGCTGCTGCTGGAGCGCTGCCTCGACCCGGCGCCGATCCCACCCGGCGGTGACGTGGAGATGCTGCTGGAGCTGGCCGCGGAGGTCCTCGCCGGCCGCGCCTGACCGGGCACCGTTCGCTCGCACCGGAGAGCCGCGGCGGTCATGGAGCTCGGTGCGCAGGGCGGCGGTCGGCATCGTTCCGGTGTACCGGTTCCGGCGCGGCCCGGCGATTCCCTGCCGGGAATTGCCGCGCCTCCCCGACCGGCGCGACAGTCGTCGCCATGACCGACACCAAGCAAGCCGCGGATGACCTGCGGGAGCTCGTCGACCGCTATGTCGCGCTGTGGGGTGAGCCCGACCCCGAGCACCGCCGGGCCGCCATCCGTGATCTCTGGACCGCCGACGCCGTCCACGTGCTCAAGCCGCCGGAGGAGATGCGCACGGCCGCCGCCGCGCTGGGCTTCGACGATCAGGTCCTGGAGGCTCGCGGGCACGCCGCGCTGGAGGTCCGGGTGACCCGGGCCTATCAGGAGTTCGTCGCCCCGGGGACCTTCGAGTTCCGCGCCCTCGGCGACGCCGACCGGCTGGCCGACGTGGTCAAGTTCCGCTGGGAGATGGTTCCGCGAGCCGGTGGTGACGCGGCCGGCACCGGCCTGGAGATCCTGCTCCTGGCCCCGGACGGCCGCATCACCCGCGACTACCAGTTCATCGAGTGACCCCTCAGTAGACGGTCGGCCAGCCCGAGGAGCTCCAGGACAGCAGGTTGATGCCGAGCCTGGCGTCGCCCGAGGAGGTGTAGTAGTGGTAGACCAGCACGTCGGCGTCGGAGTCCGGGAAAACGGCCGGGTGACCGGGGCCGTAGATCTTGTCGTGCGACGCCAGGATCTCGGTGCCGCCGCCGGCCGTGGTCGCGGTGCCGGCCCGGTCCCGGTAGGGGCCGGTGATCGACGTCGACCGGGCCACCATCGTGCGATAGGTGCTGGACGCGCCCTTGCAGCAGAGGTCGAAGGCCATGAAGAGGTAGTAGTAACCGCTGCGGTAGAAGATGTAGGGCGCCTCGACCGACTTGCTGTTCACGAACCGCTCGGCGATGGTGTGCACCGTGCTGTCCGCGCGCTTGCCGGTCGACGGGTTGAGCTTGACCATCTTGATGCCGGACCAGAACGAGCCGAAGGTCAGGTACCACTCCCCCGACGGCGTGACGGTCAGGTTCGGGTCGATGGCGTTCCAGCCACTGGTGGCGGTCGACTCGATGACCTTGCCGTAATTGGTCCAGGTGCCGGCCGCGCCGGTGGCGCTGGCCGCCATGAAGATCGCCGACTTGCTGGAGCCGAACGTGGAGGCGGCGTAATACATGACGTACCTCCCGCCGCGGTACGAGATGTCCGGCGCCCACAGGGTGGCGCTGCCACCCGTGTAATCGTCGGCCCACGGCGTCCCGGTGGGGAACGCCTTGCCCGCGTCGGCGAACGCCGTCCGGTCCGGCGAGGTCTTCAGCGTGATGCCGTCGCCGGTGGTCGCCAGGATGTATCCGCCACCGGGCTTCTTGACGATCGTCGGGTCGTGCGCCGCCGTCGAGCCGGTGACCACGCCGGGGTTGGGGTATGTGGCGGCGTTCGCCGTGGTCAGGCCGTAAACACTGGCCGCTACGGCCACGACGCCGGTGACACCGGCGAGCAGCAGCTTGCGCGCGCGGGGTTTCATCAGGTGGCTCACCTTCCGGGGATGGGGATGTGCCCGGGAGGTGTGCCGCCGGCCCGGAAAGGTTGCTCGCCGGGCCGGAAAAGATCAGATCAGGTCGGCGAGCCAGTCCCGGCTCGCGGTCGCGATCCGTGGCGGGACGCCCAGGTCGCCGAGTAGTTCGGCGGCCGCGGCCATCTCCGCACGGCGGCGCAGCGCGTGTTTGCGGGATCCGTCGACCAGCCGGTCCAGGGTGGCCGCGTCCGCCCTGATCAGCTCGGCGGCGATGGTGCCCCGCAGCCACTCCTCCAGGCCGGCCGCCCTCGCCGCGGTCAGGGCCTCGACCACGGCGGCGGCCATGCCCTTGTAGAAGACGCTGCGCAGCAGCTTGCGGGTGGCGGCGGCGCCGACCGGGCCGTCCAGCACCACCACGTCGGCGCCCAGGGCGCCGAGGGCGGTGGCGAGCCGTCCGGCGGCGGGGCCGGACATCGCCATCGGCGTGCGGAGCCCGTTGCCGGGCACCGGGGACATGAGCGCGACGTCGACGACCTCCACGGCACCGGCCGCTTGCGTACGCAAAAGTTCTTTGAGCCCCGGGGTGGCCGTGTTGAGGTCCGCCCAGATGGTGTCCGGACCGCAGGCCGGCAGCGAGGCGCGCAGCGCGTCGGCGGCGTCGGTTGCGCTGTTCACGCTGAGCACGATGTCCGCCCCGGCGCAGGCCTCGGCGTCACCGCCGGTCGCGATCACGCCGGGCGGCGGCGCCACCCGGGGGTCGAAACCCCGGACCGTTGCCCCGGCCGCCGCCAGGTCGGCGGCGATCAGACTGCCGGCCTCGCCCAGCCCCAGTACCGCGAAGATCATGAGAGCGCCTCCTGCGGGCGAGTTTTCAGCTTGGCGACAGGATTGTCAACAATTGTTTCGCCCGGTCGTCACGCCTAGTCTGACCCCTTACAGGTCGGGCGGATGACGATTGTTGACGATTTTATCGGCAGGCGATGGGAGCTGTAATGACCGATGCCACCCTGGTACTCACCGCTCACCCCGGCGACTTCGTGTGGCGTGCCGCGGGCGCGATCGCGCTGGCGAACTCCCGTGGCCGGCGCGTGGTGATCGGCTGCATGAGCTTCGGCGAGCGCGGCGAGTCGGCCTCGCTGTGGCGCAAGGGGTACACCCTCGACCAGGTCAAGGCCGCCCGCCGGCAGGAGGCCGAGGAGGCCGCCGAGGTGCTCGGCGCCGAGATCCGGTTCTTCGACGCCGGTGACTACCCCTTGGTCGAGACCCCGGCGCTAGCGCAGGGCCTGATCGACCTGTACCGCGAGGTGCAGCCATCGGTGGTGCTCACGCACGCGCCGGCCGACCCGTACAACGGCGACCACGCCGTCGCCCACCAGATCGCGCTCAAGGCGCGGGTGCTCGCCCAAGCGCCCGGCGTCGAGGGGCCGGGCGAGGTGATCGGCGCGCCGCCGGTCTTCTGCTTCGAGCCGCACCAGCCCGAGCAGTGCGGCTTCGTGCCGGACGTGCTGCTCGACGTCACCGAGGTGTGGGAGCGCAAGCGCGAGGCGATGCGGGTGCTCGCCGCGCAGCAGCACCTGCACGCGTATTACACCGAGCTCGGCGCGCGGCGCGGCCTGCAGGCGGCCCGCAACTCCGGGCCCAACCTCGGCCTGCCGAACGAGAGCCGGGCCGAGGCGTACATGCGCGTCTTTCCGCAGGTCACCCGGGAGCTGTCGTGAGTCGCCACGTCGTCGTCCAGCATGTCGACCGGGTCCCCGCGGAGATCCTCCAGGGGCTCGCCGAGCAGGGCGTCTCCACGGTGCACGAGGCGGACGGGCGGCGCGGCGCGCTCGACCCGCTCGTGCGGCCGATCCAGAGCGGCGCCCGGATCGCCGGCTCGGCGGTGACCGTCTCCTGCCACCCCGGCGACAACCTGATGATCCACGCCGCGGTGGAGACCGTCCGGCCCGGCGACATCGTGGTCGTCACGACCACCTCACCGTCCACCGACGGCATGCTCGGCGAGTTGCTCGCCACCTCACTGGCCGCTCACGGTGCGGTCGGGGTGATCCTCGACGCCGGCGTGCGGGACGTGGCCGAGCTGCGGGAGATGGGCTTCCCGGTCTGGGCGCGGGCGATCAGCCCGCAGGGCACCGTGAAGGCCAGCCCCGGCTCGGTGAACGTCCCGGTGGTGGCCGGCGGACAGCCGATCAACCCGGGCGACGCGGTGGTGGCCGACGACGACGGGATCGTCGTCGTTCCCCGCGACCGGGTGGGCGCGACCCTCGAAGCGGCGCGGAAGCGGACCGCGAACGAGGCGGCGAAACGGGACAGGCTGGCCGCCGGCGAGCTGGGTGTCGACATGTACCACCTGCGGCCGCTGCTCGAACAGCTCGGCGTGGAGTACCGATGACCGCCCCGGTTCCGGTGCTGCTGATGCGCGGCGGGACGTCCAAGGGGGCGTACTTCCGCGCCGAGGACCTGCCGGCCGACCCGGCCGGGCGGGACCGGCTGCTGCTGGCGATCATGGGTTCGCCGGACCCGCGGCAGATCGACGGGATCGGCGGCGGCCATCCGCTGACCAGCAAGGTCGCCGTGGTCAGCCGCTCCGGGCACCCGGACGCCGACGTCGACTACCTGTTCCTCCAGGTGCAGGTGGACAAGCCTGTGGTCAGCGCCGAGCAGCCCTGCGGCAACATCCTGGCCGGCGTCGGACCGTTCGCAATCGAGCGCGGCCTGGTCGCGGCCACGGGCCCGCGGACCAGCGTGCGCGTCCACATGGTCAACACCGGCGCCCTGGCGGTCGTCACCGTGCCCACCCCCGGCGGCCGCGTCGAGTACACCGGGGACACCGCGCTCAGCGGCGTCCCGGGCACCGCCGCCCGGATCGAGGTGGAGTTCCGGGACACCGCGGGGTCGGTCGCCGCCGGCCTGCTGCCGACCGGCCGGGTCCGCGACGACCTCGGCGGCGTCCCGGCCACCCTGATCGACAACGGCATGCCGGTCGTCCTGATGAACGCCGGCGATCTGGGCGTCTCCGGCTACGAGAGCCCGGCCCAGCTGGAGGCGAACGCCCGCCTGCGCCACCGGGTCGAGGAGCTGCGGCTGATCGCCGGCAGGCTGATGGGCCTCGGTGACGTCTCCGCCACCACGGTGCCGAAGATGTGCCTGCTCGCCCCGCCGGCGCACGGCGGCACGCTGAGCACCCGGATGTTCATCCCGCACCGGGTGCACGCCTCGATCGGGGTGCTCGCCGCGGTGAGCGTCGGGACGGCCGCGGCCATCCCGGGCAGCGTCGCCGCGCTGGCCGGCACCCCGGAGACGATCCGCCTGGAACACCCCACCGGCTTCTCCGACGTGGTCGTCGACGTCGGCACGGCCGGCGACGAGATCACGGTCGGCCGCGCCGCCGTCGTGAGCACCGCTCGCCTGCTCCTGGAGGGGCAGGTCCACCCCCGCGAGGACAGAAATGGCTGAACGCGCCCGCGACATCGCCCACGTCTCGGCGGTCGAGCTCTACACCCCGGTCCTGGACGACACCGTGCGGTTCTTCACCGACCAGATGGCGATGGAGGTGGTGGACCGCCGCGGCGACAGCGTCTACCTGCACACCTGGGACGACTACGAGAGGTTCTCGGTCAAGGTGACCGCCGCCCCGACGTCCGGGATCGGCCGGAGCTGGCTGCGGGCCCGCAGTCCGGAGGCCCTGGAGCGCCGGGTCGCCGAGATCGAGAGGTCCGGGTGCGGCGAGGGCTGGAGCGGGGACGAGCCGGCGTACGGGCCGGTCTACCACTTCACCGATCCGGACGGGCACCGGTTCGGGGTCTACTGGGAGACCCGGCGATACGTCGCCTCGGACGAGACGCGGCCGTCACTGAAGAACCAGGCCGCGCGCTTCCCCGGCCGGGGTGCGAACGTGCGCCGCCTCGACCACGTCAACTTCCTGGCGCGGGACGTGCCGGAGAACGAGACGTTCGCCGGCGAGACGCTGAGCGCCCGGCCCAGCGAGCAGATCGTCCTGGACGACGGCACCAAGGCCGCGGTCTGGTACACCTTCGGCGACAAGTCGTACGACGTGGTCTACACCCGGGACTGGACCGGCTCGACGGGGCGATTGCACCACATCGCGTTCGCCACCGACACGCGCGAGGACATCCTGCGGGCCGCCGACGTGTTCCTGGAAGCCGGCGTCCACATCGAGACCGGCCCGCACAAGCACGCCATCCAGCAGACGTTCTTCCTCTACGTCTACGAGCCCGGCGGCAACCGGATCGAGCTGTGCAACGCCGGCGCCCGGCTGCTGCTCGCACCGGACCACGAGGTGGTCACCTGGACCGAGGCGGAACGCGCCAAGGGCCAGGCCTGGGGTCTGCGGACCATCGAGACCTTCCACACCCACGGGACGCCGCCGGTGGCAGAGTCCGAGTGGGCCTGACCCACCGGGGCGGCCCGGCCCGGCGGGGCCGGGCGCACGTCACACCGGGGAGCTGAGCGATGCCGCAGACCGGTCCATCAGGGTGCCGACCACCCGGGCCAGGAACCGGCGGGTGACCAGGCGGCCCGCGCCGGTCATCACCCGGTTCAGCCCGCCGGTGACCACGCTGGGCGGCGGGTTGCGCCGGTCGAGGGAGCGCAGCGCGGCGTCGACCACCTGATCGGCCCGCATCCGCCGGGTGCCGCCGTCCGCGCCCTGGCCGGCGACCTCGAAGAACTCGGTCTCGGTGGCGCCCGGCGAGACGGCGAGGACGCGCAAGCCGGTGTTCCGGGACTCGAACCAGAGCGCCTCGGTGAAGCTGAGCACGAACGCCTTGGTCGCGCCGTAGACGGCCATCCGCGGATTGGGCTGATAGGCGGCCACGCTGGCCAGGTTGATCAGGAAGCCGTCGCCGGCGCGCAGCTCGTCGATGAACGCCCGGGTGATGCCGACCAGGCTGGTCACGTTGAGGGTGATCTCGTCGAGCACCCGGTCCGGGTCCTCCTCGTGGAACGGCCGGTTGGTGCCGAAGCCGGCGTTGTTGATCAGACTGGTGACCCTCTCCCCGGCGACGGCCGCGCGCAGACGCGGGCCCGCGTCCGGGACGGCGAGGTCCATGGCGATGGTGGTGACCGTGACGCCGGTCCCGGCCAGCTCGGCCTTCAGGTCCGCCAGACGGTCGGCACGGCGGGCGACCAGCACCAGGTTCGCCCCGCGGGCGGCGAGCTTGCGGGCGAACTCGGCGCCCAGCCCGGCGCTCGCACCGGTGATCAGGACGGTCTGGCTTCGGTAATCGACTGCACTCATGCCGTGCATGCTATGCCTATCTGGCACCGAGTGCCAAGCAGTCATCGCCTGTTAAAGTGGCGGCATGCCCGAGCAGACCCTCTGGAACCGCACCCGCCAGGCGGTCTACGACGAGATCGCGCGCACCGCCATGGAGCTGTTCCTGACGCGCGGGTTCGAGGCGACCACGATCGACGACATCGCCAAGGCGGCCGGCATCTCGCGGCGGTCCTTCTTCCGCTATTTCGGGACGAAGGAGGACATCGTGCTGGGCGATCTGGCCGCTCAGGGCGAGCTGGCGGCCCGCGCCCTCGCGGAGCGCCCGGAGGGCGAGGACGCCTGGACCGCGCTGCGGAACGCGTTCCACGCGATCAAGGACGTGACGTACGACGCGGACACCATGCTCAAGGTGTCCCGGATGATGTATGAGACGCCGTCGCTGCGCGCCCGGCACATCGAGAAACACCTCCGGTGGCAGGCGTCGCTGGTTCCGGAGCTGCGGCGCCGGCTCAAGGCCGATCCGGAAAACCCCTTGGACGTACGCGCGGAGGCGCTCGTCGCCTGCGCGATCACCTGCCTGGACGTGGCGGGCGAGGCCTGGACCCGGGCGAACGGGTCCGTGCCCCTGGAGGATCTGTTCGACTCGGCGGCCGCCGCGCTCCGCGCCGGTCCTCAGTAGCCCGACGAGGCGTCGACGCCGAGGGCGCGCACGACCGTCGTCATCAGCAGCGCGATGACCAGCCCGATCCCGACCAGCGTCGCGACCAGCAGAACCGCCGCGCCCATGGCCCGGCTGATCACGCCGAGGCCGTCCGCGAAGGACCGGGCCACGCTCGGCCTGCTCCAGGTGAGCGGCGGATAGGCGCGGCTCGGCGCGAAGGCGGGCGGGGGCGCGGTCTCCCGGAGCCGTCCGGAGGTGGCTCCGGCGGACTTGTTGGTCGCGGTCTGCGGGGAAGGACCCTTCTTCAGCAACATCACGTCGCCTCCTTCATCCAACTCTTGCCCTGCCAGCAGCATGCGCGCCCCGGGCAGCGAAAGATATAGGTCTTTGACCCTGGTTCAGCAGGCTAAATCGCGTTATAGCTTGAGGAATGGTGCGAGCCGGGATCAGCCGGCCAGGAACCCGGTCAGCGCCGGGATGAAGCCCGGGTCCCGCAGCGCGGTCATGTGGTCGCCGGGCACGGTCCGCAGCACCGCACCCGGGATCGCGTCGGCCAGCACCGCCGGGCGGGTCGCCAGCGGATCCGCGTCCCCGGCGATGACCAGGGTCGGCACCGTGATCGTGTCCAGCGGGATCGGCGCCGCGTGCACCGCGGTGGCCTGCGCGGCCAGGGCCAGGCGGTCGCCGCCGACCGCCTCGACGAACGCCCGGAAGCCGGCCGCGGCCGGGTCGGTGACGGTGGCCGGATCCTCGGCCCGCAGCGCGTGCAGCAGCGGCTCGCCGCCGATCACCCGGGTGTCCAGGCCGCCCACCTCGACCACGCCGGCGCCCACCCCGCCGACCACGAGCCGACGGACCCGGGTGTCGCGGGTCGCGGTGAGCAGCGCGACGATCGCGCCCATCGAGTAGCCGACCAGGTCGACCTTGGTGATGCCGAGCAGGTCGAGCAGCTCGATCACGTCGCCGGCCATCCGGGACTCCCCGTACAGCGCGGGGTCGTGCGGTTTGCCGGAGCGGCCGTGGCCGCGCGCGTCGATCGTCACCACCCGGCGGCCGGCGTCGGTGAGGGCGGCGACCACGCCGGGCAGCACCCAGTTGGTGCGCCCGTCCGCGATGAAGCCGTGGTGCAGCAGCACCGGCGGCAGCGCGGACTCGCGCTCCCACCGTTCGTAGTAGATCTCCACACCGTCACCGGACCGGAACGTCGTCATGCCAAAGATCATGCACTAGGAGTGCTGATTTTTGGAGGGCATCCCCCGAGCGACCCGTACCGGCGGCTCGGGACCCGTAACCGATCCGGCTACCCCTGGCGCGCGCTGGAACACCGTTTTAGAGTGTTGGCATCGGCAATTAATGGGACCGCCGACAACGCAATCTTCGCTCGATAATCACGGATGATCCCGTGAACTGGGCGGACACCATGACCCCGACCCCCTGAACGAAACCCCTGCCTGACCCCAGTGGCTGTGCTCATAGCCGATCGTCCTTGTCCGGACGACACGGCGGCTGCTTGCATTCTTAGCAGCAGATCACATTCCAGAGCGTCAATCCGGGGGGCCGACTCTTGATTGCCGAGCACATTTCCGACCTTCTTTCCGCCCCGCAATTCCTGCACATTCACGAGTTCGAGGGGCTCCACCGGCTCTACCTGAAACTGGAGGGGCTCAACCCGGCGGGCAGCATCAAGTTCAAGGCCGCGCGCAGCATGGTGGCCGCCGCCGAGCGGGACGGATACCTGCGGCCGGGGCAGGTCACCACCCGGCTCATCGAGTCGACCTCCGGCAACCTCGGGGTCGCGCTGGCCATGGTCTGCGCCGCCAAGGGTTACCCGCTCACGCTGGTGGTCGACCCGAACACCAACCAGCCGGCGATCACCACGATGCGGTCGCTCGGCGCCGAGGTGGTGGTGATCCGGGAGCGGGACGCCAACGGCGGCTTCCTGGGCTCGCGGATCGCCTACATCCAGGCCCGGGTGGCCGCCGAGCAGGGCACGCTCTGGCTCAACCAGTACGCCAACCCGGCCAACCCGGCCGCGCACGCCACGTACACCGCACCGGAGATCCTCGGCACGTTCCGCCGGGTGGACTACCTGTTCGCCGGCACCGGAACCGGCGGCACCCTGATGGGCTGCGTCGACGCGTTCCGCCGGTACAGCCCGCACACCCGGATCGTCGCGGTGGACGCGGCCGGCTCGGTCACCTTCGGCGCCACCCCGGCGCCGCGGCACGTGCCGGGACTCGGCGCCAGCCGCCGCCCCGAGCTGGTCGACGTCTGCGCCCCGGACGACGTCATCCACATCCCGGAGGAGGCGACGGTGGCCGAGTGCCGGCTCCTGGCCCGCACCACCGGTCTGCTGGCCGGCGGGTCGACCGGGACCGTGCTGGCCGCCGTCCGCCGACTCGCCCCGATCATTCCCGCTCGCGCCACCGTCGTCGCCATCTCGCCCGATCTCGGGGAGCGGTACCTGTCCACCATCTACGACGACGCATGGGTAGCCGCCCGAGGCCTGGCCGGCGCCCCGAAGGAGGCAGCGGATGTTCTCGTTTGACGTGGTGCCCGGCAAGGTGGTGAAGGACATCCTGGACAGTTCGGCGCCCGCCCTGGTCGACCTGGTCGAGGACGTCTACCTACGGCACGACGCCGGCCGCACGGTCAACCCGGACAGCTACTTCCTGCGCTTTCCGGACCGCCCCGACTCGCGGATCATCGCCCTGCCGGCCGCCGGTGACCTGCCCGGCGGCGAGCTGGCCGGGATCAAGTGGATCGCCAGCTTCCCCGGCAACGTGTCCGCCGGCCTCCCCCGCGCCTCGGCCGTGCTGATCCTCAACGACCTGGCCACCGGCTATCCGATCGCCTGCCTGGAGGCGGCCGGGATCAGCGCTGCCCGGACCGCCGCCTCGGCCGCCGTCGCGGCCCGCGCGGTGGCCCGGCACCTGCCGCCGTCCGGGCAGGTGGGCATCGTCGGGGCCGGCGTCATCGCCCGGACCATCCTGCGCTTCCTGCACCTGACCGGCTATCCCTGCGGGGACGTGGTGGTGCACGACCTGGACACCGCCTCGGCCGCGCGGCTCGTCGAGTTCGCCGACGAGCTGGGTCTGCGGGCCCGGCACGGCGACCTGGCCGCGGTGCTCGACTGCCAGACCGTGGTGACCGCGACGACCGCGCTGGAGCCGTACATCGATCGGCCGCTGCGCCCCGGTCAGCTGGCCCTCAACGTCTCGCTGCGCGACTTCACCCCCGAGGTGGTGCTCGGCGCGACCAACGTGCTCGACGACGTGGAGCACTGCATGAAGGCGAACACCTCGCCGCACCTGGCCGAGCAGCGCACCGGGAACCGGGACTTCGTCACCGGCACGATCGCCGAGTTCGTCCGCGGCGTGCACCGCCCGGACCCGGACCGCGGCGTGCTGGTGTCCCCGTTCGGGCTCGGCGTCCTCGACCTCGCGGTCGGCCGGTACGTCCTCGACCAGGCCCAGCGCCAGAACGCCACCGTGGCGGTCCCGGAGTTCTTCGGGGAGACGAGCCGATGGTGAGGATCGCGGTGATCGGCTGCGGGCCGCGTGGCCTGTCCGCGGTGGAACGGGTCATCTCGTACGCCACCGCGCACCCGGACCGGCCCGTCGCGCTGACCGTCGTGGAGCCGGGCGAGCTCGGCGTCGGCCTGCACGACCGGGACCAGCCGGAATACCTGCTGCTGAACACCGTGGCCGGGCAGCTGACCATCTTCTCCGACGCGACCATGGTGCCCGGCGCCCCGGTCACCACCGGCCCGGACCTGTTCCGCTGGTGCCGCGAGCGCGGGGTGACCGTGCCCAGCCACGCCGGCCGCCGCGGCGTCCGGTACGACGACTTCCTGCCCCGCCGCCTGCTTGGCGACTACCTGGCCTGGGCGGCCGGTGAGCTGCTCGGCCGGGCGCCCGGCAACCTGCGGATCGACGTCCGGCGGGAGGTCGCGGCAGCGGTCCGGCCGGCCGGCGGCCACGCCGTCGTCGAGCTGGCCGGCGGCGGCACGCTCCACGCCGACCTGGCCGTGGTCACCACCGGGCACGGGCTGCCCGCGTCGGGCGGGGCCGGGTCGCCGGTGGCTCGGGCGTACCCGCTGCCGGCCGGTGTCGCCGGGATCGCGGCCGGGAAGACGGTCGCGGTCATCGGCACCGGGCTGACCGCGATGGACGTGATCGCCACGCTGACCGTCGGCCGCGGCGGGCGCCACGAGGTGACCGCGGACGGCCACCGCTACCTGCCGTCCGGCGACGAGCCGGCGATCGTCCTGGTCAACCGCAGCGGCTGGCTGCCCGCGGCCCGGCCCCGGCTGACCCGTGACCGGGCGCCGAGCACGGTCAGCGCGTTCACCGCGGAGGCGATCGACCGGCTGCGGGAGCGCGCCGCGGACGGCCGGCTCAGCTACTGGGACGACGTCGAGCCGCTGCTGCGCGCCGACCTGGAGGCCGGGCTGGACGAGCCGGGCCGGCTGCTGGTCAACCGGCTGTTCGGCGCGTCGGAGACCTGGAAGACCGTCGCCGAGTGGCGCGAGCAGGTGCTGGCCCAGACCCGGTACGACCTCGCCGAGGCGGAGCGCGGGCTGGGCGCGAGCACGCTCAAGGACCGGCTGGAGGTGCTCCGCGACCACCGGGAGACGCTGCGCCGGATCGCCGACGGCGGGCTGACCGAGCAGGGGCACCGGGACTTCTTCGGTGCGCTCAGCGCGACGGTCAACCGTACGGTGATCGGCCCGCCCCTCCAGCGCATCGCCGAGCTGCTCGCCCTGGTCGACGCCGGCGTCCTGGACGTCGGGCTCGGACCGGCCCCGGACCTGGCGCCCGCCGGCGCCGGCTGGGAGCTGCGCTCGACCGCCCTGAAGGAGCCGGTCACCCGGTCCGTCGACGCCGTCGTCGCGGCACACCTGTCCTGGCCGTCGGCCGGCGAGGACCGGGATCCGGTCACCGCCTCGATCCGGTCCTGGGCGGCGCCCGGCCGGCTGCCCGGGGAGCTGCCGCTGGACCGGGACGGCCGGGTGCGTACGGCCGGCGGGCAGGTCACCCCGATCGCCGTCTTCGGCCCGCCCGCCGAGGGCGCCAGCTACTACAACCACTACGTCCCGTCGCCCGGGGCGTGGTCCCGGGCCCTCACCGACCTGGACCGGGCCCTGGCGCCGCGGTTCGACCTCGACCTCCCAGACATCGACTTCCCAGACATCGACTTCGCCGACTTCGAGGAGCAGACAGCATGAGCACGGCCACAGCCGCACCCGTCTCCGCCGCCACCGCGGTGGCCCAGGCGCTGGGGCGGCGCGCCCGCGACACCGGCGCGTACCCACCGGCGGTCTCGGTCGGCGTCACCTACGTGCGGGACCGCGACTATGCGCTGCCGACGCCGATGGCGTACCAGCGGGACCAGGGCAGTCCCGCGTTCGAGCAGGTGGAGGAGCTGCTCACGCACCTGGAGCACGGCACCGAGGCGCTGCTGATGTCGTCCGGGATGGCCGCCATCACGGCGGTGTTCCAGGCCCTGCCGTCCGGCTCCCGGGTGGTGGTCCCCGAGGTCAAGTACTTCGGGCTGACCAAGTGGCTGCGCACCTTCGGCGCCGACCAGGGCCTGACCGTGGTCGAGGTGCCGATGGACGACCTGGACGCGGTCCGGGCCGCGCTGCGGGCCGCGCCGACCGCGCTGGTCTGGGTGGAGACGCCGGCCAATCCCACCTGGAAGGTCACCGACGTGGCCGCCGTCGCGCAGCTGGCCAGGCAGGCCGGGGCGTTGCTCGCGGTGGACAACACCGTGGCCACCCCGGTACACACCAACCCGCTGCTGCTGGGCGCCTCGATCGTCATGCACTCGGCCACCAAGTACCTCAACGGGCACGACGACGTGATGGCCGGCGGGCTGGTCACCGACGGCTCGGTGCCGGAGCTGTGGGAGCGGCTCAAGGAGCAGCGCCGGCTCGCCGGGCAGATCCCGGGCACCCTGGAGGCGTACCTGTTGCAGCGCGGGATGCGGACGCTGACCGTACGGATGCCGGCCGTGTCCCGCTCGGCCATGGAAATCGCCACCTACTTCAGCGAGCACCCGCTGGTGGAGCGGGTCGCCTACCCCGGACTGGCCTCCGACCCCGGGCACCGGGTGGCGGCCAAGCAGATGTCCGGCGGGTTCAGCGGGATGATGTCGGTCTTCCTGAGGGCCAAGGGCGGCGCCGCGCTGGAGACGGCGAAGGCCACCGAGCTGTTCCTGCCGGCCACCTCGCTGGGCGGCACGGCCAGCCTGATCGAGCACCGGTTCACCTTCGAGGGGCCGGGCAGCCGGTCGCCGGAGAACATGGTCCGGCTCTCCGTCGGGCTGGAGGACACCGGCGAGTTGATCGCCGATCTGGAGCAGGCAATCGCGTACGGAAGCAAGGCGGTCTGAAAATGCGCAAGGACTTCTCGATCTCGGCGGTGGTGGCCGGGCTGATCGCGGTGCTGGTCTCCTATTCCGGGCCGTTCGTGGTGGTGCTCGCCGCGGCCCGCGCGTCCGGGCTGACCGAGGCGCAGACCACGTCCTGGGTGTGGGCGATCTCGATCGGCAGCGGGCTCACCTGCCTGGTGCTCAGCCTGATCAGCAAGCAGCCGGTGATCACCGCGTGGTCCACGCCGGGCGCGGCGCTGCTGGTCGGCTCGCTCGGCGCCTACAAGTACTCCGACGCGATCGGCGCGTTCCTGTTCGCCGCCGTCGGGATGACGATCCTCGGCTTCTCCGGCCTGTTCGGCAAGATCCTGGCCCGGGTGCCGAAGGGGATCGTCTCGGCCATGCTGGCCGGCATCCTGCTGCCGTTCGCGCTCGCCGCGTTCCAGGAGTTGCCGCACGCCCCGGCAGTCGTGGTGACCGTGCTGGCCGGCTACTTCGTCGGCCGCCGCAAGTTCCCCCGCTACGCCGTGCTGATCGCCCTCGCGTCCGGTGCCGCGGTCGCCGCTGTCCAGGGCGACCTGCACCTCGGTGGCCTGCACCTGGGGATCGGGCTGCCCCAGGCGACCATGCCGACCTTCAACGTCTCGGCGCTGTTCAGCATCGGCCTGCCGCTGCTCGTGGTGACGATGGCCTCGCAGAACGCGCCCGGCCTGGCCGTGCTGCGCGGCAGCGGGTACGTCCCGAACGACCGGCTGCTGCTCACCGGCACCGGCCTGACCTCGGTGCTGCTCGCGCCGTTCGGCAGCCACGCCATCAACCTGGCGGCGATCACCGCGGCCATCTGCACCGGCGAGGAGGCCCACCCGAACCCGCGCCGCCGCTACGTCGCCGGCGCCGCCTGCGGCGTGTTCTACCTGATCTGCGGGTTCCTCGGCACCGGGCTGGTGCAGGTCTTCACCGCGCTGCCCAAGCCGCTGGTCGCCGCGGTGGCCGGGGTTGCCCTGCTGGGCGCGCTGCTCGGCGGCCTGGCCGGGGCGATGGAGGACGTGCCGGCCCGGGAGGGTGCGCTGATCACGCTGGCGGCGACCGCGTCCGGGCTGACCGTGGCGCACGTCGGCGCGGCGTTCTGGGGCCTGGTCAGCGGCGTCGCCGTGCACCTGATCCTGACCGCGACCCGGCGCCGCAAGCCGGCGGCCGCCCCGGAGACCTCCTCCGAAGTGGAGCGGACGGAACCCGTCCTGGTGGGGAGCGCGCCCGGGCGGTGACAATCGGGCCATGAGGACTTCGATGCGGCTGACGGCGTACGCATTGGGGTTGATCGTCTTCTTGGGCGTCGGCTACCTCTTCGGGTCGCAGAGGAAGCCGGCGCCCGAGGCGCGTCCGTCGGCGGACGCTCACGCCGGGCACGAGGCCGGTCAGGTCCCCGGCGGGCTGCAGATCACCCAGGGTGGTTACACGCTGAGCCCGGTGACCGGCAGGCTCACCCCGGGACGGCCGCAGACCCTGGTGTTCCGGATCGTCGGGCCGGACAGCAAACCGGTCACCCAGTTCACCGGTGACCTGCACCTGGTCGTGGTGCGCCGCGACCTCACCGGCTTCCAGCACCCGCGCCCCACCATGGCCGCCGACGGGACGTGGTCGGCGAGCCTCACGCCGGGCCCACCGGGGCAGTACCGGATGGTCGCCGACTTCGTCCCGCGCGCCCGCAGCGACACCTACGTGCTCGGGGCGGACCTGCCGGCCGCCGGTGATTACCAGCCCGTCGACCTGCCGAAACCCACCTGGGAGACGACAGTGGACGGCTACACCGTGACCCGCGCCGGCGAGCCGCAGGCCGGCACCGCGTCCTGGATGACCGTCTCGGTCAGCAAGGGTGGGCAGCCGGTCACCCTGGAGCCCTACCTCGGGTCCTACGCCCACCTGATCGCCCTGCGCCAGGGCGACCTCGCCTACCAGCACATGCATCCGCAGGAGGGCACCGTCGCCGGTCCGGACGTCACGTTCGACGCGCGCGTCCCGTCCGGCGGGGTCTACCGGCTCTTCCTGGAGTTCCAGCACGCCGGCAGGGTGCACCTCGCCGAGTTCACCGCCACCACCTCGAGCACGCACGCCCACAACTAGGTCACCTCGTCGGGATGATGTCCGGTCGCTCGGTGGCGCCGATGCTGTGGGGATGGAACAGCACGAGAACGCCGGGTTGAGCGGTCGTGAACGGCGCCTGGGGATCCTCCTCGCCGCCGCGATGTTCGTGCTGGTCGTGGACACCTCCCTGATGAACGTCTCGATCGCCGCGGTGGTACGCGACCTGGACACCACCACCAGCGGCGTGCAGAGCGCGATCGCCCTGGAGGCGCTGGTGTCCGCCGCGTTCATCCTGATCGGCGGCAAGGTCGGCGACCTCATCGGGCGCAAGCGGGCGTACGTCCTCGGCCTGCTCGGCTACGCCGTCGGCGCGCTGGCGATGACGCTGGCGCAGAGCCTCACCGTGGTCATCATCTTCTGGGCCCTGATCGGCGGCATCGGCGCCTCGCTGCTGCTGCCGGCCATGCAGTCGCTCATCCACGGCAACTTCCAGGGCGCCACCCAGCGCCGGGTGTACGCCCTGGTCGGCGCGGCCGCCGCGATCGCCGCCGCGGTCGGGCCGCTGCTCGGCGGGTTCATCACCACGTACCTGTCCTGGCGGGTCGGCTTCGCGCTGGAGGTGGTCATCATCGCCATCGCGCTGTCCGGCATCGGCCTGGTTCGCAACGTCGAGTACACCGGGCCGCGCACCGTCGACGTGGTCGGCTCGGCCCTCTCGGTGGTCGGCATGGGCGGCATCGTGCTCGGCATCCTGGTGTGGCAGGAGGGCGGCGACCGGGTGCTCGCGTTGCTGGTGCTCGGCGTGGCGGCGCTGGCCGGGCTGGCGTTCTGGCTGGTGCGGCGCAAGCGGCTGGGCAAGGCGCACCTGCTGGACCCGGCGCTGTTCAAGTCCGCGCTGTTCAAGGTGGGCATCTCCCAGCAGCTGTTGCAGCAGATCGCGCTGGGCGGCCTGATGATCGCGCTGCCGATCTACCTCCAGATGGTGCTGGAGTACACCGCCATGGAGGCGGGCCTGTCGCTCGCGCCGCTGTCGCTGAGCATGTTCGTGGTGGCCCTGCTGGCCGGCAAGCGGGCCGGGCGGCGGCGTCCGGCGAACATCGTCGGCACCGGATTCCTGCTGCTCACCGTCGGGGTCCTGATCCTGATCCCGCTGGTGCCGCGGGCACACTTCGGCTGGGCCCTGCTGATCCCGCTGGCGATCGCCGGCGGCGGGCTGGGCCTGCTGGTGTCGCAGCTCAACGACTACACGCTCGCCCCGATCTCCGAGGAGCGGGTCAGCGAGGCCGCCGCGGTGAACTCGGCGGGCGGCTCGTTCGGCCTGTCGTTCGGACTGGCCTTCGCCGGCGCGGTCATGCTGGCCACGCTCGCCGCCTCGTTCACCGCGAAGGCCGACGCGAGCACGGTCCTCTCCCCCGCCGAGCAGACCCGGGTGGCCGAGGTGCTGAACGAGAACGCCGAGGTGATGACCAACACGCACCTCGACGAGCTGCTCGCCGGTCAGCCCCCGGCGACGAAGGCCGAGATCATCCGGATCAACACCGAGGCCCGGCCGATCGCGCTCCAGGTCGCCCTGCTCATCCCGCTGCTCGCGGCGCTGCTCGGGCTGCTGAACTCGATCCGGATGCGCCGCCTGCCGGATCCCGAAAGATCCAATGCAGACGGCGCCATCCTCGGCTGACGCCCGTCAGTCGACCACCTCGACGACCGTGCCGGCGGCGACCGTACGGTTACCCTCCCGGACCGCGAAGCCCAGGCCCGGCTCCAGCGCCACCGGCTTGCCCAGGTGCACCGTCACCGCCTCCAGGGTGTCGCCCGGCATCACCAGGTCCCGGCCGCCCAGGTCCATCCCGCCCGACACGTCGGTGGTGTGGAAGTAGAACTGCGGCCGGTAGTGCGCCTCGAACGGGGTGTGCCGGCCACCCTCGGCGGCGGTCAGCGCGTACATCCGGGCGACGAAGACCCGGTGCGGTCGCACGCTCGCCGGCGCGGCGAGGACCTGCCCCCGCTGTACCTGCTCGCGCTTGACCCCGCGTAGCAGCACCGCCGCGTTGTCCCCGGCCTGCGCCGACTCCAGCACCTTGCCGAACATCTCCAGCCCGGTCGCGACGCTGGCAACCGTCGGGCCGAGGCCGACGATCTCGACCGGCTCACCGGCGCGCAGCTCGCCACGCTCCACCTTCCCGGTCACCACGGTGCCCCGGCCGCTGATCGACAGCACGTTCTCGATCGGCATCAGGAACGGCTCGCCCAGCTCGCGCGGCGGGACCGGCACGTAGTCGTCGACCGCGTCGAGCAACTCGGCGATCGACGCCACCCAGCGCGGGTCGCCCTCCAGCGCCCGCAGTGCGGACACCCGCACGACGGGGAGGGTGTCGCCCGGGAAGCCGTACTGCGACAGCAGCTCCCGGACCTCCAGCTCGACCAGGTCGAGCAGCTCCGGGTCGTCGACCATGTCGCTCTTGTTCAGCGCGACCACGAGGTGCGGCACCCCGACCCGCTGCGCGAGCAGCACGTGCTCCCGGGTCTGCGGCATCGACCCGTCCTGCGCCGACACCACGAGGATCGCCCCGTCCACCTGAGCCGCCCCGGTGATCATGTTCTTCACGTAGTCGGCGTGCCCCGGCATGTCGACGTGCGCGTAGTGCCGCGTCGCCGTCTCGTACTCGACGTGCGCGATGGTGATGGTGATCCCGCGGGCGGCCTCCTCCGGCGCCCGGTCGATCCCCTCGAACGCGACATACCGGTTGGCCACCGGGTCGCGGTCGGCGAGAACCTTGGTGATCGCGGCGGTCAGGGTCGTCTTCCCGTGGTCGACGTGGCCCATCGTGCCGATGTTGACGTGCGGCTTCGTACGGATGAACTGGCTCTTGGCCATGATGTCTCTGTCCTCACTGGATGCGAGGCGGTGTGGTGGTACACGACCCGTCGCCAGGCGGGACGCGTCAGAACCCGGGCAGGGAGCAGCCACCCTTCCCCGGGGTTCTGCTGCCGGTGGGGAAGGGTCAGACTCGGGTATCAGCGCCGGGAAACACGCGCCCGGGAGCCACCGCGAGGGGCAGCTGCGAACCGGGCGTGAACATGAGAAGCACGCTAGTGCGCCGGCCCGGCCGGCGCGATCGAATTTCCGCCGGTCGCGCGATCGACGGGGTGGCGCACTAGCGCCACCCCGTCGGCGACGAACTCAGCCGCCCATCGCCTGCAGGGCCGACTTCGGCATCTCGACGGTCTGCTGCGCCGGGGGCTTGGTGACCGTGACCGGCGTGCCCATGTCCGCGTACGTCGCGACGCTCTCGCCCGCGCCGATCCCGCTCAGGTCCACCGACATCTTGCTCAGGTAGCCATCCGAGTTGATCTCCGCGGTGAACGGGACCTGGGTGTCCTTGCCGTCCAGGAGCTTGAGCAGCTGCGGGGTGGCCGACGGCGACTTGGCGATGTCGAGCGTCCCGGAGTACTTCCCCTTGCCGGCCGCCTTGACCTCGGTGGCGGACTCCAGCATCTTGGCCGAGTTGCGCGGGTCGTTCTTCTCCATGCTCAGCGCGCTGCCGGCCGGCATCTTGCTGGCGTCGATGTGCATCCACTTGCCGTTCGCGAAGTTCTTCGCGGCGGGGCCGCCGTAGCGCATGTAGAGGTCGGTGCCGAGCTGGCGCATGCTGACGCTGCCCAGGCTGCCCATGTCCAGCTTCATGTCGACCAGCTTTTTCGGCCCGTCGAAGGCGCCGTCGCCGACGATGCCGCCGAACGACGTCATGTGGATCTTGGCGCTGGAGCTGGTCAGCTTGGTGACGCCGGCGAGCAGCTCGCTCTTGGCCTCGGAGGATCCCGCGGCGGCGGCCGTGGTGGCGGCAGCCGGGGCACCGGTCGCTCCGGCATCGGTGGCCGGCGCCGGCTTCTTGTCGCCGCAGGCGCCCATCCCGGCGAGGGCCATCACGGCCACACCGGTGACGGCCAGACGTCGCATCTTCATCGTGGTGTCTCCCCGTCCCTAGGCTCGGCCGCCCACCCTAGACGCTCGCGTCAATCGGGTCATCCCCGGGACGGGGACCCGTTGGCCCGGATGGTCGATCATTGACCGGTGCACGAGCTTGCCGTACCACCCCTGTTCGCCGCCCTGGCCCCGGCCCGGCGGATCCTGATCGCCGGCGCGGGCGGCGGTTTCGACGTCTACGCCGGCCTGCCGCTGGCCCTGTCGCTGCGGGCCCGCGGCGCCGAGGTGCACCTGGCCAGCCTCTCCTTCTCCGAGCTGGAACTGGTCGACCGCGAGTCCTGGATCGCCGACCACGTCGTGGCGGTCACCCCCGCGTCGACCAGCCCGGACTGGTACTTCCCGGAGGGCACGCTGGCCAAGTGGCTGGCCGCCCACGACATGCCGGCGACGGTGTACGCGTTCCCGCCGCTGGGCGTGCAGACGCTGCGGGAGGCGTACCGGCACGTGATCGAGCGGCACGACATCGACGCGGTGGTGCTGGTCGACGGCGGCACCGACATCCTGTGCCGCGGCGACGAGAACGCGCTCGGCACCCCGGTCGAGGACGTGACCAGCCTGGGCGCGGTGGCCGGCATCGACCTGCCGGTCAAGCTGGTCACCTGCCTCGGCTGGGGCATCGACGCGTACCACGGGGTGAACCACGTGCAGATCCTGGAGAACCTCGCCGCCCTCGACCGGGAGGGCGGCTACCTGGGCGCGCTGTCGATCCCCGGCGACAGCCGGGAGGCGGTGCTCTACCGCGACGCGGTGGCCGACGCGCAGGCCGCCACGCCGGACCGGCCGAGCATCGTGAACGGGCAGATCGCGGCGGCCACCAGCGGGTTGTTCGGCGACGTGCAGTTCACCCGGCGCACCAGCGGGAGCGCCCTGTTCGTCAACCCGCTGATGGCCATGTACTTCACCGTCGACCTGGACAAACTCGCGGCCCGCTGCCTCTATCTGGACCGCCTGGAGAACACCGTCGGCCGCCGCCAGGTGATCTCCCGCATCGAGGCGTTCCGCGCGGAGATCCCGACCCGCATCCCGCGCGCTTACCCCCATTGAGAAAGACCCTTTTGGGTACGCCCAGAGCACCCTCCCCACCCCGCAGGGAAAGCGCGGGAACAGCCCGGCTCAGGAGCGCAACGCTCGCAGCCGCCGCGCCTCCACCGGATCGGTCACCGGCACCGCCGCGAGCAGCTCCTTCGTGTAGGCGTGCTGCGGCTGGTCGTACACCTGGGCGGTCGGCCCGATCTCCACCACCGTGCCGTCCTTGAGCACGGCCACCCGGTCGGCGATCTGCCGCAGCACGGCCAGGTCGTGCGAGACGAAGACCAGCGACAACCCCAGCTCCTCGCGCAGCTCCTCCAGCAGCGCGAGGACCTGCGCCTGCGTGGTCACGTCCAGCGACGACACCGGCTCGTCGCAGACGATCAGGCGTGGCGACGGCGCGATGGCGCGCGCGATCCCGACTCGCTGCCGCATCCCGCCGGAGAGCTGGTGCGGATACCGATCGTATTCGGACGCGGCGAGCCCGACCCGTTCCAGCAGCGCGCAGACGCGTGCGCGCGGATCGCGTACCCCGGCAAGCCGTAACGGATCGGCGATGCTCTCGCCGATCGTGCGTCGCGGGTTGAGCGACGACAGCGGGTCCTGGAAGACCATCTGCACCGACCGCCCGCGCCGCCGCGAGATGTCCACCCCGTCGAAGGTGATCCGCCCGGAACTCGGCGCGACCAGGCCGACCATCATCCGGGCCAGGGTGGTCTTGCCGGTGCCGGACTCCCCCACGATGCCGAGCGTCTCGCCGGCGTGCACGTCCAGGGTCACCCCGTCGACCGCACGGATCGGCGGCGGCTTGCGGAGGGCACCACGTCGCGGCTGCGGAAAATGCTTACGTACGTCCTGAATGCGCAACAACGGCTCGCCCAGCTCCAGCGGGCGCGCCTCCCGCGGCTTGGGCACCGCGTCGAGCAGCGCTTTCGTGTAGTCGGCGGTGGGTGACACCAGCACCCGGTCGGTGGCGCCCGCCTCGACCGCCTTCCCGTGCCGCATCACCACGACCTGTTCGGTCGACCCGGCCACCACCCCGAGGTCGTGGCTGATCAGCAGCAGCGCCGCGCCGGTGCTCTCCCGCACCTCCTCGAGCAGGTCGAGGATCTGCGCCTGCACGGTCACGTCGAGCGCCGTGGTCGGCTCGTCGGCGACGATCAGCCGGGGCCGGCAGGCGATCGCCATGGCGATCAGCGCCCGCTGCCGCATCCCGCCGGAGAACTGGTGCGGGTACGCGCCGGCCCGCCGCGCCGGGTCCGGGATGTGCACCTGCCCGAGCACCTCGACCGCCCGGTCCCGAGCCGCCTTCCGGGACGCGCCGGTGTGCAGCCGGTACACCTCGGCGATCTGGTCACCGACGGTGTGGAACGGGCTGAGCGCGGTGAGCGGCTCCTGGAACACCATGGTGATCTGCGCGCCCCGCAGGGCCGTCGCCCCGGTCAGCAGGTCGATCCCGTCGAAGTCGACCCGGCCGGACACCTGCCCCGGGGTGAGGCCGAGCAGCGCCAGCGCCGTCGTGCTCTTGCCGGATCCGGACTCGCCGACGATGCCGAGCGACCCACCGGCGGGCAGCTCGAACGACAGCCCGTCGACGGCTTGCTGGTCACCGAAGGAGATCCGCAGATCCTCCACTGTCAACAGAGTCATCGCAGCTGCACCCGGGGATCGACGGCGGCGTAGAGCAGGTCGGCGGCCGCGTTGGCGACCACGATGATCAGGCCGGTGAGCAGGGTGACCCCGACGACCACCGGCAGGTCGATCTGGTTCACCGCGCCGACCAGCAGCTGCCCGATGCCGGGCAGGCCGAACATGGTCTCGGTGAGCACCGCGCTGGTCACGATCGAGGCGACGTCCACCGCGGTCAGCGTGACCAGCGGCAGCAGCGCCCCGCGCAGGGCCCGGCGCCAGAGGATCCGGCGTTCCGGGATCCCGTACGCCCGGGCGGTCCGGATGTGGTCCTCGGCCAGGGTCTCCTGCAACCCGGCCCGGGTCAGCCGGGCGTAGGCCGCGGACTGGATCACCGCGAGCGCGATCCACGGCAGGAGCAGGTTCTGCGCCCAGAGCAGGGGATCGGTGGTGAACGGGACGTACTGCGGGAACGGAAGCCACTGCAGGTGCACGCAGAAGAGCAGGAGCAGCAGCAGGCCGACCAGGAAGACCGGGACGGCGTAACCGGCGAGCACCAGGCCGTTGACGATCCGGTCCAGCCAGCGGAACCGGCGCGCGCCGGCGAGCAGGCCGGCGCCGATGCCGATCGCCAGCGACAGGATCTCGGCGCCGAGGGCCAGCGAGAACGAGACCGGGAGCCGGTCCAGCAGCAGGGTGGTGACCGGCTGCGACGTCTCGAAGGAGTAGCCGAGGCAGGGTGCCGGGCAGTGGCGCACCTCGGGGCCGATCGAGTAGTCCCGGCCCACGAAGATGCCCTGCAGGTAGTGCCAGTACTGCTGCCAGATCGGGTCGGCGACACCCATCGCCTCGCGGACGGCGGCGAGCCGTTCCGGGGTGCAGCCCTTGCCGCAGGCCAGCACTGCCGGGTCGGACGGCGCGAGGTAGAACAGCGCGTAGATGAGGGCGGAGAGGGCCAGCAGCACGACCGCGCCGCCGACGATCCGCCGCCCGAGGTATCCGATCATCGCAGCACCTCCCGCTGCCGGGGGTCGAAGGCACGGCGCAGACCGTTGGCGACCAGCACGAACGAGAGCAGGGTGAGGAACAACAGCAGTCCCGGGAGGAAGACGTACATCGGGTCGGCCCGGAACCAGGTGGTCGCGCTGGACAGCATCTGGCCCCAGGACGGGGTGGGCGGGCGCACGCCGACGCCGAGGAAGGAGAGCCCGGCCTCGACCACCATGTTGGTGGGCAGCAGCAGGGCGGCGTAGGTGAGGATCGGGGCGGTCAGGCCGGGCAGGATCTCCCGCCGGGCGACCCGCCACCAGGGCATGCCGGCCACCTGGGCGGCCGCCACGTAGTCGCGGGTGCGCAGGGTGAGCGTCTCGCCGCGGCTGATCCGGGCGGTGCCGCCCCAGCCGAGCACCGCGATCACCACGGCCAGCAGCAGCGGGCGGGGCCAGTCCTGCGGCACGATGGCCAGCAGCGAGATCGCCATGACCAGCACCGGCACCGACAGCACCAGGTCGATGATCCGGCTCAGGCCGGCGTCCGCCCAGCGGCCGCCGAGCCCGGCCGCGACCCCGACGGTCACGCCGAGCAGCACCTCGAGAAAGGTGGCGGCGACCGCGACGCCGACCGACACCTGCGCGCCGTAGACCAGCCGGGCGAACAGGTCCCGCCCGGTCCCGGGTTCCACGCCGAGCCAGTGCTCGCCGCTGACCCCGCCGAACGCCCCGATCGGCACGCCGCCGCGCGCCGAGTCGAGCAGGGTGTCGTGATACGTCGTGTAGTCCTGCCCGGCCAGCGAGGCGAGCAGCGGCGCGGTGACCGCGACCAGCACCATGCCGGCCGCGATCACCGCCCCCGCGACGAAGCCGCGATCCCTCAGGAGCGCACGGATCACTTGACCGAGATCCGGGCGATGTCGAGCTGCCCGCGCCAGCCGTCGGCGTACGCGTTCTTCACGTTCTTGCCGTACAGGTAGACGTCCTTCTCGTAGGTCAGCGGGATGACCAGCGCCAGCTTGCCGATCTTGGCGTCCAGGGCGCCCCAGCGCTGCGCGGCGGCGGCCGGGTCGGTGAGCGCGTTGATCGCGTCGATCTCGGCGTTCACCGCCGGGTCGTTGTACTGCGCCAGGTTGAAGTTGCCGCCCGCCGTGATGATCTGCCGGCCGTCGAAGATCGGGATCAGGAACGGGCCGCCGGACGGCCAGTCGGCACCCCAGGTGGTGAGGACCAGGCCGGGCTGGGTGGCCGGCTTGCCGATCACGTCACGGTAGGTCGCGGCGTCGATCGCGTTCAGCTTGACCGTGACGCCGGCCTGCTTGAACGCCTCCTGCACGGCGGCCGCCACCTTGGGCCCGACGCCCTCGCTGTCGTCGTTCTCGTGGGTGACCTCGACGGTCAGGTCGGTGAGACCGGCCTCGGCGAGGACCTGCTTGGCCTTGGCCGGGTCGCCGCTCGCGCCGGCCGGGAAGTAGTCGTAGGGCTGCTGGCCGAGCGCCTTCTGCGGGGGCAGGAAGGTGGTCGAGGCGCCCTGCACGGCGGAGCCACCGAGGGCGTTGACCACGGAGGTGCGGTTGATGGCGTACGAAAGGGCCTCTCGGACCTTGGGGTTGTCGAACGGCGCCTTCTTGGTGTTGAAGGCGAGGTAGAGCGTCGACGGGAACTCGCCGCGGGTGACCCGCTTGTCGAGCTCGGAGCCGGTGCCCAGCTGAGCGAGCTGTTCCGGGCCGACGACCGCGTCGGTGGTGACCGCGTTGGCGTCCTGGCCGGCGCCGGTGACCAGCCGCTGGTTGATCACCGCGGCGTCCAGCCCGGAGGTCACCTCGATCCGGTCCGGGCAGGCGTACCGGAGCTCGTCGATCTTGGTCGACCAGTTCTTGTTGCGGACCAGGACCAGGGACTTCTTCGGCTCGTAGGACTCCACCTGGTACGGCCCGGAGGAGATCGGGTGCTTCTCGTAGTCGACGCCGGAGTCCTTGGCCTTCGGGACCGGGGCGAACTGGGTGGCGGTCGCCAGGTAGGGGAAGTCGCCCTCCGGCTTGCGCAGCTTGAACACGATCGTCTTGTCGTCCGGCGTCTCGATCGACTTGATGCCGTCCGGCTGCTTGTACGGCCCCTGGTAATCGGCCGCGCCCTCCAGCCAGTCACGCAGGTACGGCGCGCCGCCGGGCAGCTCCGGGGCGAACGAGCGCTCGATGCCGTACTTGACGTCCTTCGAGGTGATCGGCGTGCCGTCCTCGAACTGGATGCCGTCCCGCAGGTGGTACGTCCAGGTCTTGGCGCCGTCGGACGGGGTGCCGAGGTCGGTCGCCAGGTCCGGCGCCGCCTTGGCGCCGGCCTCGCCGGGCTGCCGGTTGCGGGTGGTCAGCGTGCGGAACAGCAGCGACGGCAGGTTGCCGCCGCCGGAGGTGTAGAGCCGAGCGGGGTCGAGGTGGTTGATGCCACCCTGGTTGAGCACCGTGAGCGTGCCGCCCTGGCAGGTCGCCGGGTCGAAGGCCGCGCCGGAGGTGGTGGTGGATCCGTCACCACCACCTCCCTGGCAGCCGGCGAGAAGCACGGTCACGGACAAGACGGCAGGAACCAACTTACGCATGGCCGTTAACCTATCTTACCGATAGGCTTTAAGCACTATGCGGCCGCGAACGTTGTGACGTAGTCGAACGACGCCGTGGCGCCGGTCGCGTTCATCGAGACCAACCCGATCCGGTACGCCCCGGTGTGCGGCTGCGTCCACACCCCGCCCCAGGTCCACGTGACGCCGTCCACACTGGACGCCGCGCGCACCTCGTCCTCGTCGTTCGCCGCGTCGTAGTGGTACCGCAGCCGCAGCCAGGTGGTCCCGGCCGCCGGCCCGCCGAACATCGGCGCGTTCGCCACCCCGGTCCCCCGCGGCCCCTCCTTGCCGAACTCCACCTGATGCGTCACCTCGCTCGTCCCGGCCAGCGGCAGCACCGAGTGCGCGAGCTTGAAGTACTTGTCGTCGTTCTGGTACAGCAGCAGCCCGGCCTGCTGGTTGCCGCGGGTCCCGTCGAAGGTCAGCTTGGTCTCCACCGTGAAGTCACCCGCCGGCGCGTCACGGACCAGCACCGACGCGGTGTTGGTGCCGGTGTACAGCTCGGCCGCCTGGGTCGGCCAGACCAGCGCGTTCCCGGTCGGCGTGGTGTCGTTGCGGCCGCGGATCCAGCTCCACGCCGGGTCGGTCCCGGAGAAGTCGTCCGAGTACTCCGGCAGGGGCGCGCCCGGTTGCGGGTCGGCGACCCGCTGGGTGACCGGGCGATGGAGCGGCGCGGCGCCGAGGTTGTCCGCGGCGGCGCCGGCCGCGGTGGCCGCCGCGCCGATCCTCCCGGTGGTCGGTACCGTGCCGGGCAGCGTCAGCGCCACGGTCGCGACCGCGTCCCGCAGCCGGTCCGCGGAGACCTCCACGGTCAGGTTCCGGCCGCGCCGCTCCGCGGCCACGGTGTGCCAGGTGGCGAAGGAGAATCCGGACGGCAGGACCGCTGTCCGATCAGAACGGATGCCCTGTACGGTCACCGCCACGTCCAGCCGCCGGGTGGCCTGGTCGAGCCAGGCGACGACATGGTTCTGCGGGTCGGTGTAGGAGATGACCAGACCGGCTCCGGAGCGCAGGTCGCCCTCCACGCGTACGTCGCCGGACGCGGCCCGGGTGCTCAGCGAGAAGGACGCCTTCGCCGCGGTCAGGTACTCGCCGGAGTCCGGGTCGGTGGCCGTCGGCCAGGTCGTGTCCCAGCCGGTGCTCCGGTCCACCGTCCACGTGCTGACCGGCGCGGTCTGCGCGGTCTCGGACGCGCCGGCGCCGGCCCGGACCACCGGCCAGCCGCCGATCCAGTCCAGCCGGTCGATCATCAGCGGCCGCCGGGTGAGGTTCAGGGTGGCCCCGTTCGCGCCGGTGACCGGCGGGAAGTCCGGATCGCCCGCCGGGATCGCGTGGTAGACCAGCCAGTCCTGCCCGGCCAGATCGGTCGCGAGAGCGTTGTGGCCCGGCCCGATCCAGCGGTTGCCGTTCGCGGCGAGGACGATGCCGTCCTTGCTGGTCAGGGACATCAGGTCGAGGCCGCTCGGGGTCAGGAACGGCCCCCGCGGGCTGGTCGAGCGGCCCACCTTGACGGTGTATCCGCTGAAGGCGCCGTCGCAGCAGCCCGCGTCGGAGAAGAACAGGTAGTAGTAGCCGTCGCGGCGCACCACGAACGAGCCCTCGGCCCGCCGGCCCCGGCCGACCTGGGTGACCGCGCCGACCCGGCCGGTGGCGTCCGCGGTCAGCTGCTGCACGCAGAGCGTGTCGTAGCTGCCCCAGTACAGATAGTTCGTGCCGTCCGCGTCGGTGAACAGCGCCTGGTCGATGGTGCCGGTCGGGCAGCCGCTGCCGGACGGCGTGACCAGCAGCCCGTGGTCGGTCCACGGGCCGGTCGGGGTCGCGCCGGTGAGCAGCGCGATCCCGCCGTTGGAGAGCGCGTAGGTCAGGTGGTAGCTGCCGTCGAGATAGCGGATGTCCGGCGCCCAGGCACGGGTGCCCGCCGCCCAGTAGGACGGCTTGACGGTGATCGCGTCTTTCCGGTAGGTCCAGTGGACCAGGTCGGGCGAGGAGAGGATCGGCAGGATGTGCTCGCCGGTCTCCCCCTTGCTGTTGAAGATCGGGTTGGTGGTGCCGTAGGCGTACCAGACGCCGTCCTTGCCGCGGATCACCGCCGGATCCGGGAAGGTGTCGACCGTTCCGGCGCTGACCGGATTGGTGTACGTGACGGTGGCGGCCTGCGCTGCGGCAGGCGTCGTCAGGCCGGCCAGCAGCGTCGCCGCGACCGCCAGGCAAGCGCGTAATTTCATGCCGGGAAGCTAGGACTGGGTCAATTCTTCCAGCAATGACCCGGCATATTCACATCCGTTACACCTGATCCGGGGCGGTCACCGGCTGGGACACGTCCCAGTGTTCGACGATCAGGTCGCCGGCGAAGCGCCAGACGTCGACGACGGCCTCGCCGAGCCCGCCCTCGGGCGGGATCAATTGGTAGTGGGCCACCACGAAGACGTCGTCGGCGATCACCCGCTTGAGATCGATGGTCGAGTTCACCAGCGGGCCGTTCTTGGTGAACTCGATCCAGGCGTCCCTGTCCCGCGGGCTGCCCGGGTCGTGGTTGACGAAGTCCGCGCCGATCACCTCGTCCTGCACGTCGAGGTCACCGGCGGCGAACCGGCCGAACGCGTCCAGGAAGATGTCCTTGATGGTCATGCCCGCACCATGGCACCGATCCGCCCGGCCCGTCGATTACCCCCGCGGTAACCACGACCTATAGCACCAGGTCCGGGTCGCGCGCGGCAGAATCGGACATTTCTGCCCGGAAAGCCGGGCGGGTGATGCGCCAATCGGACAAATGGCGGGTACCCGTGAGCGGGTCGAGTGGCGATATCACGGAATCCGGACCTGCCGAAACGTACGTTTCCTCTCGGCGCACCGGTCATTTCCGGGCGCATTTCCCATTCACTTTTCACTGCTGGAGGACATCGATGCTGAGCACCATCACCGCGGGCGCCCTGCTGGTCTCCACCCTGGCCGGCACCCCGGCCACGGCGTGGCACGGCGCCCCGCCACCGTTGGACAAGATGGTCATCGACGTCGTCACGACGAACGGCTCCGGCTGTCCGGACAAGACCGCGAAGGTGACGGTCTCGCCGGACAACACCGCGTTCACCGTCACCTACAGCGACTTCATCGCCCAGGTCGGCCCGGACGCCGGGCCCACCGACTTCCGGAAGAACTGCCAGATGGCCCTCAACGTGCACGTACCGCAGGGGTACACCTACGCGGTCGCCGGCGCCGACTATCGGGGCTTCGGGCACCTGGAATCCGGCGCGACCGGCTCCGAGACCGCGTTCTACTACTTCCAGGGCGAGTCGCACACCACCCGCATCAAGCACGACTTCAGGGGCTGGATGGACACCGACTGGCAGCACACCGACCGGGTCGAGGTCGGCTCGCTCTCCTTCCTGCCCTGCGGCGAGCAGCGTTACCTCAACGTCAACACCGAACTGCGGGTCAACGCCGGCACCTCGTCCCGCAAGACCACCAGCTTCCTCACCATGGACTCCTCCGACGCCAGCCTGGAGACCGTCTACCACGTCTCCTGGCTCAAGTGCTGACCGATTCGGCACAGGTCCGCGGGCCCGCGCTTCGGCGTCCGGCAGACCGGTTTTCGGTACGCCCGGAGCGTCCCGCCCCCGGGTGACCGTCACAACAGCTCGGGCACGCTCTCCCGAACCGGCTCCTCGGGGCCCGGGCGAGCCGGATCTCCGGTCGGGGCGACGCCGCGCAGCGCCGCCTCGACCCGGCGGTTGCTGGTCATGGTCGCCGTCACCGCGGTCATGGTGAGCAGCAGGAAGGCAGCGGCGAACAGCGGGGTCCGCACGTCGAAACTGGCGGCCAGCCAGCCGCCGAGGAAGGCGCCGAACGGGGCGGCGCACATGGCGAGCATCCGGGAGGTGGAGGCGACCCGGCCCATCAGGTGTGCCGGGACGATCGTCTGCCGCAGCGAGGGGCCGAGCACCATGGTGGCACC
The DNA here is from genome assembly GCF_018324205.1 of Actinoplanes ianthinogenes. Lineage (NCBI taxonomy): Bacteria > Bacillati > Actinomycetota > Actinomycetes > Micromonosporales > Micromonosporaceae > Actinoplanes > Actinoplanes ianthinogenes. Next base: position 1,635,252 of record NZ_AP023356.1, read on the forward strand.
CATCCCGGCGCCGCAGACGGCCAGCGCGAGCCCGGCGACGTACGGGTTCGGCGCGGCGGCCAGCACCAGGATGGCCAGGCCCTCGACCGCGGCTGTGCAGGTCAGCGCGGTGCCGGTGCCCAGCTTCCGGCCGAGGAAGGAGGCGATGCCCGCGCCGATCAGGCCGCCGGTGGCCTCCGCGGTGAGCAGCAGGCCGAAGCCGAACGTGCCGAGGCCGAGCCGCTCGTGCACGAACAGGGCCAGGACGGTCTCCACGGCCATGAAGGCGACGTTCCCGACCGCGGGACGCAGCGCGAGGCCGAGCAGCAAGCGGTCCCGGAAGACATACGAGGCGCCGGCCCGGGCCTGCCGGAGAAGCGACTCGCGGGCCTCCGGCACCGGCCGCGGCATGGCCGGCAGCGACCGCACGAGCAGCGCGGAGACCACGAACGACACCGCGTCGGCCAGCAGCGGGACCGACCGGCCGAGCGCGAGCAACGCACTACCGGCCGGCGGACCCGCGAAGCCGGCCATGGCGGTCTGGGCGCCGCGCAGACGGGAGTTGGCGCGCTGCAGGCGCGCCGGGTCCCGGCCGAGCAGATCCGGCAGGTAGGCCGTGGCGGCCGTATCGAAGAAGAGGCCGCCGAGCCCGAGCAGGAACGCGACGGCCGCCAGCAGCGGAATGCTCAACATGTCGGCCGCGGCCGCGACGGCCGGGACCGCGAGCAGCAGCGCCCGTGCCGCGTCCGCGACCCACATCGTGCGCCGGCGGTCCCAGCGGTCCACGAGCGCGCCACCGAGCACCCCGAACAGCAGCCAGGGCAGCGTCCCGGCTGCCGTGACGACGGCCAGCGCCATCGGATCCCGCGTCAGCGTCAACGCGAGCAGCGGCAGCGCCGCGGCCATCACCCCGTCACCGAACGACGACACCGTCTGCGCGGTCCACAGCCGCCCGAACCCCACCGCCAGCACCTTCACGTCTCGACTCACTGCCCATCCCCCGCCGTCTGCTCGCCCGTCGTCTGCTCGCCCTGCGCCTGCTCGTTCTCCGCCGGCTCACCCTCCGCCTGCTCACCCTCGGCCGACCCGCCGAACGACGGTCGGAACAGTGCGAAGACGAGCGACACGTCCGGCAGCGACGGATCGGACAGCGCCCGGTACTCGTCCGCCAGCGCCGCCAGCCGCGCCCCCAGCTCCGCGAACTGCTCGTCGGTCAGCCGCAGGTGCGACATCTTGACCTGCCGCGCACCGTCCGGCGCGGTCTCCAGGTCCGCGACCGCGTTGCGCAGCAGCACATCCGGCTGCCCCGGCGCCGGATCCGGCAGCGCGATCGACCGCGCGGCCATCGCGTAGTACCGCTCGACGACCCCCCGGACCTTCCGCGTCCGCACCACCCGCACCAGGCCGGCCCGCTCCAGCAGCCGGACGTGATAGCTGGAACTCCCTTTCGCCAGCCCCACCCGGCCGGCGATCTGCGTGATCGTCGCCGGCTCGAACCGCAGCACCGCCATGATCCGGTGACGGGTCAGGTTGGAGACCGCTCGCAACTGCTCGTCAGTAGTGACATGAAACGTCTCGGGAAGGTCATCCTCAGGCACGCTCCAAATGGTCAACGATCCTTGACCATTGCGCAACCCCTTTCCTCCACTGCCGACGGTCGCAGGTTCGAACGTTCGACCTGGGTCCCGTCCGGGCAGCGGCGCGGATACGTCGAGTCGGTGACCGATCACCGCCCGGAGGCGCGCGTGACTGCCGAGACGGTCACGCCGGCGTGGATGCACGAGCAGGTCACGGCCGAGCGGCGAGAATTCCGTCCGTCGCTAGGGGCGGAGGTGGGTCTCGAAGCCGATCCGGTCGCCCCGGTACAGCGAGCGGACCCGTTCGATCGGGCGGCCCTCCCCGTCCGACGAGACGCGCTGCATGAGCAGCATCGGCTGGGCCGGGTTGGTGTCCAGCAGCATGGCCTCGCGCGGGCTGGCCAGGACCGTCTCGATGCGTTCGACCGCCGAGGCGTAGGTCACGGCGTACCGGTCGATCATGTGCTGGTAGAGCGAGCCGGTGCCGTCGTAGCCGTCCATCAGGCCCGGGAACCGGGCGACCGGGAGGTACGTGCTCTCCAGCCCCAGCGGCTCGTCGTCGGCGAGCAGGACCCGCTCCAGGTGCAGGACCTCGTCGGTGGCGGCGATGCCCAAGTCGGCGCCGAGAGCGGCGGCCGGCACGGTCTCCACAGTGACCACCCGGCGGCCGGGGCTGCGGCCCATCTCCCGCAGCGCCTCCGTGTAGCTGCGCAGCGCGAGCGGCTGCACCAGCTTGGGCGGGGCCACGAAGGTGCCACGACCCCGGTACGCCCGCAGCCGCCCCTCCATCGTCAGCTCGCTGATCGCCTGCCGCAGGGTGGAGCGGGCCACCCCGTACGCCACCGCCAGGTTCCGCTCAGCGGGGAGCAGCGCCCCCTCGCCGAGCTCCGCCAGCAGGTTGAGCAGCTGGCTCTTGACCACGTAGTACTTGGGGACCCGACCGTGCTCGGGGATGCCCCCACGAACCGCTTCGACCGTCACCGCCCCGATGATAGGGCGATCGGATCAGCCGATCCCCAGGTCGCCATCGGTCCGGACCAATCTACGACCGGCGGCGCCGGAGGACGACGAATCCGGCCGCTCCGGCGAGCGCCAGGATGCCGATCCCGGCGGCGAGCCCCAGCCACGGCCCGTTGCCGTCGTCGCTGACCGGCTCGGCCGCGACGGTGGCCGCCGCGCTGGTCGCGGCCGGTGCGGTGGTCGGATCGGCGCTGGCCGGCGCGGTGGTCGGATCGGCGCTGGCCGGCGCCGAGGTGGCGGCCGCCACGGGATCCGCCACGGTGAACTTGTAGGAGCTCTTGGTCACGTGCCCGTCCTCCGCGGCCACCTGATAGGCGACCGTGTACACGCCGTTGGCAAGCGGCTCGGTGAACGTCAGCGAGATGGTCGCGCCGTTGATCGTCGCCGGTGACTGCGCCGGGACCGACCCGTCCGCGCCGGTCACCGACAGTTTGGTGGAGTCCGGCAGCTTCTCCAGGAACTTGAGTTTCACCCCCGCCGGCGCCTTCTTCAGGGTCGCGTTCTTGGCCGGCGCCGCCTCGACCAGCGCATTGTGCGCCCACGCGGGCGCGGCCGGGATCAGCAGGGTCAGCACGGCGGCGAGGGCGAGCAGGAGGCGTTTCGTCATGGCGTCAGTAGATCTCTCTCTCCAGGTTGCCAGTTAGTCGGCCCGGACCGCCGATTGGTTCCGGCGACATTCAAGATCAAAACCGGATTCGGGTACGCCCGGAGCACTCTTAACCGTTTCTTACGCGCCGGTGGCGCCAAGTCTCAGCTATCAGGCGCACCCTGGTCAGGCCCCCCAAAAGTGTGCTGAGCGACGGAGTCCCCCAATGAGCGACACCCCTTCACCCTCGGAAGAGCCCACGGCCGCCACCCCGGTGACACCGGCGGCCGCCGCGGCGCCGCCCGCGACCGGAACCGAGCATGTCTCGTCGGTCGCCGGCGAGACCCCGGCCGCGCCCGCCCCAGCAGCCGCGGACGCCGCGACCGCCCCGGCAGCCGGTGACGCCGCGACCGTGCCGCCGCCCCCGCCCGGCTGGGCCTACGTCGCGGCAGGGAACGCGGGCAGCGCCCTGCCGCCGCCCCCGCCCGGCCTGGCCTACGTCCCGGTCGGCCCGCCACGCGGTCCCGGCCGTCCGGGCGGTTCCTGGCGCGGCCGCCGGGTTCCCCTGCTGGCCACGATCGCGGCGCTGTTGCTGGGCTGTGTGCTCGGCGCGGGCGTGACGGCGCTCGGCGCGGCGGTGATCGGCCATCACGGCGGCGGTCACCACGGCGGCGGGCATCGGGATCAGGCCGGGCCGGGCGGGAACCGGTTCGGCGACGGCCACGGCGGGTTCGGGCGCAAGGACGACCGGCGGGGCGACGGGCGTACCCGCAATGGTGGAACCGCACCCGGAGGCCTCCCGTCCACCGCGCCGTCCACCGCGACCCCGGCGCCCTCCGCGTCGAACTGACCGAAAGCGAACAGCCGCCCGACAGCGGACAGGCGGTCGAAAGCCGACGAGCCGCCCGGCGGATGCCGGGCGGCTCGGGAGATCAGCGGACCGTGACGTTGAACAGCGGGTTCGCGGCCAGCTTGCGGAACGCGGCGAGGCTGGTCGGCGCGCTGTCGATGCTGATGTCGCGGTCGCCGAACAGGTCCTTCTTGGTGTCGAAGTAGACGATCGCCTTGATCGCCGGGCGCTTGGCCAGCTCGGGCAGGACGCTGTTGAACTGCGCGGCCTTGTCGACGACCTTGCCGACCCGGTGGTAGGCGCCCCACTCGGCGACCATGACCGGCTTGCCCGGGTGATTCTTGACGGCCCAGTCGTAGAAGCCGACGCCGCCCTTGGCCTTACGGTCCAGCAGGTCGGCGAACTTCCCGGCGTGGTAGTAATTCTTCTCGGCGCTGACGTAGGAGTCCAGGCCGATCCAGTCGACCACGTCGTTGCCCGGGTACAGGTCCTTCCACCAGGACTGCGCCATCCACTTCTCGTTGCCCATGTAGGCGATGACGCTGACCGCGTTGGTCACGCCCTTGGCGCGCAGCCGCTGGATCACGTGCCGGTACGACGCCGCGAAGTCCTTGGCGGTCATGCCCAGCTTGGCGTCGGTGCGGACGTCGTCCTCCGGCTCGTGGTTGAGCACCAGGAAGAACTTGTCGTTGAACTTGGTCTTGAGCCGCTCGGCGAACGCGTCGATCCGCTTGTCCATCTTGCCGGCGGCGACGTTCGCCCAGGTCGAGCCGTACTCGACGCGCCAGTTCAGGAGCAGCACCCGCGGGCGCGCCTTGTCCCGGGCCATCGCGATCTCGGCGTCGGTCGGGAACTTCTCGTCACCCTTGTGGTACGTGTGGAAGATCGTCGCGGTCCGGCCGGAGAGCTTCTCCCAGGCCTTGTGCTCGGTGTCCCGCGGCTTGCCGGTGAACCCGCCGGCCGCGGCGCCCCACAGCACGCCGCAGGTCGGGACCAGCTTGGCGCCGGTGACGCAGGTCTTGGTGGTGCTGGTCGGCGCGGCCTGAGCCGTGGCCGGCGCGGCCGTCGCGATGCCGAGACCGGCAACGAGACTGGCCAGCGTCAGTACGGTCTTGCGCAGCGTCGAGCGCTTCACGATGAATCTCCCCCGAGTTGTCCGGCGGCGTTGCCCGCCGGGCATGGGTAAGAGATTCCGGGGATGGAGTTGTCACGGCGGTGCCCGTCCAGGTGCCCGCCGGTTGCTGTTCCCCGGACCGCCGCCGCGGCCCGGGGAATCGCTCGGGGTTAGTTGTCGGTCGCCGACCGGGCCACCTGAGAAGAACGGCGCCGCAGTCGCCAGAGCCGTCCGAAAGCGATCACGGCGAGGGCCCACAGGACGAAGGCGAGCGGGGTCCAGGCGCCACCGGTCCGGCTCGCCTGCCCGTCACCGGTGACCGTGACGGTGACCGTCGTCTGCACCCACGCCACGCCGGGCCAGGTGAACGCGCCGAGGCCGTGCGCCGCGGTCACCCCGGCCTGGAACGCGTTCGCGGCCTCGCTGAGAAAGAAGTTCAGCAGCAGGGGGAACAGTCCGGCCGCGTAGCCCGCGGCGATCCACGAGTGCCGGGGGCGGTCGCCGAACTCGGCCCGCAGATACTGCTCGGCCAGCCCGCGGCTGCCGCCGATCCGGCGCAGCGCCTCCGACGTGCCGACGTCCGCGGAGGCCGCCACGAGGTTGGCCCGGACCTCGCGCCGGGTGGCGATCCGCGCCTCGCGCGGCAGGTCGTAGAGCTGCTGGTCGAGCATCCAGACCAGGCGCTCGATACGCAGCCGGTCCCACCATCCGATCGTCACGTCAGTGTCCTCCCTCAGCGGTCTGCCCTCGTCGCAGCCGGTCAGCGGTCTCGTCGTCTGCCGCGCGCCGGCGGCCTCGTCCTTGTCCCGGTCGATCAGCGGTCGTCCGCGGCCGTCAGCGGCCGGGAGAGCACCGCGTCGACCCCGGCGACGTGCCGGGCCCAGGCCGCGGTGGACTCGGCGAGCGCCCGCCGGCCCTGCTCGGAGAGCCGGTAATACTTCCGCGCCGGCCCGCTCGGCGACGGCACCAGCCGCGTGCCGAGCAGACCGTCGCGCTGCAACCTGTTCAGCGCCGGATAGACGCTGCCCTCCAGAACGTCGGCGAACCCGGCGGCCTGGAGACGCTGCACCACCTCGTAGCCATACGACTCCTGCTCCGCGATCAAATGCAGCAGCAGCAGCGACAACACACCCTTGAGCAGTTGCGGGTCATGGCTCTCGGTCACACTCCTATACTCAACCCGGTACCTGCCAATGTCAAGTACCAGCCATGGGCAGGTAGCCTCGGCCGGGATCATTGCAAGTTCTTGCACATTTCATTTCCTTTGTGTCTCACGCGTCGTAGTGATGCGAACCACAAAGCGTCATGTGACTCGCGATTCCCCGACGTGGCCTGCGGCTATATCGCAAAGAAGACTCAAGGCCATTACTTAAGGTAATGATGTTTGTTGACTGTCTTTGCAAGAACTTGCAGGGTCATCGGTGAAAGACACCAACCCTCAGCCGAGAAGGACAGCGATGCATCGCCTCACCCGGATCAGCCCGAACCGACCCACCCTGCCCGGCCTCGCCCGGCACGCCGGCGTCCTGGTCCTGACCGCGGCCGCCGCCCTGCTGGCCATGGGCTCCCCGGCCGCGGCCGCCGGCACCGCCCCGGCCACCACCCCACCCGTGCTGCGCTACCTGGCCGACGGCGGCGAGCAGGTGGACGGGACGCTGGAGGCCGGCCGGCCGGTGCTGGTCGACTACGACGCGGCCCGGCTGCCGCTGTGCCGCAACCAGTACGCCGGCGGCGACGCCTGGAGCATCAGCGTCTACTACCGGGTCGACGGCGGCCCGGTGCAGAGCCAGCCGGTCGTCCGGCTGGACGAGAACCGGCACAACGTCAAGGCCGTGGTCAGCGTCGACCTGCCGGCCGGCGGCCGTGACCTGGAGCTGTGGTTCCACTCCGGCGATCGGGCCGGCTGCAGTGAGTACGACTCCCGCAACGGCGCGAACTATCACTACGCCGTCGGGCAGCCGGCGGTCGCCACCTTCGCCGCCGACTGGTCGGAAACGGTCACCGGCGAGCTCCGCGCCGGCCGTGACCTGGTCATCCGGTACGACGCCGCCCGCCTGCCGCAGTGCCGGGAGACCTACAACAGCTCGCCGGCCTGGCGGATCGACGCCTTCTACCGCTTCGACGGTGGCCCGGCGCAGTCCGCCGCGGTGACCGACGCCATCGGCCGATCCGTGCCGGCCACGGTCGCGCTGCCGTCCGGCACCCACCGGGTGGAGTTCTGGTTCCGGGTCATCGGCCAGCTCAGCGGCTGCGTCGCCTACGACTCCGACTACGGCGCGAACTACGCCTTCGCCGTCGCCTGACCCACCGCGCCACACCTACCGAGAGGATTCCATGCGCACCCTCATCCGCCTGCTGGCCACCGTGCTGCTCGGCGCCGGCGGACTGCTCGCCGTGCTCGCCTCACCGGCCGCGGCATCGCCCCCGCCGCCCCGTGACCTGGGCGCGCCGGACCTGGGCGGCTACTGCCGCGCCCAGGGCTACGCCGACGTGGTGTTGCTGGGCGGCACCGCGTACGACTGGCAGTGCCGCACCCCGGACGACCGGCACGCCGGGCTGGCCCTGGACGCGGCCTGCCGGTGGACCTATCACACCGACCTGGCGGTGGACCGGATCGGCGACTTCCACCACCCGGACAGCGTGGACTGCTGGCGGGTCCGCGACGACGTGGTGGCCCCCGACTTCGACCGCTACTGCCACGGCATCGGCGCGGACGGCGCCGTGCTGACCGGTGGCACGGCGTACGACTGGCATTGCGTGGCCGGCGGCGCACGCTCGGACATCGACGTGCTGGCGGCGTGCCGGGAGACCACCTTCGGCTACGCCACGGTCGACCGGTTCATCGACTTCTACGACGCCCGCAGCTGGCAGTGCCGGGTATGACGCGCCGGCGATGACCGGTGAAGCGCGGCCGGATCCCGACGGGGTCCGGCCGCCTTTCCGGTGGCCGCCCGCCCGCCCCGGAATCCCACTCGGCGATCTCCTAGTTGACACATAGGCTTTGTGGGTTCAATGCTGAGCCCATGCCTACCGAACCGACACCGCTCGACCTGACCGCCGACGTCGTCGTCGCCGGCGGCGGGCCGGCCGGCGCCTGGGCCGCGCTGGCCGCCGCCCAGTCCGGCGCCGACGTGCTGCTGCTGGACAAGGGCTACTGCGGCACCAGCGGGCCGACCGCCTCCGGCGGCACCGGCGTCTGGTACGTGCGGCCCGACCCGGAGGACCGGGAGAAGGCGATGGCCAGCCGGGAGGCGCTCGGCGGCCACCTCGCCGACCGGCGCTGGGCCGCCCGGGTGCTCGATCAGACCTACGAGAACATGCACCGGCTCGGCACCGAGGCACGGTATCCGTTCCCGGTGGTGGACGGGGAGCCGTACCGGCGCGGGGTGCAGGGGCCGGAGTACATGCGGCGGATGCGGTCCTGGATCCGCCGGGCCGGGGTGCGGATCCTCGACCACAGTCCGGTCCTGGAGCTGCTGACCGACCCGAGCGGGGCGGTCGCCGGAGTGCGCGGGCATCGGCGGCAGCACGACATGGCGTACCGGGTGCGGGCCGGCGCGGTGGTGCTCGCCACCGGCGGGTGCGCGTTCCTCAGCAAGGCGCTCGGCTGTGACGTGGACACCGGCGACGGGGCGCTCTACGCGGCCGAGGTGGGCGCCGAGCTGTCCGGGATGGAGTTCTCCAACGCGTACGGGATCGCGCCCGCGTTCGCCTCGGTGACCAAGACGGCGTACTACAACTTCGCCACCTTCTTCCGGGCCGACGGCAGCCTGCTCGCCGGGGCCAGCAGCCAGGGCGGCCGCGCGGTGATCGCCGCCGAGCTGATGCGGACCGGGACCGTGCTCTGCTCGCTCGACCAGGCGACCCCGGAGCAGCAGGCCGGCATGCGGCTCGGCCAGCCGAACTTCTTCCTGCCCTTCGACCGGCTCGGCATCGACCCGTTCACCGACCGGTTCCCGGTGACGCTGCTGCTGGAGGGCACGGTCCGGGGCACCGGCGGGATCCGGATCACCGACGACGAGTGCGCGACCACGGTGCCCGGCCTCTACGCGGCCGGTGACGCGGCGACCCGGGAGCTGATCTGCGGCGGGTTCACCGGCGGGGGCAGCCACAACGCGGCGTGGGCGATGTCCTCCGGCACCTGGGCGGGGCGCGGGGCGGCCCGCTTCGCGGCCACGCTCGGCGGCGGGTCGGCGCGGCGGCGCCTGGTCGCGACCGGCGAGGCCGGGTTGCGGTCCGGCGCGGAGGTCGCGGAGGAGGCGATTCTTTCGGTACGCGAGCAGGTCCACCCGTACGAAAAGAACTATCTGCGGCACGGCGACCGTCTGCGTCCCGCCCTCGCCGAGCTCGACGGCGCCTGGTCGGGCCTGCGCGGCGGCGCGGCCGTCCGCGGAGCGGCGGCGATCCGCAGCCGGCAGGCCGCCGCGATGGTGGCGCACGCCCGCTGGATGTACACCAGCGCGCTGGCCCGCACGGAGAGCCGCGGGATGGCCCGGCGCGAGGAGTTCCCCGAGCTGGATCCGGCGCAGCACCACCGGCTCACGGTCGGTGGCCTGGACCGGATCTGGGTGCGCCCGGAGGCCGGCGCCCGGCAGGCGGTGGCATCGTGATCGAGATCGTCTCCACGGAACGCTGCGTGACCTGTGACGTGTGCATCGCGGTCTGCCCGACCAACGTCTTCGACCGCGGGCCGGACGGGGTGCCGGTGATCGCCCGGCAGGACGACTGCCAGACCTGCTTCATGTGCGAGGCGCACTGCCCGGCGGACGCCCTGTTCGTGGCGCCGCTGCGGCAGCCGGCCGAGGCCGGTTCGCCTTTGCGCGACGAGGCGCACCTGACCGAGAACGGGCTGCTCGGCAGCTATCGGAAGGAGATCGGCTGGGGCCGCGGACGCAAGCCGGGCGCGCGCCTGGCGGTCGGCCCGGAGCTGGGTTTCGCCCGGACCACCCCGCGGGCGTAGCCGTCTTTGCTCCAGTGGTGTTGGATGTCGTCCACAGGCGTGGCGGACGGCGAGTGTAAACCCATCGTTCCACCGCGGTTCATTTTCGTGCGGGTGGAGAACGGTAATGGCGCAGCGTCCGACTCTTGCGGAGATCCGCGAGCGCACCTACAAGGCCCGGGACGCGTGGTGGACCGTCTGGCTGGTCGATCCCCTCGCGTCCCGCCTGGTCTGGGTGGTGGCGCCGTGGCGGTGGGTGACGCCGAACAGGCTGACGGCGGCTGCGTTCGTGGTGGGCCTGGGCTCGGCGGCCGCGTTCTGGCACCAGGGGTATCCGTGGGTGCTGCTCGGTGCCCTGCTGTTCCACCTCAGCTTCGTGCTGGACTGCATGGACGGCAAGATCGCCCGGCTGAACGGGACCGGGTCGTTGTTCGGCACCTGGCTCGACTACGTGTTCGACCGGCTGCGCGTGCTGGCCTGCGCCATCGGGCTGTTCGGCGGCGAGTTCCACCGCACCCAGGACCTGGCCTACCTCTGGCTCGGCCTGCTGGTGATCTTCCTGGACATGTTCCGGTACCTGAACAATCTCCAGATGGCCAGGGTCAAGGGCGAGATGCGCCGGCGTCTGAGCGCGGCCATCGGGACGGTCCCCGCGGCGAGCGCCGACGACGACGGTGACGACCTCCAGGACGACTTCCGGCAGCAGTTCGGGCGGTTCGCCGCGATCCGCCGCTTCCTGGTGGAGAACCGGATCCGGGTGCACCTGTTCAGCGGCATCGAGTTCATGATGTTCGTGTTCATCATCGGCCCCGTCTCGGACCAGCTCGCGCTCGTCACGATCGGTAGTGCCCTGCTGCTGCTCGCCTTCGAGTTGCTGCTGATCTACAAGCTCTGGGCCAACACCAAGAGCTTCAGCCGCCGGCTGGCCAAACTGGAGGCCGTCGCCGCCTGATCACTTTCGGTACGCAAAGGCGCCCCAACCTTGGGGGCGCCTTTGTTTTTTGTAACGACCGCCGGCGATCCCTTTACGTGCGTGACACGGCTTGGTAACTTCCTGAAACAACTTGCAAGGACTTGCAGAGCGCCATCGACCCACCGCCTCCTTGACGCCGCGCCAAATCGGGCAGAACTCCCTGAATTCGCCCCGGTATTTCAGGTGAAAGAACTTTCATCCCCGTCCTCAGCAGAAAGTGTCCCCGCCATGCGAAAGAGAACCCGCAACCTGGTCCTGGGGTCGGCGACCAGCGTCGCACTGGCCGCCGCGAGCCTGGTCGGCGTCACCCTGGCCACCACCGCCAGCGCCGCCGTGACCCTCAACAACAGTGACGTGACCGCGAACCTCTGGGAGTGGAACTTCAACTCCGTCGCGGCCGCCTGCACCAACCAGCTCGGCCCGGCCGGTTACGGCGCGGTCCAGGTCGCCCCGCCGCAGGAGTCGGTCACGCTGGCCTCCAGCGGCAGCGGCGCGCACCCCTGGTGGGAGGTCTACCAGCCGGTCTCCTACAACATCTCCGGGCGGCTGGGCTCCCAGGCGCAGTTCACCAGCATGGTCACCGCCTGCCACAACGCCGGGGTCCGGGTCTACGTGGACGCGGTGATCAACCACATGGCCGGCAAGAACAACACGGTGACCAGCGGATACGGCGGCTCCACGTTCAGCCCGAGCGGCTACTCCTACCCCGCCGTGCCGTACGCCTACAGCGACTTCCACCACGCCAACGACGGCTACTGCAACGACGACGACGGTGTGATCGACGACTACGGCAACTCGTCGGAGGTGCAGAACTGCGAGCTGGACTCGCTCTCCGACCTGAAGACGCAGGACAGCTCGGTCCGGGCGAAGATCGCCGGTTACCTGAACAAGCTGGTCGACTGGGGAGTCGACGGGTTCCGGGTGGACGCCGCCAAGCACATGAACGCCGGCGACCTCTCCCAGATCAAGGCGCTGCTGCGCAACACCACCGAGGGCAAGGCCCCGTACTTCGCCCAGGAGGTCATCCCGGGCGGCAGCGGCGACACCGCCCCGTCGGCGTACACCGGCATCGGTGACCTGCTCGGCTTCTCGTACGCCTACGGCCTGAAGACGCAGTTCGCCAACGGCACGCTGAACAACCTGTCCGGCATCCCGTCGTGGAACCTGGACGCGTCCAGCGACCTGACCGCGGCCATGGTCACCAACCACGACCTGGAGCGCAACGGCAGCACCCTTCGCTACCAGGACGGCTCGACGTACACGCTGGCGAACTACTTCCTGCTCGCCTACCCGTACGGCCAGCCGTTCCTGTACGACGGCTTCAGCTTCTCCACCTCGGCGACCGGCGCCAGCCCGCCGGCCGACGCGAATGGTTACGTCACCAACACCAGCTGCACCAACGGCGCCTGGCAGTGCCTCACCCAGAGCACCGGGATCAAGGGCATGGTCGCCTGGCGCAACACCACCCAGTCCGCGACCACCGTGTCGAACTGGACCAACACCGCCAGCAACGTGATCGGTTTCAGCCGCGGCTCGCTCGGCTGGTTCGGCGTGAACCGGTCCGGCAGCGCGTCCACCGCGACGTACACCACCGGCCTGGCCAACGGCACGTACTGCGACCGGATCACCGGCGGGGCCAGCGCCAACGGCTGCGCGGGCACCGCGATCACCGTCTCCGGCGGCACCGCCTCGGTGACCATCCCGGCCAACGGCGCGGTCGCCATCGACGTGAACGCGAAGTCCGGCGCCGGCACCAGCCCGACCTCGTCGCCGTCGCCCAGCCCGTCGGCCACCAACAAGGTCTCGCAGGTGACCTTCAACGAGTACGCGACCACCACCTGGGGCACCAACGTCTTCGTGGTCGGCTCGATCGCCGCCCTGGGCACCTGGGACACCTCGAAGGCGATCGCCCTGAGCTCCAGCGGATACCCGACCTGGTCGGCGACGGTAGCCATCCCGACCAGCACCGCCTTCGAGTACAAGTACATCAAGAAGGACGCCGGCGGCAACGTGACCTGGGAGTCCGGCAGCAACCGCGCGTACACCACCGGCACCGGCTCCGCCTACACCCTCAACGACACCTGGAAGTAACCCGCACGAGCGTCCGCAAGCACGAAACGAGGGCCCGCAGCCATCTGCTGCGGGCCCTCCGGCATGAACGGAAACGGTCAGGGCACACTTGCGATCGTGACCTCCAGCGCCACCCCGCCGCGCCGCCGGGACGCGGCCCGCACCCGGCAACTGCTGCTCGACGCCGCCCGCCGCCGCTTCGCCACGGCCGGCTACGCGGAGACCACGGTCCGCCACATCGCCGACGACGCGGGCGTCAACGTCGCGCTGATCAGCCGCTACTTCGCCTCGAAGGAGGGCCTCTTCGAAGCGGCCCTGACCGCGAGCTTCACCGAGCTACGCGCCGCCGCCGGAGACGTGGACCCCGCAGCCATCCCGGAAACCATCGCCGAACAGATCATCGGCCAATCCGGCGACGCCGGCCCGAGCCACGCCCTGCTGCTGATCCTGCGCTCCTCCGGCGACGAGAAAGCCGACCAGATCCGCCTCCGCTTCCTCCAGATGTTCGCCGAGAAACTGGCCAAGGGCGCCCAACTCCAGGGCGGCTCCCCCGACATCCTGCGAGCCCAGATCGTCCTGGCCACCGCCATCGGCGTAACCCTGCTCCGCGCCACGCACCTGGAGCCCTTGGCCTCCACCTCCGCCGCCGACCTGACCGCCCCGTTGCGAGACGTCGTCACAGCCCTGACCCGGCACCCCACCCCCGGCACGCCCTGATCCCCCCGCATCCGGCAGCCACCGGCGGGCGTATCCGAGCTCGCGCTTCAACCTCCGGCACCAGCTGAACGTCGCCGCGAACGGCCTGTTCCTGCCGCTCGGTGTGGTGGCGACCTTGCTGTGGCGGCGGCCGATCGCGGTCGTCGCCGCGTCCTTCGCGGTGAGCTTCGGCGACGAGGCGTGGCAGGGTTTCATCGGCAGCGGCGGTGACCCGGTAGACGTCATCCACAACACGGCCGGCGCGCTACTCGGAGCCGCGCTCGGATGGTCCCTCACCATTCGCCGGAGCGCCGCCCGCAGCCAGCACGATGCCGAACGAAAGCCGTGACGAGAGCCCGTGAGCGCGCCTTATCTGCGGCAAATGAGTAAATCCGCGATACGAGGCCTGGCTTGACGACGATGGTCAACCAGTCCTGACCGAGTCCTGCATTGCTTGATATTTATTGCGCTCGGGGCCTGCCGGGAGCGGGTATTCCGGCAGACCCCGCAGCGGGGTTGAAACCAGTTCCGGTGCTGGACGCAAACCTCAGAGACCGACCTTCTTTACGCCGTACCTGGCCTGCGCCGGGGTGAACCCCTCGAATTCCAACTGTTCGATGAGGCCCTGGCGCGAGAACGGCATAGTCTTGAGGTAGGACGCCGCCATCCTGGCGGCCTGGGTGTTCCAGTTCGCATGCTGCTTGTCGACACCATAGGTCGCGATCTTGGTGCTAAAACCCTCGTACACCAGCTGGTGAATAAGGCCTTTGCGCGAGAACGGCATAGTCTTGAGGTAGGACGCCGCCATGCGCCGAGCGTTCTGCTGTACGACTGACTCACTGGCCGCAGAATACGAAACAGGAGCGACCACGGATTTTGAGACTGTGGTGACAGCGCTGGTAACGACCGCATGAGCGGCGATGGGCTGGGCCTGCGCCGGCGCCGCGGCGCCGATGAGCCCCACTGCAAGAAATGCTGTCGACACGGAGACAAAAACCTTCTTCAAAACCAGCTCCTAAAATGACTTGGTGTGGTGTGCGCTGCTCCGCCTTAATCGGAGGCCCTTGGACTGAGTTGAGGTTCGCTGCAGGGATGTCACGGGAATAGGCGACGATCGCATCTACGAGGGTGCGGCCGGAGGTGCGGAACACCGATGCTTCTGGCAGGAGTGTGCCCGGAAGAAGGCCGATGGCGGCGCGAACTCACTCATCGGCACCTGCTGGGCGGAGACTGACTTGGCGCCGCTTGGCTACAACGTAACGGTAGCGGCGGCGTCAGCTCGCCAGCCCTACCGCGGAAACGAGCACACTGCGGCGGCGAGAACACCTGGCGGCCGCAGGCGCGGACTGGCGGGTCTGTGGTGGCGGCCTCGAAGCCGAAGTCGTTCATCTGGAGTCCTAAAGAGGGCCGGCATGGGCCCGATGGCGAGAGCATCGACTCGACAACCGGGAGGTCCGTTATGAGCAACATCTCGCCGTGGGATGTGGATGCCCAACGACCTACGGGCGGTGCTGCTGTAGTGACTGCGCAGGCTGCTGAAGAGACTGCGCCGGCCGGTTGGTACGCCGATCCAAGTGGGGTTTTCGCGCAGCGGTGGTGGGATGGACAACAGTGGACCGAATCCGTTTGGCCTGTGCCGGAAACGGTAGGAGTACATCCCCACCAATCGGCGGCGACCAGCCCTGTAGGGCAAAATTTCCAACAGGTACCCGTTGAACCCGCACTACAGCTGGCAGGCCCATCACAATATGTGCGGTCCTTTGAGCGGCAGGAGGAACCGAGCCCACCATTGGCTCTCAGCGGGACGATGGCGGGCGTATCACACGAGCGCATTGATGTTGCAGGCTTAACGCTGCCGGAAGTTTCGCGCAAGCGCCGGGGTAGGGCCATGGCGATTGCCGGTGCCGTCGTGGCGGTGCTCGTCGGCGGCCCAGGTTCCTACATCACCTACAACTACACGGGCCTTGAAGATAGCTGCCAGGACGCCATCAGGATCTACGCAAACAATCAAACGATCAGGATGACCAAGATGTCGGCCGAGGCTGCCGCCGATGGCATCGCGCTTTCGATGGTTCTCAAGGAAATTCAGTTTTTGCCAGCTCAGAAAGACCGACTGACTGAGGCATCGATGCGGGCGTCCTTGATTTTTTCGTCGACCGTAGGCAACGGCGCCGTTTCGTTCGGTCAGGATGGTGCGATGCAGGTGGTCTGCAACGCCACCTTTGGATATCGCTGGAACGCCACGGCCAAAGGCATCGACATCGACGACCTCTGACGCTTTCCGGCGGCCACGTCGATCTAACGACGTATCACGCACTCAATTCGGCACGACAGGATGTCCGGACCACTATCGGGTCGCCCTGGTGCCGATCCCTGAGTGATTCGCACCTTGCTCACGTCAAGCCGTAAATCCGGTTGAGGTCCAAGAGCTGATGGCCGACAACCGAGCGACCAGGCACATCGAGCACCAGGACCAGGTAGACGTGTTGGCCTGCGTCACATTGTGTGACGGTTTCCGTCGGCCTCTGACACGCCCGGCGGCGTGAGTGGATGCTGCGATCGTTGCTGGATGTCGAAGACGTCGTGCTCGCTCCGTCTCCCGGATGTCAGCGTCGCCCTGCTCGGCATGGGGCCACGCGTTACCGATGGGAGATGCAGGATGCGGAAGTTGATCGCGGACGAGTGGATGACGCTGGACGGGGTGGTGCAAGCGCCGAGCTATCCGGGCGAGGACACCAGCGGCACGTTCCGGCACGGCGGCTGGCATGCCCGCTACTTGGACGAGCTGTCCATGAGCTGGGTGGTCGACAACGTGCGCGGCGCGGGCGGGTTCGTACTGGGCCGGGGTACATACGAGATCTTCGCGTCGCACTGGCCGACCGCACCGCAGGAGCAATCGGCCCTGGCCGAGCCCCTGAACAATCTGCCCAAGTACGTCGCTTCGACGACGTTGCACGAGCCGCTCGGCTGGTCGAACTCGGTCCTGCTGCCCGGGGACCTCGGTCCTGCTGTGCGCACGTTGAAGGCGCAAGCCGGTGCAGACCTGCACGTCATCGGTAGCCCCGGCCTGGTCCGGAGCCTGCTGAGCCTCGATTTGCTCGACGAACTGCGGATCATGCTCGATCCGCTGGTGCTCGGCGGCGGCAAACGCCTGTTCCCGCACGACGCTGCGCATCGTGCGCTGCAGCTGCTGCACAGCGACGTCACCAGCACCGGCGCGATCATCTTGACGTACGCCGTCGGCAAACCGGTGACCGACGCCGGCTGATATCGGTCGACGTACAGCCGCCGCCGTCGCGCTGGTCGCATGGCAGGCATACCGCTCGCTTCGACCGGCCGGGGCCGGCCCTGACAGTTCAGAGCCGCCCGCGATGGCCGCCGCCTACCCCGTTCAGGTGCCGGGAAGCGGGGTTAAAGGCCTGCTGTGAGCGACGATGATGCCCGTGGCTGGACACTCGCTATCCGTGCCGGCTTACGACGCGTCGGTTGGGGTCGTGGCTGCCGCCGAGGCGGCACCGTCAGCGTGGAAGTGGTGAACGGTTCGGTGGAAATCTTCGGAGATCCTGCTGGGCTTCGCGATCTCGCCCGGATGTGCCTCGCGCTCTCGGACGCCCAGGCCTCGGAAGGGGCGCACATTCACCTCGACGCAGGTATCAACCCGCTGGACTCTGGATCCGCTTCGCTGATGCTCGCGCGTGATCCGCGCCGCCCCGCCTGACAGGCGCGATCAGCGGCACAAAAGAGAATTTATGATGAGTCACTTGCAGTTCTACGGATTTCCACCCTCCTGGCTTTTCGGGAATGTGGCCGGCTTCCACGCCAAGGTGCACATGAACTAATTATTCGGTCATCCATATCTAAAAGACTCTCCGACACTGATCTAGATTGTCGTGTCGACGCCGCCTCGCCTGCAGCGCAAGCGCTGCAGCGATCGTGAACAGCCGCTCGGTGAGAAGATCGCAGGGACAGCCCATCCTCGATTAAAGATAAGTTTGATCTAGACCGGAGGAAGGTGGTGACGCCGAGCGGCGTGAAGGTCCGATTTCACGCACCGCGCAAATGGCATCTCATGCACGTTCATCGATCTTGTCGGGCAGGTAGCGTGCGGTCCTGCGGCTGCGCCTCGGAAAGTTCTTCTCAGGTTTGCGTCGAACGGGGAAATGATGAGGATAATCCGCCAGGCTGCTGGCCTTATCGTTTTGCTGCGGCCTCGCTGGGCGTTGGGACCGACAACGCGGGAAAAGTGATCCCGAATCACACGGCAATCCGTGTCACGCTCGGCGTCGTTGCGACGCCGGCCCTGACCGTGCTTGCGACGGTCGCGGCCGCGGCGTTGCCCGAGTCCGCGGTCACGCCGCCCCGGGCAGGGGCCAAACAACCTTCGTGCCACTAATCAGACAGAGATTTCACCATCCCGGCGTGTGACCACGGGGACAAATTTCCGTCGGTCCGCCAGGGTGCTGCGCCGCCCCGGCGCCTATCCAGACGTCCAGTTCTTGTCCACGGACGGAGACGCGAGCGGTACTGCTTCATAGGTGCCAGCGAAGCGTTGCCAGATCGAAACGAATGGAAAGGTATAGAGATGAGTCAGCGCATAAAGGTCATGGTCGCCGGAGCCGCGATCGCTACTCTGGGAACGACGTTTCTCACGGTGAGTCCCGCGTACGCCGTCAGCTGCCCGTCGGGGCAGTACTGCATCTACCCGCAGCTGAACTTCGGCGGAACGCCGGTGCACTACACCGCAAGCACAAGCCAGTTGCCTGAGCCCTGGAACGACGACACGTTCTCTGCTATCAACAACACGTCGCGCGGCCTGCGGATCTATCGCGGCAGTAACTACGGAGGTTCCCATACCTGCATTCAGCCGCACGAGTCGATCGCAGACCTGACTTTCTTCTCCGTCGGTCGCTGGGGGTCCTCCGCAAAGCTCGGCAGCTCCTGCGGCTGAATACTGCAACGGCACTCGTCAGGCGATACATAACCACGGCGGCGGGCCCGGCAGTATCTGTCCGGGCCGGTCGCCGGCCTCGATCCCAAGATTGGCCGGTTCGAGTTCCCGGCACGACACACGCACGTGATGACGGCCGGGATGACTGAGGGCGAATCCACTGCAGAGACCTGTAGGCACCGTTGGCGTTGCTGGTCAGGTCAGCCCTGTTGCGGCGTGTCAGCTTTCTGCGCACGCAGGTAAGCCGTTGCCATGGTGCGACGGGAGCGGGCCTCGGTGGTCGTCAGGTACGACTCCAGGCGCTCGCGCTCGTCTCGGGTCAGGGCGGCCGCGATCGCCTCGCCGTAGGTAGGAGCCAGCGGGTTCGGGGCCGTCCGCTTCACTGCTTGCCAGTCGGCGAACGGCTCGGCCGGAACGTCCAGTTGCGCGCGGTAGTCGAGTTCGACCGCCTCGAAGCCGGCGTCGACGGCCCAGGACAGCAGGTCGCGCTCGTCGAAGTCGACCAGCGTTGCCTCGTCGCCGACCTGACGGGCCACCTTCGCCAACAGGTCGTCGACCGGTGTGCGGCCCAGGCCGAACAGGTCGCCGGGGCGGTGCAGCATAGGGAACCGATTGATCGGCTCGAAGATCGACAAGCGTCCGCCGGGGCGCAACACCCGATGGAACTCGGCGAACGCGGCCTGTTTCCGGGCGCAGTAGATGAGGACCGACCGGGTCGTGACCACGTCGACCGAAGCGTCCGGGATGATGGCCAGGTCGCTGGCCGCCGCCTGCACGAAACTGCATCGCCGGTCGTGAGCGGCAGTCCGCCGGCACTGGTCAAGCAGGTCCGCCGAGATGTCGCTGAAGATGACGCGGCCGTCCGGGCCGAGGCGATCCAGCGCGCCGAAGCCGATGAGGCCGGTGCCGCAACCGACGTCGAGGAGTACATCGTCTGCCCGGAGATCGGCGCGATCCAGGACTCCGTCCCGGAAGGCATCCAGGCTCGAGGCGTGCCGGGCACGGATGGTCGCGCTGTCGCCGTCTCGCCGAGTCAGCAACCACTTTGCCCACACGTCGCCCATCCGACCACCGTATCCGCCGCGTCGGTGCGCTGGATCACGCGCGCACTGCTCTCGGCAGAACGGCAGTTTCGCCGCCATCGTCGCGGGTGTGGCCGGCATGGTCGCGGGCCCACGCCGGCGTGCCCTCGGCTACCTGATCAACCTCGCCAAGACAGTGGTGGGAAAGCGGTCAGGAAACCTTGACCGGCACCACCTCCGGAGCGCCGAGCCGCGCAGCGTCGGCAGTCTCGTCGTCCTGCTGCTCCTGGGAGGCCCGCTCCGCCTCGACCCGGAGGCGATAATTTTCCACCTCGCGGTCGCGCTGTTCCTTGGTCCAGCCCAGAACGCGGCCCATCAGTTCGGCCGCCTCCGAGGCTGACGCCGTGCCCCGGTCGAACGTCTCGATCGAGATCCGGGTGCGGCGGGTCAGCACGTCGACCAGGTGCCGGGCGCCCTCGGCCGCAGCGGCATAGACCACCTCGGCCCGCAGGTAGTCGTCGGCCCCCTCCAGCGGGCGGCCCAGGGACGGATCCTCCTCGATCATCTGCAGCAGGTCCTTGATCAGTGATCCGTATCGGCCCAGCAGGTGCTCGACCCGGGCCACGTGCAGACCCGACTCGCCGGCGATCAGGCCACGCCTGTTCCAGAGTGCCGGGAAGCCCTCCGCGCCGACCAGCGGGATCCTGTCGGTGCAGCACTTGGCGATCGGCCGGTTCAGGTTGAAGGCGCAGGCGTCGACCGCGTCCTTGGCCATCACCCGGTAGGTGGTGTACTTGCCGCCGGCCACCACCACCAAGCCTGGCACCGGACTGCCCACCATGTGCTCGCGGGACAGTTTCGAGGTGGACTCCGACTCGCCGGAGAGCAGCGGCCGCAGGCCGGCATAGACGCCCTGCACGTCGGAGCGCTCCAGCGGCGTGGACAACACCTTGTTGACCTCGGTTAGCAGGTAGTCGATGTCCTTGGCGGAGGCCGCCGGGTGTGCCTTGTCCAGGTTCCAATCGGTGTCGGTGGTGCCGACGATCCAGTGCCGGCCCCACGGGATCACGAACAGCACGCTGCTCGCGGTCCGCAGGATCAGCCCGGTGGTCGACTGGATCCGGTCGCGCGGGACGACCAGGTGGATGCCTTTGGAGGCGCGGACGTGGAACTGGCCGCGCTCGCCCGCGAGGGACTGGGTCTCGTCGGTCCACACCCCGGTCGCGTTGATCACCTGCTGGGCGCGGATCTCGAAGGTCCGGTCGTACTCCAGGTCGCGGGCGGTGACGCCGGTGACCCGCTCGCCCTCCCGGAGGAAGCCGGTGACCTCGACCCGGTTGGCCACGTGCGCGCCGTAGGCGGCCGCGGTCCGGGCCAGGAACATGGTGTGCCGGGCGTCGTCGACCTGCGCGTCGTAATAGGTCAGCGCGCCTTTCAGCGCGTCCTTGCGCAGCGCCGGGCAGGCCCGCAGCGCGCCGCGCCGGGTCAGATGCCGATGGTTCGGCAGCGAACTGGACCAGGCCATCGTGTCGTAGAGGGTGACGCCCGCCCCGGCGTACGCCCGCTCCCACACGTGGTGTTTGAGCGGGTAGAGGAAACGCACCGGGCGGGCCAGGTGCGGGGCCAGGCGGGAGAGGATCAGGCCCCGCTCCCGCAGCGCCTCCCGGACCAGCCCGAAGTCGAGCATCTCCAGGTAGCGCAGGCCGCCGTGGATCAGCTTGCTGGACCGGCTGGAGGTGCCGGAGGCGAAGTCACGCGCCTCGAGCAGCCCCACGGAGAGACCCCGCGTGACCGCGTCGAGCGCGCAACCCGCCCCCACCACTCCCCCACCGATGACCAGCACGTCCACCTCGGCCACCTCGAGGGCGGCCAGCGCGGCGTCCCGTGTCTCAGGTGAGAGTTTCGACATCAGTCCACATCCACCCAGTCGAGGGTCCGCTGCACCGCCTTCTTCCAGCGGCCGTACCCCTGTTCCCGCTGGTCGGACGACCAGCTGGGCTGCCAGCGCTGCGACTCGTTCCAGTTGTCCCGGAGCTCGTCGGTGGACTTCCAGAAACCGACCGCGAGCCCGGCCGCGTACGCCGCGCCGAGTGCCGTGGTCTCGGCGACCACCGGCCGGCTGACCGGCACGCCGAGCACGTCGGCCTGGATCTGCATGCACAGGTTGTTGCCGGTGATCCCGCCGTCCACCTTGAGCACGTCCAGGTGCACGCCGGAGTCCTGCGCCATCGCGTCGACCACGTCCCGGGTCTGGTAGCAGATCGCCTCGAGGGTGGCCCGGGCGATGTGCGCGTCGGTGTTGAACCGGGACAGCCCGACGATCGCGCCGCGCGCGTCGGACCGCCAGTAGGGCGCGAAGAGCCCGGAGAACGCGGGCACGAAGTAGACCCCGCCGCTGTCCTGCACCTGCGCGGCCAGCGACTCGCTCTGGTCGGCCGACCTGATGATTTTCAGCTGGTCGCGCAGCCACTGCACGGCGGAGCCGGTGACCGCGATCGAGCCCTCCAGGGCATAGACCGGGGCGGCGTCGCCGAGCTTGTAGCAGACCGTGGTGAGCAGACCGTTCTCCGAGCGGACCAGGTTGGTCCCGGTGTTGAGCAGCATGAAGTTGCCGGTGCCGTACGTGTTCTTGGCCTCGCCGGGCGCGAAGCAGACCTGCCCGACCGTGGCGGCCTGCTGGTCACCGAGGTCGCCGGTGAGCGGCACCACGCCGCCGAGCGGGCCCTCGACCCGCGCCTCGCCGTAACCGGTCGGATCCGACGAGGGCCGGATCTGCGGCAGCATCTGACGCGGGATGTTGAAGAACGACAGCAGCTCGTCGTCCCAGTCGAGGGTCTCCAGATTCATCAGCATGGTCCGGCTGGCGTTGGTCACGTCGGTCACGTGGTTACCGCCGTTGGCGCCACCGGTGATGTTCCACAACAGCCAGCTGTCCGTGTTGCCGAAGATGGCGTCGCCGCGCTCGGCCGCCTCCCGGACGCCGTCGACATTCTCCAGAATCCACTGGATCTTGCCGGCGGAGAAGTAGGTGGCCGGCGGCAAGCCGGCCTTGCGCCGGATCACGTCGCCCCGCCCGTCGCGGTCGAGCGCCGCGGCGATCCGGTCGGTGCGGGTGTCCTGCCAGACGATCGCGTTGTAATAGGGCCGGCCGGTGCGCCGGTCCCAGACCACCGAGGTCTCCCGCTGGTTGGTGATGCCGACCGCGGCCAGGTCGGCGGCGGTCAGATTCGCCCTCTGCAGCGCGGTGCGCACCACCGCCACGGTGCGCTCCCAGATCTCGATCGGGTTGTGCTCGACCCAGCCGGCCTGCGGCAGGATCTGCTCGTGCTCGAGCTGGTGCCGGGCCACCTCGTTGCCGCCATGGTCGAAGATCATGAAACGGGTGCTGGTCGTGCCCTGGTCAACGGCACCGACGAAGTCAGCCACGGTTCGCCTCCACGCTCTCGTCCTCGGACGGGATCCTGCCGACCTCCTGCGGACCCGCCGCGGAAATGAATATTCCGACCAGATACTTGTACAGGCCGGCCCCGACAATTCCACCGATGATCGGCCCCACGATCGGGATCCAGAAGTAGAGATAGCCGGTTTGATCTCGGAACGCGGTCTCGTACCCGGTCAGGAAACTGGCCAGGCGCGGACCGAAGTCACGGGCCGGGTTGATCGCGTATCCGGCGTTGGTGCCCCAGGCCATGCCGATCGCGACCACGAGCAGGCCGATGACGAACGGGGCCATGTTGGCCTGCGGCGGGGTGCTGGCCAGGTCAGTCAGCGCCATGATCACGAAGAGCAGGATCGCCGTACCGATGATCTGGTCGCGGAACGCGCCCCACTCACCGACCGGCAGGCTGCCGTTGCCCGGCAGCGTGGAGAAGACGCCCTGGGTCTTGATGGTGAGCCCGGGGTCCTTGGCGTTGAGGACCTCGGTGTAGTTCCACCGCACCAGCAGCGCGGCGACGAACGCTCCGAGGAACTGCGCGCCGATGAACGGCAGCACCTTCCGCCACTCGAAGCCCTTCCAGACGGCGAGCGCGAGGGTCACCGCCGGGTTGAGGTGGGCGCCGCTGAGTCGCGCCGCCACGTATACGCCGAGGGTGACGCCCAGGCCCCAGGCCCAGGAGATGCTGTCGTGGTCGCCGATGCCTCCGGCCACGACCTGCGCCACCACCCCGCATCCGAACAGGATCAGGATCATCGTGCCGGCGAACTCACCCATCAGCTCGCCGAACAGTCCACCAACTTTGAATCGTGCGGCCATGCTCCCTCCTTCGTCCGATGCCAACCGACGCTCGCGTCGGTCTGGCGGGGGACGCGGGGCTGCGGCGTGGCCCAGGTGGCGCCTGACGGCGTCCGCGGAAAGGCCACATACAACACCGGTATGCGACCTTTCCGCGGCCGACGCCAGCCACCACCTGGACCTCGCCTCGCACCCACGTCCCCCGCCAGACCGACGCTAGGAACGCCGGTGGCCGGGAGCAACGAACAGCGGTCGGCATTGTCGAACATCAATTACGGCGGGTCGTAGCACGGTCGCATAGAGTGCGAAACATGCCGGGAACCGTGCAGTCCATCGAGCGAGCGGCCGCGATCCTGCGGATGCTCGCCGGCGGGCCGGGCCGGCTCGGGCTCAGCGAGATCGCCCGCTCCCTCGACCTGGCCAAAGGCACCACGCACGGGATCCTGCGCACGCTTCAGGGGGTCGGCTTCGTCGAGCAGGACCGGGTGTCCGGGCAGTACCAGCTCGGTGCCGCCCTGCTGCACCTGGGGACCAGCTATCTGGACATCAACGAGCTGCGGTCCCGCTCGATCAACTGGGCGGATCCGCTGGCCGCGCGCAGCGGGGAGGCGGTCCGGATCGGGACCGTGTACGAGGGGCAGGTGCTCGTCGTGCACCACGTGTTCCGGCCGGACGACACCTTCCAGACCCTGGACGTGGGGGCCTTGCTGCCGTTGCACGCCACGGCGCTCGGGAAGGTGCTGCTGGCGTACCGGGCGGGCGTCCTCGATCCGGACCTGCCGGCCTACACCCGGAAGACATTGGTCACGTCACGCGAGCTCGGTGCGGCCCTGGAGCAGATCCGGGCGTGCGGCTGGGGCGCCGACGTCGAGGAGCACATCCTCGGCGAGGCCGCGGTCGCCGCACCGATCCGCGGTTACGGCGGGCTGGTGATCGGCGCCATCGGCGTCTCCGGACAAGTCGAACGGATCTGCGACAGCCACTACAAACCACGCCCGCACCTGGTCACCGGCGTGCGGGACGCGGCCCGGGCGATCTCCAGGGATTTGGGAGCGGCCCGGCCATAGGAGGGACACGGACATGTCCGAGCGCTACGTGGTCGCGATCGACCAGGGCACCACCTCGACCCGGTGCATCGTGTTCGACCGGCACGGGCGGCTGGTCTCCCTGGCCCAGCAGGAGCACAAGCAGCACTTCCCGAAACCGGGCTGGGTGGAGCACGACGCCATGGAGATCTGGCGCAACGTGGAGCGCCTGGCGCCGCGGGCGCTGCGCCGGGCCGGAATCACCCTCGACCAGGTGGCCGCGGTCGGCATCGCCAATCAGCGGGAGACCACGGTGATCTGGGACCGGCTGACCGGCGTCCCGATCGGGCGCGCGATCATCTGGCAGGACACCAGGACCGACGCGCTCGTTCACGACCTCGCGTCGCGGTCACTGGCAGCTCGTATTTCTGATATCTCCGGTTTGCCGCTGGCGACGTATTTTTCCGGGCCGCGACTGCGCTGGATGCTCGATCACACGCCCGGCCTCCAGCAGCGGGCGGAGCGCGGTGAGGTGCTCTGCGGGACCATGGAGACCTGGCTGATCTGGAACATGACCCGCGGCGCGCACGTCACCGACGTGACCAACGCCAGCCGCACCATGCTGCTCGACGTGCACACCCTCGACTGGTCACCGGAGGCGCTCGACTTCTTCGGGATCCCCCGCGCGATGTTGCCGGAGGTCAGGGCTTCGATCGGCGCCTTCGGCACCGCTTCGGAGGCATTTCCCGGGGTACGCATCGGCGCCGCCCTCGGTGATCAGCAGGCCGCCCTGTTCGGCCAGACCTGCTTCACCTCCGGCGAGGCCAAGTGCACGTACGGCACCGGGAGCTTCCTGCTGCTCAACACCGGTCACGAGCTGATCCGGCCGGGGCACGGGCTGCTCAGCACGGTCGCGTACCAGGTCGCCGGCTCCCCGGCCAGTTACGCCCTGGAGGGCTCGATCGCGATCACCGGCTCGCTGGTCCAGTGGTTCCGCGACCAGCTGGAGCTGATCTCCAGTGCCCCGGAGATCGAGACGCTGGCCCGGACGGTCGCGGACAACGGCGGGTGCTACATCGTGCCGGCGTTCTCCGGGCTGTACGCGCCGCACTGGCGATCCGAGGCGCGCGGGGTGATCGTGGGGCTGACCTCGTACATCACCAAGGGGCATCTGGCCCGCGCGGTCCTGGAGGCGACCGCCTGGCAGACCCGCGAGGTGGTCGACGCGATGAACGCGAACTCCGGCCTGGCCCTGAAAACCCTCAAGGTCGACGGCGGGATGACCGCGGACAACCTGCTGATGCAGATGATCGCGGACGTCCTGGACGTGCCGGTGGTCCGGCCGCTGGCGGTGGAGACGGTCTCGCTCGGCGCGGCCTACGCGGCCGGGCTGGCCGTCGGATACTGGCCGGATTTGGACGGCCTGCGCCGCAACTGGCACATCGCCGGCCAGTGGATGCCGGCCATGGACCCGGATCTGCGCAAGACCGAGTACGCCAACTGGCAGCGCGCCGTGGAACGCACCTTCGACTGGATCCAGCCCGCGGCCGACTAGCGTGGCGGCATGAAAGCGGTCGACGAGTTCGGCGACCGGCTGGCGGCCGCCGGCTGGGCGACCGACCTGCTGGTCGCCGGGTCCCTCGCGACCGGCGACTACATACCCGGCGTCAGCGACCTCGACCTGGTCGCGATCGTGCCGGCGGTCCCCGATCCGGCCCGGATCGCCGCGATGCACGCCGGCGTCGACCCGGCGCTCAACCTGGGCTGCGTCTACGTGTGCGCGGACCGCCTCGGCGACCTGGCCGCCGAGCATCCGACCTGGACGCACGGGATGCTGGTGCGGCGGATCCTCTCCGGCGTCACCCGGGCCGAGCTGGTCCGGCACGGCTATCCGATCTTCGGCCGGGCGCCGGGCGAGCTGCTGCCCCCGATGAGCGACGACGACATCCGCGCCGCGGCCCGGGCCGAGCTCACCGGTTACTGGGCGTGGGCCGCCCGCCGCCCGTGGATCTTCCGGGACCCGGTGCTCGCCGACCTGAGCCTCACCTCGATGGCTCGTGGCCGGCACGCCCTGCGGCACGGCACGCTGCTGACGAAGTCGCGGGCCGTGGCGGAGGCGGCCGCGCCACCGTGGCTGATCGCCCAGCTCCGGGCCCGCCGCCGGGGTGAGCCCGTGTCCTCCCCGCGCCTGCGGACGGGCTGGGTGGCCTGGCGCGACGCCCGGCGTACCGTCGCCGCCGCCCGCGCGCAGTAGCCGGCGGGCCCGCACAGAGCACGATGGACAGGAGCGGGGCGGGCAGCGGCTCGGCGCGCTCGCCCCGAGCCGCTCCGTCACCGGATGGAGCCGCTGGAGGGCGCCCTGTCACCCAAGATCCACCCCGTCGAACCGATCCCGGATGTGCCACCTGTCACGTCTGGGGCCCGGCCGGAATCGGGGCGGGACGAGCGGGGTTCGCGCTGGTATGACGACGATCGGACTCATCGGCAGTGGAAACATCGGGAGCACCGTGGCGCAGCTCGCCGTGGCCGCCGGGTATGACGTGGTGCTGAGCAACTCCCGCGGGCCGGAGACCCTGGCGGGCCTCGTCGCGGAGCTGGGGCCGCGGGCGCGGGCCGGGACGGCGGCCGACGCTGCCGCGGCCGGGGACATCGTGGTGGTGACCGTGCCGCTGAAGGCCTATGCGGACGTGCCGGTCGAGCCGCTCGCGGGCAAGGTCGTGATCGACACGAACAACTACTACCCGGAGCGGGACGGGCAGATCGCCGCCCTGGACGAGGACACGAGCACCACCGGTGAGCTGCTCCAGCAGCACCTCGCGGACAGCAAGGTGGTGAAGGGCTTCAACAACATCTGGTTCGGGCACCTGGCCACCCTGGCCCGTCCGGCGGGTTCGGCGGAGCGGTCCGCACTGCCGATCGCCGGTGACGACGCGGCGGCGAAACTCGTGGTCACCGAGTTCCTCGACCGGATCGGCTACGACGCGGTGGACGTCGGGCCGCTCGCCGAGAACTGGCGGACCCAGCGGGACACCCCGGTCTACGTGACGCCGTACGGGCCGTACGGCGAGCCGGGGACCCCGGCAAGCGCGGCGACCGTCCGCGACGCGGTCGCGGCAGCGAAACGCTGACCCCGGCAAGCGCCGCGGCCATCCACGTGGCGGAGGCCAGAGGCTGACCCCGGCGGGGCTGGTCGTCACCCATGGCGACCAGCCCCGACGCCGTGCGACACTGGGCCGCCGAATCGCCCGCGCGGAGGCCCGAGATGCGAAAAAGCCTGGTCATCGCCGCCGCGGCCGTGGCCGGGATCGGCACGGCGGTCGCCGCCTCACGCGGCGGCGGGCCACAGCCCCGGCCACCGGCCCCGATGATCACGCCCGTCCCGGTCAGCGACGCCACCACCGGCGCGGTGACCCGTCCCGCCCTGTCCGCCTCGATCACCCCGGCACCGAGCACGCCCGGCGCCCGGCCGCACACGACGGCCCCGTCCGCCCGGCCGCGGGTCACCGCCACCCGGACCACCGGCCCGGTCGTCGCGCCACCGACCGACCTGCCACCGGCCCGTCCGCCGACGACCGGCAGGCCGCTGCACCCGACGGCGCCGATCAGCCCGCCCCCGCCCCCGACGGGCGGCGTCGAGGACGACGAGACCACGGATCACGGGGGTGCGGAGACGGCGAACGCCCGCGACCACCACGGCCACGGGCGCTCGGAGCACACGGCGTACGTCAGAAGTTGACCGGAACACCCACGGTCTTGCAGGCGGTGGTGAACGCCGTGCCCGCCTTCTCGAACTCGGGCGCCGCGGCCGCATCGACCGGGTCGGACGCCGCCGCGGCCTTGGCCGCCTCGTCCGAGATCTTCCGGGCCGCCGTCGCGACGGTGCTCTCCGGCGCCTGGTCGAGCGCCTGGTTCACCGCCTTGGTGAAGTCGTCGAGGATCTTCTTGGCGTCGGCCGGCTTGATGTCGCCGTTGTTCGCCTTCATGATCGTGAGCATCGCGGTCTTCATCGACTCGCCGGCCGTGTTGGTGGCCTCGCAGATCACCTTGTCGGCGTTCCCGCCGCCGGCCGGTGCGGGGATGGCCCCGTTCTGCGACGGGGTGTTGTCCGGCCGGGGCGCGTCGGACGGGGCCGAGGCGACGCTGCTGGCGGCGGGGGCGGTGGTGGGCGTGCTGCCCGCCTCGGTCTTGTCGTCGTCGGAGCAGGCGCTGAGGCTGAGCGCGGCGGCGGTGAACAGGACTGCGGCGGTAATCCGGGTACGCATCACGGCGGGTACGCTAGCCGATGCGAAAAGTGAGATCAACTCATCTTTCCCTCACCCGTCCGGCCTGAGCGGCAACTCTATACTTCCCTTCCTGTGAAGACCCTGTGCCGCACCGCCCTGCTCACCGCCCTCGCCACCCTGGCCCTGACCGGCTGCGACAGCGAGGAGAAGAAGACACCGGCCACGGCGAGCAAAGAGCCGGCGACGGCCAAGGTCGGCGCCGCCGGCAGCGGCTGCGAGCTGCCGGTCAGCTTCGGCATCGCCGACGGCTGGAAGCCCAAGCAGGTCACCGTCACGGCCGACGACCCGCTGGCCGCCCTGGCCAGGAAGGGCCCGTTCACGATGGCCTGCGAGATCGACGCCAAGCCGGCCGGCAACCTCGGCTTCCTCCGCGTCTGGACCGGCGAGCGGGCCGAGCTGAAGCCGGCCCTGACCGCGTTCATCGGCGACAAGGCGCAGGAGCCGGCGTTCACCGAGACGCCGATCGGCGGCAAGCCCGGCCTGACCGTCGACTACCAGCAGAAGAGCCAGCTCGACGGCACCCTGGAAAAGGAGTCGGCGTTCGTCGTCGACTCGGGCAAGGGCCTGGTGCTGGTCTCGCTGGACAGCTTCGACAGCGGCGAGCACACCGAAATGCTGCCCGCCTACGAGCTGGCGCAGAAGACGCTGGTCCTGAATTGAGGACGTTCTCCCGGCCCTCCGGATGGGCCGGGAGAACCCATTCAGGAACGGAAGTCGTCGTGCGTGATGTACTGCCCGGTCGGCGGCGTCACCGTGCTGCGATTCGCACCCGATTCCCAGATCACCGAACCGTCCGGATTCTTGACCAGGTATTTGAACTCGACCGCCGTGTTCGGCGGCAGGTTCACCGCCCCGGACCAGGTCGGATAGCCGTCCGCACCGAGCGGCACCGCCCGATTCGGGTCCCAGCCACCCAGCTCAGCGATGTTGCCGGCGACGAAGACGTTCTGTCCCCAGACGGTTTCGCGATGCACGTTGAAGGTGGCCGCGATCCGATTCACGGCTCCCGGGGCGAAGGTCACCCCGACGCTTTCGCTGACCACCGATTTCCCGTACGCGAAAGCCAGCCCCACCGTCCCGTCCGCGTTCTCCACCCCGATCGTGGCACTGTTCCCACCCGTGCGAGCCCCGGACAGATCCCGATAGCGATATGTCACCCGCCCGTCCGAGTGCAGGATCGCGCTGATCGACAGCCGCTGCGTCTCGTCCCCGAAGAACCGCACGTTGCGCCACTCGACCACGAACGTGTCCGCGTCCGCGGCGGTGTAGACGCCCGCCGCGTCGTCCACGTAGAGGTCGTCCCAGAACGGGTAGAGCGCGTTGTTCGGCACGGCCGTGTCCGGCAGATCCGTGTTGGCGTAGGAGTGCACCGCCTGATCAAAAGCGATCACGCCGTTCGTGCTCACCCAGGCGTGCCGGTACCCGGTCCCGTAGAACGGCACCGCGAACGGCAGCGTCACCTCGGCCGCCGCGTCGTCACCGGTCAGATCCACCCGGGTGGTTCCCGGCCGGTACGCCTCCTCGGCCGGGGTGCAGGCGTACCCGAAAGCGTCCCTGACCTGGCTCAGCGCGACATCGACCGTGACGTCCCCGCGGACCGTGAGTGATCGGGTCGCTCCGGTGGCGCAGCCACCCAGCGGATCCACCTTGAGCTGGTAATCCCCGTGCGGGGCAGCGAGCCGATAGGCGCCGTCGGCGCCCGTGGTGACCGAGACCGGCGTGCCCGCGAGCGCGACCGTCGCGCCCGCCGCCGGGTCGCCGCCGACGCTGACCACCCCGCTCACGATGCCGGACGCACTCGCCGTGAGCGCCGCGTCGGCCCGCACCGAGTCGCCCTCGCCGACCGTCACCGCGAGCTGGAAGCTGTCATAGCCGAAAGCGGTCACGCTCAGCTGATACCGGCCCGCCGGGAGGCGGCCGAACCGGTAGCCGCCGTCGGCCGCGCTGGAGGTGGTCCGGGTGGCCGGACCGGTGACGGTGACCGTCGCGCCGGCGAGCGCGCCACCGGCCCCGGTGACCGTGCCGGTGAGCGTCCCGGCCGGGCTGAGCGCCAGGCTGACCGCCGCGTACGCGTCGAGCCGCCCCTGCCCGAAGACGTTGTTGTCGGCGGCCGTCCCGCCGCACGAGGTGTCGTCGGCGTCGGTGGCGGTGACGTCGAGGATCTCCCGGGTGGCCGTCAGGTCCCGGCGCAGCGCGGGCACCGCCGCCCAGATCAGCGCGACGGTCGCCGCGGTGTGCGGGGAGGCCATCGACGTCCCGCTGTACGAGGCGTAGGCGTCGCCCGGCACGCTGGAGCGGACGTCGACGCCGGGCGCGGCCAGGTCCGGCTTGATCCCGCCGTCCTGCCCGGTGCCCCGGCTGGAGAACGAGGCGATCGCGCCGGTCACGTCGAACGCGCCGGACGAGTACACGTCGGTGTAGGAGCCGGGCGTGGTCGCGGTGGCGCAGCCCGGTCCGGAGTTGCCGTTGGAGAACGCCGGGAAGATGCCGGCCGCGGTCCAGGCGCGGACCACGTCGGAGTACCACGGGTCGAAGCCGGCCGCGCCGCCCCAGGAGTTGTTGACGATGTCCGGGGCCAGGTCGGGCCGGGGGTTCGCGCCGCTGAGATCGGTCGGCGCGACGATCCACTGACCGGCCGCGAGCAGCGCGGACGCGGAACAGGACTGCGACTCGCAGCCCTTCGCGGCGATCCACTTCGCGCCCGGGGCGACGCCGATGCCGTCCGCGCCGACCATCGTGCCCATGGTGTGCGTGCCGTGCCCGGCGTTGTCGCACGGCGCGGCGCCGGAGCAGACGTGCGACGGGTCGTACCAGTTGTAGTCGTGCCGGTAGGAACCGTCGGCCTGCCGCCCGCGGTAGGACGCGGCCAGCGCCGGGTGATCGAACTGGACGCCGGTGTCCACGTTGGCGATCACGATGCCCTGCCCGGTGTCGCCCTTCTCCGCCCAGACCCGGGGCGCGCCGATCCGGTCGATGTTCCACTCGTTGCCCTGCACCTCGGCCTGCGCGCTCCCGGCGGCCGGCTTCGGCAGCACGATCGGGGTGTCCGCGACGATCCCCTTCACGTCGGGGCGGGCGGCGATCTCCTTGCGCAGCGCGGCGGTTCCGGTGACCTTGATGGTGTCGGCGATCCAGAAGCTCTCGAACGGCACCTTGCGCTTGCCGAGCAGCTCCCGCAGCCCGGCCTGGTGGAGCCGCGCGCCGGTCTGCGCGGCCCGGACCACGGCCTGCCCCCGCGCGGCCTTGGTCTTCGCGCCGCTCGCGGCGCTGAAGTCGGTCTTCTCCCGCAACAGCACCCAGAAGGTGCTGGTGCCGGCGTCCGCCGCGGCGGCGGGCGCGGTCAGCGCCAGGGCCGCCATGACGGCCACGCCGACTCCGGCGATCCAGCGCCGGATTCCCTCGTGTGTCATTGACGGAACGCTATTGACGGCAACCATTCAACGCAAGCTCTTGCTGTTCTTGCATTGCGTTTCAGCCGCGTGACGACTCAGTAAAAGGCCAGTTCAAGACGGATTTCAGCACAAGATCAGATGCAAAGAGCGATTAGCGTACGCATGAAAGTCGCACGTTTCTTTCAAAGTCTTTCACGGGCGCGTAACAGCCTCGGGCTCCTTGAAACGAGTCAGCCGCGCCGCCGTCCGCTGCTTGAGCGCGAACGCCTGCTTCGCGGTGTCCCGGAGCGTGGCGATCAGCGGCGACCGCGACTGCCGCCCCCACGGGACCGGAACCTCGACGGTGCCGTACTTCTCCTTGTAGGAGTTCGAGCCGACGAAGTCGAACTCGGTCACCCCGCGCGCCCTGGCCCACCGCAGCGCGTGCCAGATCAGCGCCTCGTTCGGACGCAGGTGCTGGTGCTCGCGGTAACTCGCGCCGCCCCAGAAGTACATGGTCCGGTGGTACCAGGGCAGCACCGCGGTGGCGATGCACCGGCCGTCGCCGTCGCGAGCCCTCAGCAGAGTGATCCGGCCCGCCGGAGCGAGATGTCGGATCAACGACTTCACCCGTTCCACCGAATAGGTGGGAACCAGATTCTGCTTCGCGAAAACGTCCCGCAATTGATCGTAGAATTCGTCGGCGAATGCCGGATCCGGCTCCGCCTCCTCAATGATCACGCCGGACTTGGCGGCCTTCCGGATATTGCGCCGGCAGGCACTGGCCATCGCGCCGAACAGGGCGTCCTCGTCCGGGCTCAGGTCGATCACCGCGGTGGGCGCCGCGTCCCAGCGCAGGTCCAGGCCGGTCCAGTCGGCCTCGGTCGCGGCCCGGTCCCGCACCTCCAGGTGCGCACAGCCCAGCTGGTCGAAGGCGAACCCCGGCAACGCCCGCAGGGCAGCCCGCCGGGACACCCCTGGCTGGAGGTTGAATCCCTGGTAGGAGGTGGTCCAGCCGGCCATCGGACTGCCCAGGATGCGCAGGCCCCAGCGGCGGGTGAGCAGACCGGTGAAGTGGCCCACCGTGGCGCCGTCGTCGCTGACCGTGGCCAGCACCGGCTCGGCGCGCTGACACTCGGCCACGAACGCGAGCCACTCCGGAGTGTGGAAGATGAGGCGGTCCTGGTAGGTGGCTCGGTCGGCGGTGAGGGCGGCACTCGGCTCCACCCGTTGCAGTCGAAGCATCCGTTCGCCTCGCTCGAATAGGCGTAGAAGCCGGATGATGCCCGGCCGGACGGCCATTCCGCAAGGCCCGGAAGGACCATTCCTGAATTGACGTGAATGATCCTCGCGTTCGGGGTGACAATTGCTACTGCCGCTCACCGGTATCCATTTGTCAGGGTGATGGGAACCGACGAGCGGGAGGGTGCCGGTCGCATGGAGGCGCCGACGGCGATCAAACGACGTCTGAACGAACTAGGCCTGCGGACCCGCCTCCGGGCCAGGCCACGGACGCAGGGCCGGGTGCTCGCGCCGGCCGGGTTGTTCCGCCGCCTGCCCAGCGCGCCCGGGTTGTTCTTCCCCTTCTACCACGACGTGCTCGCGGAGTACGCCGGCGACCTGCGCCGCCACCTGCGCCGGATGAGCCGGATCGGGACCATGGTGAGCTGGGAGGAGGCCCTCGCGGTGCTGGCCGACGAGCGGCCGCTGACCGAGCCGACGTTCTGCCTCAACTTCGACGACGGTCACCTGAGCTGGCGTGACGTGGTCGTGCCGATGCTGCTGGAGCTGAAGCTGCCGGCCACCTTCTTCGTCACCACCGGACTGATCGGC
Organism: Actinoplanes ianthinogenes; assembly: GCF_018324205.1. Classification (NCBI taxonomy): domain Bacteria; kingdom Bacillati; phylum Actinomycetota; class Actinomycetes; order Micromonosporales; family Micromonosporaceae; genus Actinoplanes; species Actinoplanes ianthinogenes. Next base: position 1,669,772 of record NZ_AP023356.1, read on the forward strand.
CGGCCCGGGAACCTGAGCTGGGACGACGTCCGGGACATCCAGCGGGCCGGGTTCGCGATCGGCTCGCACACGGTGACCCATCACCGGCTGGCCGACCAGGACGACGACGAGGTGTGGCACGAGATCGCCGACTCCAAGGCGGAGCTGGAGGACGAGCTGGGGATCGAGATCCGGGACTTCGCCGCGCCGTACGGCTATCCCCGGGTGGACTTCACCGAGCGGGAGGTGCGGGCGGCCGAACGGGCCGGGTACCGCAGCTTCTCCTCGACGCTGCGCCCGGCCATGCACCCCGGCGACTCACCGATGGGGATCCACCGGCAGGGGCTGCACCCGGCCTGGCCGCTGATGGCAGTGCGGACCCGAGTCCATGACTGAGCCACGGATCTATCTCAGCCCACCCGACGTCACCGACGTCGAGCGGAAACTGCTGCTGGAGGCGTTCGACTCGAACTGGGTCGCGCCGGTCGGGCCGGACCTGGACGCCTTCGAGGCCAAGTGCGCCGAGCTCGTCGGCGTCCGGCACGCGGTGGCGCTCAGCAGCGGCACCGCCGCCCTGCACCTGGCGCTGATCGCGGCCGGGGTGCGCCGCGGCGACACCGTGCTGGTCCCGTCGTTCACCTTCGCGGCCACCGCCAACGCGGTGATGTACCTCGGCGCCCGCCCGGTCTTCCTGGACAGCACCCCGGAGAGCTGGAACGTCGACCCGCAGATCCTCGTCGACGAGCTGCGCGGCCGCTCGGTCCGCGGCCAGCTGCCGCGCGCCGTGATCACCGTCGACATGTACGGGCAGTGCGCCGACTACCAGCCCATCCTGGAGGCCTGCGACCGATACGGCGTCCCGCTGATCGAGGACGCCGCCGAGGCCCTGGGCGCGACCTACCGGGACCGCCCGGCCGGGTCGTTCGGGCTGGCCGGGGTGCTCTCGTTCAACGGCAACAAGATCGTCACCACCGGCGGCGGCGGGGTGCTGGTCACCGACGACGGCTCGGTCGCCGGTCAGGTCCGGCACCTGTCCACCCAGGCGCGCGAGCCGGTGGCGCACTACGAGCACCGCACGGTCGGCTACAACTACCGGCTCAGCAACCTGCTCGCCGCGGTCGGGCGGGGACAGTTGCAGCGGCTGCCGTCGATGATCGAGGCGCGCCGGGTGACCTTCGAGCATTACCGGGCGGCGCTCGGCGACCTGAGCGGGTTCGACTTCCTGCCGGTGGCGGGCTATGGCGTACCGAACTGGTGGCTGACCTGTCTGCTGGTCGACTCGCAGCGGACCCGCGATCTGATCGTGGCCGAGCTCGCGAAAGCCGACATCGAGGCGCGCCCCACCTGGAAGCCGATGCATCTGCAACCGGTGTACCGGGACTGCGTGATGCGCGGCGGCGCGGTCAGCGCCGACCTTTTCCACCGCGGGCTCTGCCTGCCCAGCGGTTCCGCCCTCACCGGGCACGACCGGGATCGGGTGGTGGCCGCCGTCCGGTCGGCCGTCCACGAGCAGGAAGGGTGACCGCGGATGCGCATCGTCTACATCCACCAGTACTACTGCAACCCGGGGATGGCCGGCGGCATCCGCTCCTACGAGCAGGCGAAGCGGCTGGTGGCACGCGGGCACACGGTCGACGTGATCACCACCGACATCACCCCGGGTGACCGGGAGCTGGGGTGGAAGATCACCCATGAGGACGGGATCACCGTCCACTGGTTCCGGATCCCCTACAACAACCACATGTCGTACGCCCGCCGGCTGCGCGCGTTCGCGGAGTTCATGGTGCTCGCCACCACCCGCGCGGCCCGGATGAGCGCGGACCTGGTCTTCGCCACCAGCACCCCGCTCACCGTCGCGGTACCCGGTGTACTCGCCGCTCGGCTGCGCCGGGTGCCGTTCGTCTTCGAGGTCCGTGACCTCTGGCCGGAGGTGCCGATCGAGATGGGCGCGCTGCGCAACCCGGTCACCCGGGGCCTGGCCGGCGCGCTGGCGACCTTCGCCTATCGCAACGCCGCCGAGGTGGTCGCCCTCTCCCCCGGGATGGCCGCCGGGGTGACCAGGCGCCGCCCCGGCACCCCGGTCACCGTGGTGCCGAACGCCGCCGACCTGGACCTCTTCCACGTCGACCCGGCGCAGGTCAAGCGGTTCCGCGGCGAACACCGCTGGCTCGGCGACCGGCCGCTGATCGTCTACACCGGCGCGCTGGGCGCGGTGAACGGGGTGGAGTACCTGATCCGCGCGGCCCGGCGGATGCGCGAGCTGGACCCGGAGATCCAGGTGCTGATCGTCGGGCACGGCAAGGAGTGGGAGAGCACCGGACGGCTCGCCGCCGAGCACGGCCTGCTCGACGCGACAGTCCGGATGTGGGAGAAGGTCCCCAAGTCCGAGCTGCCGGTGATCCTGGGCGCCGCGACCATGTCGACCAGCATGGTCCGGCCGATCCGCGGCCTCTGGGACAACTCGGCCAACAAGTTCTTCGACGCGCTCGCCGCGTCCCGGCCGATCGCCGTCAACTACGGCGGCTGGCAGGCCGACCTGATCACCGAGACCGGCGCCGGGCTGGTCCTCGACCCGTACGACGCGGACGCCGCCGGGGAGCTGATGGCCGACCGGGTGCGGGACGAGGACTGGCTGGTCAAGGCCCGGGCCGCGGCCCATCGCCTGGCCGTCGACGAGTTCTCCCGGGACCAGCTCTACGAACGCTTCGAGGCGGTACTGACCCGGGCGGCGGGCCGCCGAGCCGTGCTGACCCAGCAGTCCTGACACGGGGGGATCTGACAAAGTGGAACTACGCGCATATCTCCGGGCCTGCCGCCGCCGATGGCTCTGGCTGCTGATCCCGGTGCTGGTGGCCACCACCGTCGCGGCCGGCCTGACCCTCACCGCGAAACCCGCCTACAAGTCGTCGATGCTGCTGTTCGTCTCGGCCGGCACCGGCGACCCGGACGCCAACTCCCGCCGGCTCAACTCCTACATCGCCCTGCTCACCGGTCCCCGGGTCGCCGAGGGCGTGGTCGCCGAGCTCGGTCCTCAGATCACCGCCGAGCAGGTCCGCAAGAGCCTGTCCGCCCAGGTCAGCGAGGGCACCGACCTGCTCGCCATCGCCGCCGTCGACCCCAGCGCGGCGCGCAGCCGGGAGATCGTCACCACCGCCGCGGCGGTGCTGGTCACGGTCGCCAAGGGGATCGCCACGCCGAGCCCGGACGGCGGCCCGGCCCCGTCCATCTCGATCCTCCAGGAGGCGGAGACCGTCAAGCAGCCCAGCGGACTCGCCCGCAACGCCGGCTTCGCCGCGGTGCTCGGCCTGCTGATCGGCGCGATCGCGGTGGCGATCCGGGAGTTCTCCGGCAAGACCGTGGCCGAGGAGGAGGACCTGCGCCGGCTCGGCCTCGGCACGGTCGGCGTCATCTCGCTGGAGGGACGTGGCCGCGACGAGCACCCGGACCAGGCGCTGGCCGAGGCGTTCCGGCGGCTGCGCAGCCTGCTGCCCGGCGTTACCGACGGGCGCCGCGGCAGCCCCCGCGGCCGGTCACTGCTGCTGGCCGGCACCAGCCGCAAGGAGGGCACCACCGCGGTCACCTGCGGGCTGGCCATCGCGATGGCCGAGACCGGCGCGCGGGTCGTGCTGGTGGACGCCAACCTGCGCACCCCCGGAGTCGGCCGCTACCTCTCCCTCGACCCGGCGCCCGGCCTGGCCGAGGTGCTCTCCGGCGCCGCGCGGGTCCCGGACGTGCTGTGCGAGTCGCTGAACGGGCGGCTCACCGTGCTGCCGGCCGGCCAGCAGAGCCCCGACCCGGGCGGGCTGCTCGCCTCGCCCCGGCTGCCGGCCACCGTCCGCACCCTCACCGAGCGGTTCGACGTGGTGCTGGTCGACGCGCCACCGCTGAACGGGCCCGCCGACGCCGCGGTGCTCGGCAAGGTGACCGACAGCGCGCTGCTGGTGGTCCGCGCCAACCGGACCCGGACGGCGGACGTCGAGAAGTCGATGGAGCTGCTGGAGAAGGTCGGCGCCAAGCTGGCCGGCGCGGTCCTCAACGCCCTGCCCCGCAAACTGCCCACCGGCCAGGCCTGGCCGGACGCCTCCCAGGTGCCCGCGTCCGAACTGCTCATCCCGCTGGACGAGCCGGACGAGGCGGCGCCGGCCGGCGGCATCCCGGCGCCCCGGCCCCCGGCCGGCGTGGTCCGCGGCCGGGCCCGGGTGGTCAACGCGGCCCTGGACGGGGCTCCGGACGAGATAGCCCGCGGAAAGGCGCCCGTGATAGAGCCGACGAGCCCGGCGCCGGCGCCCGCGGCCGAGCCGGATCCGGAGCCAGAGAAGCGGCCAGACGGTGAGTGAACTGCGGGTGGACCAGCAGACGACCACGGCGGAGCCGGCGTCCCGCCGGGTCAACCGGCTCACGTGGCTGATCGGGCACCTCCGGGAACCCTACGTCCAGCTGATCGCCTCGCAGATGCTCACCGGCGCGGTGGCCTTCGCGGCGAACATCCTGATGGTCCGCTCGCTGACCCCGACCCACCGGGGCGAGGTCGCGCTGCTGTTGCAGGTCACCTACCTGGCGACCCAGGTGCTGCTGCTGGGCACCGAGCGCAGCTTCGTGGCCACCTATCACAACGTGGCCCCGGGACCGGCGGTCCGGGCGTACGCGAAACTGCTTCTGGTGCCGTGTGCGGTCGGCCTGGCCGGAGCCGTGATCTTCACAGCGGTCGCGCCGCACCGGAGCAACCCCGGCCCGGTGATCGTCGCGATGCTGGCCTGGTACACCGTGGTCGAGGCGTCCTCGCTGGCCACCCGGTCGATCGCGATCGCGGTGGGCCGGGTGCGCGACTTCATGATGTGCCGGGTGATCGAGTCCGGCCTGCTGCTGGTCATGCTGGTCGGCCTGTACGCCGCGCACACCTCGCACCCGGAGGTCTGGTTCCTCGCCTACCTGGTCGCCGGCGCCGCGCCGACCATCGTCTACCTGGCGATCTGGCTGCGCCTGCCGCCCGACCCGAACGCCGCCCCGGTACGCCACGAGCAGGGCCGGATGGTCCGCCGCGAGGGTCTGTCGCTGTTCCCCGCGGCCATCTCCAACATGGCGATGCTCCGGGTGGACCGCCTGGTCATCCCGGCCCTCGCCTCCACCGCGGCGCTCGGCCTTTACACCAGCGTCGCCACCATGACCGAGCTGCTGGCCTGGCCGCTGCGCGCTTTCGCCGACGCCCGGCTGGGCAGGTGGCGGGCCGCGCACAACGACGGCACCCTGCGGGCCACCCCGATCATCCTGGCCGCCGCCGTCTACACGCTGGTCGTGGTCCCGTTCGTGGCCGGCGGGCTCTACCTGCTGATCGTCCCGGTCTTCGGCCACCAGTACTCGCCGGCCAAGGTGGTCGTGCTGCCGCTGGTCGTCGCCGCCGGCCTGTACGCGATCTCCCGGATCACCCTGGGCCTGCTGATCGCCCGCGGCCACGGCACGCTGGTGTCGGCCGCCGAGATCACCGGTTTCGCCGTGAGTTTCGCGGTGTACCTGCTGCTCATCCCCCGGCTGGGCATCCTCGGCGCGGCCTACGGCTCACTTGCCGGATATGGCGCCTGCCTGGTGTTCGCGCTGGTGGCGAGCCGTCTGGTGAAAGACAAGAGCCGTGTCTGAGCCGCGGGTGTTCCTGGCGCCCGGGCTGCTGCTCGTGCTGATCGCGGTCGGCGGCCGGTTCACCCTGGACCGGGCCGGGTTCACCAGCCTGGGCTGGGTCGACCTGCGGGTGGTCGGCCTGCTGGTGGCGCTGGTCCTGCTGGTCCTGGACATCAGCCGCCGGGTCGAGCGGCAGCGGACCGGCCGGGACGAGACCTGGCTGGTCGTCACCCTGCTGTTCTTCCTGTTCCAGATCGCCTCGGCGCTGTGGGCGCCACCGGCCGCCCGGATCGGCGCGCAGGTCCTGGACATGGTCCTGCTCGCCACGCTGACGCTGATGTTCTATTACTGGACGCTGGGCGACCCGGACCGCGCCGTCCGGTACACCTTCCTGCTGTTCTACGTCACCGGGATCGTGTTCGGGCTGGCCGCCATCTTCATCAACGGCCCCGGCGAGCAGGGTCGTTACTCGGCGTTCGGCGGCGGGCCCAACGTCTTCGTCCGCATCGAACTGCTCGGCGTGATCAGCGCGATCGCGCTCGCCCTGATCCATCGGCGGTTGCTGTGGCTGCTGGCCACGCCGCTGCTGCTGCTGGCTGCGTTCCTCTCCGGGTCGCGGGGCGCCCTGCTCGCCGCCGGGGTTGTCGGCGGCTACGCGCTCTGGAAGATCCGCGGCCGGCTCAGGCTCGGCCCGGTGACCGGTGCCGCCGCGTTCGTGGTGACCGCCGGGATCGTCATCTGGTTCACCGCGCCACCGGCCTTCACCGCGCTGTTCCAGGAGCGGTTCGTCGAACAGACGGTCGAGGAGCAGTACACGTCGAACCGCACCGACATCTGGGCCGCCGCGCTGAAGCTGGGGTGGGACCACCCGATCGGTGGCAGCGGCCTGGACGGCTTCTACGGGACGATCGGCATCAACCAGATGATCGAGTACCCGCACAACTACGTGCTCGCCGTCGTGGCGGAAGGCGGACTGATCGGCCTCGGGCTGCTCACCCTCGCGGTCATACTCTGGACAAGGACCGTACGCGGTGGCGGCGCCCGCCCACAGGTGACCGGGCTCGCCGTGTCGGCGGCCGTGTTCGTGGCGCTGAGCAGCCTGTTCTCCGGTGACTACTACGACGCCCGGCTCGCTTGGATCTTCGCCGCGATGGCCGCCGCGGCCGCGGTCACGCAGGACCGGACGGCGTCCGCCGCCGCGCCTGCCCGCGAGCGAGAGGCAGTACCACGATGACTTCCCATCAACGATTCGGGCGGCGGGCGGTGTTGCTGCTGGGCGTCGGCTCGGTGGTGGCCGTGACCGCGGCGAACAGCGCGGCCCGGCCGTGCAACGCCGAGCCGCTGCCCCCGGCCGAGCCGGTGGCCGAGCCACCGGCGGAGACGACGGTCAAGCTGAAGCCGGTCAGCTACTGGACCGGCTTGTTCGAGCGCAGCTGGGACTACCAGGCGCGGACCGCGCAGCCGCTGAGCCGGTCCCGGGACAGCCAGGACCACTACGACCTGTCGTACACGCTGGACGCGAACGTGGCGATGTTCCGGGCCACCGGCGCGCTGCGTTACCTGGACCGGGCGATCGCCTACGTCGACAACGTGGCGTCCTCGGCCGTGCCGTCCACCTCGCTGCCCGGCAGCAGCTTCCGGGACGGGTACCGCGGCTGGCCGTCGAGCAAGTCCGGCGAGGGCGGCGACGAGGTGCCGCTCTACGAGAGCTACTTCTGGCGGTACGCCACCCAGTTGCTGGTCGCCATGCGGCAGAGCACCGCGGTGTACGCGAACGCGAGCTACCGCGCCGTCTACGAGCGACTGCACACCTTCGCCGAGGTGGAGGTCTTCGAGAAGTGGTACTCCCGGGGCGCCGGCGAGACGATCTTCCGGGACCGCACCCACATGGCCTCGCACTGGGCGCTGATCGCGCTCAACCTGGGGCAGCTCGCCACCGACCCGGACCGGCGGGCCCGGTACAAGCAGGTGCACGACACGATCAGCGCCCAGCTGCGCAACCAGATGATGCGCAATCCGGTGGAGCCGACCGCGTACTTCTGGAGCGACGTGTGGGGCTCGGCCCGCCGGCCCGGGCAGGACGTGGGGCACGGCAACGGGGTGATCGCGTACGTGGTCGAGGCCAAGGACCACAAGCAGGGCTGGACGGCGGCGGACATGACCGCGTTCGGGGCGCTGCTCGGCAAGGTGATCTGGCCGGGCGGGACCACGTACCGGGAGTTCGTCGACGGGACCGGGTCGGACAACGGCTGGATCGCCGACGGCTTCGTCAAGCTCGGCCGCTACGACGCGAACCTCCAGCGTCGCCTGGACTCGTACCAGGTGGTCAACGACCAGTTCGCCGGAAACATGGCGCTCAACGCAAAGATCCTGCGCGGGTGAGGAGACACCTATGACGGCATCGCTGCTGGAACCGGCGGCCCGGGAGTGGAAGGAGACGTTGCAGCACGTCGAGCACGACATGTATCACGTGCCGGACTACGTCGTCCTGGACGCCCGGCTGTACGGCGGCGCGCCGGCCGCGTTCCACTTCGAGCGGGGCGCGCGGCGGCTGCTGATTCCGCTGATCGTCCGGGAGATACCCGGCTCGGAGCTGCGGGACGCGCTGTCGCCGTACGGATATCCGGGTCCGGTCAGCGATGCCGCGCCGCACGAGACGGCCTTCTGGCGGGCGGCCTGCGCCGCCCTGATCGAGACGCTGCGGCAGGCCGGGATCGTCTCGGTGTTCGTCCGGATGCATCCGCTGCTGAAGCCGCCGTCGCCGGTGCTCGGCGAGGCCGGCGCGCTGGTCCGGCACGGCGAGACGGTGTCGATGGACCTCACGGTCAGCGTCGAGGAGATGTGGAGCCAGACCCGCAGCGACCACCGCAACCACATCAACCGGGCGAGACGCGCCGGCACCGAGGTCGTCTTCGACGACTGGGGGCGGCTCGCCGAGTGGGTCGAGGTCTACCACGACAACATGCGGCGGGTGGGCGCGGCCGACTACTACTTCTTCACGTACGACCACCTGGCCGCCCTGCACGACGCGGTCGGTGACCACATGCACCTCGCGGTCGCCCTCGAAGGCGACGAGGTGGTGGGCGGCAACACCTTCTTCGAGTACGACGGGATCGCCACCGGGTACGTCTCGTCCACCCGGCGGGCCCGCGGCCGGTACGCCGACGAGTTGCTCTACGACTCGGTGCGCCGGTGGTGCAAGGAGCGCGGCGCCGCGGTGTTCCACCTGGGCGGCGGCAAGGGCGGGGCGAACGACTCGCTCTTCTCCTACAAGGCCGGGTTCTCGCCGAGCCGGCACCCGTTCCACACCTGGCGCGTGGTGACCGACCCCGTGGCGTACGAGAATCTGGTCCGCGAACGGCGGCCCGGGGCCGATCCGGCGGACCTGTCCACCACCTTCCCGTCCTATCGCTAGGAGCGCGCCATGCGGATCACCTGCGTCGGCGGCGGCCCCGCCGGTCTGTACTTCGCGGTGCTGGCCAAGCTGGCCGACCCGGCCCGCGAGATCACCGTGCTGGAGCGCAACCCGCCCGGCGTCACCTACGGCTGGGGTGTGGTCTTCTGGGACGACCTGCTCGACGATCTGTTCCGCTACGACCCGGTCAGCGCCGCCCGGATCTGGGAGGCGGCCTACAAGTGGAACGAGTACGAGGTCCGGGTCACCGGCAAACCCGACTCCCACCTGGGCGGATACGGCTTCAGCATGGGCCGGCACAAGCTCCTGGAGATCCTCGGCGACCGGGCCCGCGAGCTGGGTGTCGAGGTGCGGTACTCCGACGACCTGACCGACCCGGCCATGCTGCCGCCGGCCGACCTGGTGGTGGCCTGCGACGGCGCCGGCAGCCGGATCCGGGAGCTGCACGCCGAGCACTTCGGGGCGACCGTCGAGACCGGCCGCAACAAGTACATCTGGCTGGGCACCCCGCACGTGTTCCGCACCTTCCGGTTCGGCTTCGAGCGGACCGACGCCGGCTGGATCTGGTTCCACGCCTACCCGTTCAGCGACACGGCCAGCACGTTCATCGTGGAGTGCACCCCGGAGACGTGGTCCGGGCTGGGCCTGGACGAGCTGGACTCGGCGGCCGGCAACGCCCGGTTGCAGGAGATCTTCGCCAAGCACCTGAACGGCCGGCCGCTCGACGACGCCGGCCGGGGCTGGCTGAACTTCCGGCGGGTCACCGCCGAGCGCTGGGACCACGGCAACGTGGTGCTGATGGGCGACGCCGCGCACACCACCCACTTCGCCATCGGCTCCGGCACCAAGCTGGCGATGCAGGACGCGATGGCGCTGGCGGACGCTGTCGCGGTCCATGACAAAGACGCCCTGCCCGCGGCGCTGGAACAGTACGAACACCGCCGCAAGGTCGCACTCGCCCCGCTGCAACGCGCCGCGCTCGCCAGCAGCGAGTGGTTCGAGCGGATGCCGGAGTACGCGGAGCTGCCGGCGAAGCGGTTCTCCTACGCCCTGTTCAACCGCCGCGAGGACTTCCCCGCGTGGCGGTACCTGCTGCATATTTCGACGCAGGGCACGGTCCCCCGCACGATGTTGCGCTGGACGCTGAACGCACGACGGTGGAACCGGGCCCGCCGGCGGCCGGCCGGCGGCCTCACCGCAGCAGTCCCCTGACCCCCGAGGACGAGGAGTACCGATGGCCGAAGGTGCGCTCCTGGAACCGGACGACACCGCGTGGGCCGAGGCGCTGAGCCGCACCCGGCACGACATCTACCACCTGCCCGCCTACGCACGGCTGGACGCCCAGCTCGTCGGAGGCACCGCGACGGCGTTCCGCTACGACGAGGCCGACCACGTCCTGCTGCTGCCCCTGATCCTGCGCCCGATCCCGGAGACCGGGCTGCGCGACGCCATCTCGCCGTACGGCTATCCCGGCCCGGTCAGCGACGTGGCGCCGGTCAACAGCGGGTTCTGGGCGCGGGCCGCCCGGGCGCTGGTCGAGCTGCTGAACACGCACGGGGTGGTCACCGCGTTCGTCCGGCTGCACCCGCTGCTGCCGGCGCCGCGGATCTCCCTCGAGCAGGCCGGCACCCTGGTCAACCACGGGCAGACCGTGTCGATCGACCTGACCGGCACCGCCGAGCAGATCTGGCACGACACCCACCGCACGCACCGCAAACAGATCAACCGGGCCAAGCGCGCCGAGGTGGAGATCGTCTTCGACGACTGGGACACGTTCGACACGTGGGTCGACACGTACCACGCGACGATGCACCGGGTCGGCGCCCGGGAGTTCTACTTCTTCAGCCACGAGCACCTGCACCGGCTGCGGGCCGCGCTCGGCGGGCATCTGCACCTGGCCACCGCGGTGCGGCGGGGCGAGGTGCTCGGCGGGAACCTCTTCTTCGAGTACGACGGGATGATGCACACCCATCTCCAGGCCACCCGGGACGGGCAGATCTTCTACGCCGACAAGCTGCTGTACCACGAGGTGCGGCTGTGGGGGCGCGAGCGGGGGAACCGGGTGGTGCACCTCGGCGGCGGGGTGGGCGGGTCGGACGACTCGCTGTTCCAGTACAAGGCGGCCTTCGGCAACGGGCGGCAGGACTTCCACACCTGGCGGCTGATCACCGATCCGGCGGCGTACGAGCGGCTGGCCGGAGCGCCGACGCCCGAGTCACTGGTGGGACGATTCCCAACATACCGGTAAATCGGTCGGCCTCGGAGCGGCCACCCGACCACAATGATCGACATGCTGGCCGCCACCCGGGAACTGCTCGACACCCTCGATCCGCTGCCGTCACGGATGCGGATGCGCCACCTCGCCGCCTGGGCGGCCACCGCCCCGGACCGGGCCGAGGTCTGCGCCGATCTGCGCGCCGGTGACGGTTACCAGCGGCACCTGGCCCTGGTCGCCGCGCTGGTCGCCGGGGATGCCGCGGCGATCGACGCGGCCACCCACGATCCGCTGCCCGGCCTGCGGTCGTTCGCCCTGCAGGCCGCGCTGCGCACCGGCCGGATGGCGCGGCGGATCGAGGAGCTGCCCGCCACCGATCGCCGCCGCGTCTACCGTACGCTGCGCGCCCGCCCCACCCCGGCCATCGCGGACGCGTTGATCCGCGACGTCCAGGCCCGTTTCGGCGACGACGAGGCGGCCGCCCTGCTGCCCGCGTGCGGCGCGGAGACGGTACGCGAGCTGCTCCCCGACCTGGCCCACGCCACCCGGCTGGCCGCCCTGGTCCGCCACCACCCCGCGGTGTTCGTCGACTACGTCGCCGCGACCCTGGCCGCCGCCGCGCCGGAAGACCTCGGCTGGGCGTGGAATCGGCTGGCCGCCGCGGTGCTCACCCTCGACCCGGAGCAGGCTCTCGGCCTGATCGAGACGTATGCGCCGGAGGACGCCCTGCCCGGCGACACCGGCCGGTACGGGCCGCTCGCCGGGCACGCGCCCCGGCGGGTGCTGCGGCTGCTGACCGCGCCTTCCCGGGCGGGATGGCTGCGGCGCAGCACGCTGCCGCAGGTGATCCTGCGCCGTCTCGCGGTGCTGCCCGACGAGGAGCTGGCGCCGCTGACCCGCGGTCTGAACGGGCTGGCGCCGCTGCTGCGGGCGCTGCCGCCGGGCCGGCGCGGCGTGATCTACGACGCCGGGCTGGCCGAGCAGGACACCAGCCGGTTCGTGCCGGATCACGGGGTGCTCGAGCTGCTGCCGGCCGCGATCCGGGTCCGGGAGGTGCGGCGGCTGCTGGCCCTCGACGAGGTGGCCCGGCGGGAGCAGCGGGTTCTGGATCTGAGCGCGTTCCTGGACTGGCCGGAGGCGGCCGCGGCGCAGGAGACCGCAGTGCGTTCCGGGGACGCCGGAGAGCGGGCCGCTGCCTGGACCCGGCTGGTCCGGGCGGCCGGCCGGTCCCGGGACACCGCGGCGGTGGCCGAGGTGGTCACCCGGCTGACCCGGCTGCGCAACGAACAGGACCCGGTCCGCTCGGCCGCGCTCACCGCCCTGGCCGGGGCGGCCCGCCTGCTCACCGCCGGCTCGGCGGCCGCGCTGACCACGATCACCACCGACGCGGTCGAGGCCCGGGACGCCTCCGGGACCACCACGATGGCGCTGACCCGGCTGGCCACCGACACTCTGCAACACCATGTCGACGTGCCGGAGCTGCGCGAGTGGGCGCTGCACACGATCGATCTGGCCGGCAGCGAGGCGACGGTGCCGATGTTGCGGCGCTTCGACCGGGTGTTGCGCCGCGGCCAGGAGGCCATGGTCTTCGACCGGCTCCGCCCGTGGATCACCGGAAACCTCGCGCGTGGCCGGTACGCGCCGCTCTTCGCGGTCACCGAGGCGCTCGGCGAGCGCGCGTGGCGGGTGCCGGGGCTCCAGGAGTTGCTGCGTCACGCCGCCGGGCCGGAGACCAAGGCGTGGATCGCGGCCATCGCCATCACCCGCTGGCTGGAGGATCCGCGGCAGCGCGACGCGCGGGTGGCCGAGGTGCTGGCCGCCGACCCGTCCGCGGTGCTTCTCACGCCGGTCTGGGAGATCGTCGCGACCCGCCGGACCGACCTGCTCGACGAGGTGCTCGCCCGCCCGCCGGCCGGGCGGTTCACCGACGAGCGCACCCGGCCGGTGCCGGGGTGGGCGCCGGGTGCTCGGCGCTGGCTGCCCCGGCAGCAGGCCGCGTTCGTCGCGCTGCACGCCCGCATCGCCGGCGACACCGGCATCGACGTCGGGGAACGGGTCGCCTCGCTGCGGGTCGCCGCCCCGCTCGGGGAGCCGGGCCGGGAACTGGTGCTCCGCCACCTGGCCGCGCCGGAGGTCCGCCTTGCCGAGGCTGCCCTCGGCGCTCTGGTCTGGACCGAGCGGCCCGACCTGGCGCTGCCGGTGCTGCTCCCGCACGCCGGCGACGACCGGGCCCGGGTGGCGATGTACGCCGCCGCGCGAGCCGCCAAGCATCTCCCACCGGCCGCGCTGGCCGGCCCCTTCGCCGAGCTTCTCGACACCTCGGCCGCCGTCAAGATCACCAGTCGGAAGGAGGCCGTGCGGATCCTGGCCCGCTACGGCCCGCCGGACTCGATGGACCGGCTGCTCGCCGTCCACACCGCGCCGGAGCAGCACCGCGACGTCCGGGCGGCGATCGTCGGGGCCGCCCGGCAGCGCCTGGACGCCGAGGCGAGCTGGACCGTCCTGGAGCGGGCGATCGCCGCGAGCCGGGAGGAGCGCCGGGCCGTCCTGGACTCTCACCCGTACGCGATCCCGGCCCGGCACCGCCCGCGCTACGCCGCGCTGATCGCCGCCGCCTGCCGGGCCGACGACCGGGAGGTGCGGCGGGCCGCGTTCGCCAAGCTGCCGGACTGGTCCCGCTGGGCCGGCGACCTCACCGGCCTCGTCGTCGACCGCCTCACCGAACTGGCCGAGCCACTGACGCACATCGAGGCCGCGGCCCTGCTGCGGGCCGCCGGGGACGCCGCGCTGGAGCCGGCGCTGAGCCGGCTGGCGGCGACGCCCGAGCCGCAGCCGGAGCCGGGCGCCGACCTGCCGGCCCGCCGCCGGGTCGAGGTGCTGGCCCAGGGCGTGGCGACCCTCGGCCGCTCGCTGCCGCCCGGCGCCGGTCGGGGCGCCCTGATCGCCGGGATGCACGCTCTGGCCGCCCGGCCCGGCTACCTCACGGTCGCTCTCTCCGCGCTGGTCAGTCTCGGTCACCTGGACAACTTGCTGGAGATCGCGGACCGGTGCGCGGGCCGCCCGGTGATCGCCGCCCGGCTCGCCGAGCGGGTCGGCGCCCGCCTGCGCGAGGACCGGAACCCACCGTCGCCGGCCGTCCTGCACGACCTGATCGAGCGCCTGGCCTGGCGGGGTGATCTGGCCGGCGGGCTGTTCGCGGTGCAGCTGGTCCGGTTCGGAGCGGGTTACCGGTGGGCGGGCCGCTGGCGCGAACTGCTGCTGGCGCTGCGCTCGCACCCCGACCCGGACGTCCGCGACGACGCCGTCACGGTCACGATGACCTGACGGCGCGGCGGACCGCGGGCCGCGGCGGGCCCGCATGACCCGCGTGGCGGTCGTGCGCGGGCCGGGCGTCGCGGGCCGATCGGCACGGGGCTGCGGGTCGTACCGGAAGAGGTTGATCTGAACCGGGAGCGGAAAGCGGAGATCAACCACAGGCTATTCATAGGCTTCGATGTTTTGCTCTGAGCCGTCCTCAGTCCCCTTCCCCCGAGGAGGAACGGTGCAAGACAACGACGCCTACGTGCGCGAGGTGCACGACAAGGGGTTGCGGTTCGACCTGCCGGCGATGTCGCGGCGGCGGATGTTCGGTGTGGCCGGCGGGGTCGGCGCGGCCGCGGTGATCGGCGGCGCGCTGGCCGCCGGTGGCACCGATCCCGCGCTCGCGGCGTGCCTGGCCGAGGTCGAGTCGGAGACGGCCGGGCCCTACCCCGCCGACGGCTCGAACGGGCCGGACGTGCGGGTGAGATCCGGGATCGTCCGCAGTGACATCCGGTCGAGTTTCGGCACCTCGACGACCACC
Organism: Actinoplanes ianthinogenes; assembly: GCF_018324205.1. Taxonomy (NCBI): domain Bacteria; kingdom Bacillati; phylum Actinomycetota; class Actinomycetes; order Micromonosporales; family Micromonosporaceae; genus Actinoplanes; species Actinoplanes ianthinogenes. The sequence goes on from NZ_AP023356.1 coordinate 1,684,832, forward strand.
GCGCCGGGCGTGCCGCTGCAATTCTCGCTCACCGTGCAGAACCTGAGCTGCGGCCTGGTGTCCGGTGCGGCGATCTACGCCTGGCACTGCGACCGGGCCGGACGGTACTCGTTGTACTCGTCCGGGGTGACCGGCGAGAACTACCTGCGCGGGATCCAGGTCACCAACTCGTCCGGGGTGGCGACCTTCACCAGCATCTTCCCGGGCTGTTACGCGGGGCGCTGGCCGCACATCCACTTCGAGGTGTACTCCTCGCTGGCCGCCGCCACCAGCGGCGCCGGGCCGATCCGCAAGACCTCGCAGATCGCGCTGCCCAAGGACGTGTCGCAGACGGTGTACGCGAGCGCCACCGGGTACTCGGCGAGCGTCACCAACCTGAGCCGGATCAGCCTGGCCACCGACATGGTGTTCCGGGACGACCTGGCGGCCCGGGAGATGGCCACGGTGACCGGCTCGGTCGCGAACGGCTACGTGGCAAACCTGACGATCTCCGTGAACCTGTAGATCCGTGGTGTCCCGCCCCGAGGGGCGGGACACCACGAGATCAGCGCGGTGGCTCAGCGGCGGACCATGCCGTGCGGGTCGATGACGTACTTGCGGGCGGCGCCCTGGTCGAACTCGAGGTAGCCCTGCGGGGCCTGGTCGAGCGGGATCGGGGTGGCGTTCACGTTCTTCGCGATCTGCACCCGGTCGTGCAGGATCGCCATCATCAGCCCGTGGTTGTACTTCATCACCGGGCACTGGCCGGTGACGAACGAGTGCGACTTGGCCCAGCCCAGGCCCAGCCGCAGGGACAGGGACCCGACCTTGGCGGCGTCGTCGACCCCGCCCGGGTCACCGGTCACGTACAGGCCCGGCACGCCGATCGCGCCGCCGGCCCGGGTCAGGTCCATCAGCGAGTTGAGCACCGTGGCCGGTTTCTCCACCTGCGCGTCCTGCCCGTGCCCGCGCGCCTCGAAGCCGACCGCGTCGACCGCGCAGTCGACCAGCGCCTGCCCGATCGCCGGGGCGGCCCGGCCGAGGATCTGCTGCACCTGGTCGACCGGTTCGCCCCGGGACACGTTCACCGTCTCGCAGCCGAAGCTGCGGGCCTGGGCGAGCCGCTCCTCGTTCAGGTCGCCGACGATCACCACGGCGGCGCCGAGCAGGAACGCCGAGGTGGCCGCGGCCAGGCCGACCGGGCCGGCGCCGGCGATGTAGACGGTGGAGCCGGTGGTGACCCCGGCGCTGACGCAGCCGTGGTATCCGGTCGGGAAGATGTCGGAGAGCATGGTCAGGTCGAGGATCTTCTCCAGCGCCTGGTCGCGGTCGGGGAAGCGGAGCAGGTTCCAGTCGGCGTAGGGGACCATCACGTACTCCGCCTGGCCGCCGACCCAGCCACCCATGTCGACGTATCCGTACGCCGAGCCGGGCCGGTCCGGGTTCACGTTGAGGCAGACTCCGGTCTTGCCCTCCTTGCAGTTGCGGCACCGGCCGCAGGCGATGTTGAACGGCACCGACACGATGTCGCCGACCCGGACGAACTCGACGTCCGAGCCGACGTCGACCACCTCACCGGTGATCTCGTGGCCCAGCACCAGGCCCTCCGGGGCGGTGGTGCGCCCGCGGACCATGTGCTGGTCGCTGCCGCAGATGTTGGTGGTGACCGTCTTCAGGATGGCGCCGTGCGGGGTACGCCGCCCGACGTTCATCTTGTTGACGCCGGGGCCGTCCTTCACCTCGTACGCCGGGTAGTCGATGTCCTGGACCGCAACGCGCCCGGGACCCTGGTAGACAACGGCTCTGTTGCCCATGGTGGCCTCCATCGTCGGGTGAACTCGATCCCGATGTTTCTCGCGCGGTAGCCGAAAATGAACCCTCGGTAATATCGACGCGCGCCGAAAAACACATTGCACCCATCCGATGGCATCATTCGGCGCATGATCAACGATCTGCGGACACTCCGGCTCGACGGCGTCGACATGTTGATCTCCCGAAGCGACGACCTGGTCGAGATCAGGGATCCCCGCAACAACCGGCTGATCAGTTCCCATCGGTCGCACGGGATCAACCGGCTCGCCGTGTGCGAGCCGGGCTGGCGCGACCCGCTGGTCGCGGTGACCACGGATGACGGCCTGCGCTGGCTGGATCCACGGACCGGGCCAACAGCCGATGCGACCGACGAATCACCACTCATCGGCGCGACCGCCACCTGGGCCGGCACGCTGCTCGCCGCCTCGCCGGCCGAGCCGTTCCCGATGCTGCGCTGGGATGCCGGGACCGGCGCCCGCCTCGAACCGCTGGGGGTGCACGCCGACCAGATCAGCGCGCTCGCCGTGCTCGATCTGCCGGACGGGCCGGTGATCTGCGCCGGTGACCGGAGCGGCACGATCCACCGCTGGAACCCGCGCACCGGGGCCCGCGCCGGGGATCCGCTGACGGTCGGCGACGAGCAGATCACCGCGATCGCCGGGGTCCGGCTGCCGGACGGCCGGCAGCTGATCACGGCGGCGACCGCCGACCTGCATCGCTGGGATGCCGCAACCGGCGAGCCGATCGGCGTGCCGATGGTGGTCGACAGCTACGCGGTGCACCGGATCGACCCGGTCGCGGTCGATGGCCGGACCGAGCTGATCACCAGCGGTCACGACGAGGTCGTGCAGCGGTGGGACGCGGCCACCGGCGAGCGGCTCGGCGACCCACTGCCGGGTCGCTGCGCCACCGTGTTTTATCGATACGGGGAACTCACTCTCGCGATCGGCACCGCGCAGGGGACAGTGGAGCTGCGACCGTTGGGCACGTGGACCAGATCGTGAGGGATGGACGTCTGGCTGATCACCGACGAGGGGCTGGCCGAGCAGGAGCCCGACCGGCTCCCCGCGCTGCTCTCCGGCGGCCACGGCGTGATCTGGGTGGACATCCCGTCCTGTGACGAGCGGGCGATGGGCGTACTCAAAGAGGTCTTCGGTTTTCATCCGCAAGCCGTCCGGGACAGCGCGGAGCGCAACCGCGTGCCGAAGGTGCACGTCTACCGTGACCACGCCTTCGTCGTGCTGCACGCGCCGGAGCTGGGTGCCGCCGGGCACGTGCACTACGTCGAGCTGGACCAGTTCATCGGCCCGAACTACCTGGTCACCGTGCACGGTCCGCTGAACCCGGCGGTCGACCCGCGGGCCGCGCAGCGGGAGACCCACGAGGTGCTGCGGCGGGTCAGGGCGGGGCGGTTGCTCCCGGTGAGCGGCTGGGAGCTTTCGTACGCGGTGGTGGCCGCTCTCGCCCGTCACCTGGAGGGGTTCATCGAGCACCAGACCGAGGCGGTCTGGCAGCTCGAACAGCGGGTGACCAGCGGGCACCTGGGCAACCCGGAACAGTTCCTGGACGAGATGTTCCGGACCCGGCACGGCCTGATCGCGGTCCGGACGATGGGCGCCCTGGGCCGGGAGATCTACGGCCGGCTCGCCACCATCCACCGCGCCGTCCCCCCGGAGGCGACGCCGCTGCTCGACGACATCGTCGACCAGTTCGCCCGCGTCCACGGCGTGGCCGACAGCCAGAAGGAGTACCTCCAGGGCGTGATCGAGTTCTACCGCACCCGCAGCGACACGAAGATGACCGTGGCGGCCGAGCGCCTCGCCGTGATCGCCGTGGTCACCCTGCCGATCACCGCCCTCTCCTCGGTGCTGGGCATGAACCTGATCGTGAACCAGCACTCGGACTTCTCGCTGCTCGGCGCGACCCTGATCGTCATGCTGGTGATGTCGGCGCTGCTGCTCACCTGGGCCAAACGCCAGGGCTGGTGGTGATCAGCGGCGGGATGCCAGCAGGGCCAGCGCCAGATTGATCGAGGAAATGGCGATCGCGGTTTTCGCGGCCCGCGGCGGCAGCGCCCCGGAACGTCCGGCGAGCACCGCGGCGAGCACGTCGCTGCCGTGGATCACGATGCCCCGCTGGGCCACCCGGTGCTGCTCCGCGCCGCTGTTGACCAGCAGCTCCGCACCCAGGAAGACCGTGCGCACGCCGAACATCCGCAACGGGTAGATAGCCGCGGCGTTCTTCTCCGGATCACCGCCGAGCCGTTTCACCAGCAATTCCGGTACGACAAGCGCGGCGGATCCGACACCCACCCGGATCACGCCCAGTGCGGTTGCGGCGATGGACATTCCGCGACGATGTCAGCCGTCAGCGGGCACGTCAGTCGGGCGGGCGACAGAGGCCCGTACGAAATGGGGGTAAGTCTTGTGGTCATGGCTTTCTGGCGCACCTATGACCGCATCGCCGAACTGGTGGACCGGCGCTGGCGCTGGTACCGGCTGCCCCGAGTGCTGGGCCTGGCCACCCTGGTCGGGGTCCGGAACACGTTGCGCCGGGAGAACCTGTACGACACCGGCCCGGCCTCCGGCACCCCGGACACGCCGCCCGGCCCGCCGACGCCCGAGCAGCTCAGCTCGCGCACCGTCGACGGCACCTACAACGACCTGAGCAAACCGCGGATGGGCATGGCCGGCAGCCGGTTCGGCCGCAACGTGCCGCTGACCAAGGCCTTCCCGGAACCGGCCGCGCGGATCATGACGCCGAGCCCGCGCGAGGTCAGCCGCACCCTGATGACCCGCGCCGAGCTGATCCCGGCCACCTCGGTGAACGCGCTGGTGGCGGCCTGGCTCCAGTTCATGATCCGGGACTGGTTCAGCCACGGTCCGCACACCTCGGCCGATCCGTGGGTGATCCCGCTGGCCGACGACGACCCGTGGCCGGACAAGCCGATGCTGGTCATGCGGACCCCGCCCGACCCGCAGCCGGCCGGGTCCACCCATCCGCCGGCCTACCTCAACACGCTGACCCACTGGTGGGACGCGTCGCAGATCTACGGCACCTCCCGGGAGTACCAGCAGTTCGTCCGCAGCGGCGAGCACGGCAAGCTGCGGATCGACGCGGACGGCACGCCGCCGATGCCGACCGGTGACCAGGACCCGGCCCGGGAGCCGGGGTTCTGGCTGGGCCTGCTGATGCTGCAATCGCTGTTCACCCGGGAGCACAACGCGATCTGCGACATGCTGGTGGCGTCCTACCCGGACTGGACCGACGAGGAGCTGTTCCAGCGGGCTCGTCTCATCCTGGCCGCGTTGATCGCGAAGATCCACACGGTCGAGTGGACGCCTGCGGTGATCAACAACCCGACCACGGTCACCGCGATGCACGCCAACTGGTGGGGCCTGGCCGGCGAGAAGATCAGCCGGGTGGCCGGGCGGATCAGCGACAGCGAGGTGATCAGCGGGATCCCCGGCGGGCACACCGATCACTTCGGGGTGCCGTACTCGCTGACCGAGGAGTTCGCCGCGGTCTACCGGATGCACCCGATGATGCCGGACGACTTCGACATGCGCTCGATCCGCGACGACCGGGGGCACGGGACGTACACGCTGCGAGACCTGTCCGGTCCCGCCGCGATCGGCCTGATCGGCAAGATCGGCCACACCGACCTGCTGTACTCGTTCGGCACCATGCACCCCGGCCTGGTCACCCTGCACAACTTCCCGCGCTGGCTCCAGGAGTTCCGGCGCCCGGACGGCCGGCTCGCCGACCTGGCGGCCACCGACATCATGCGTGACCGGGAGCTGGGCGTGCCTCGCTACAACGAGTTCCGCCGCCTGCTGCACCTGCCGGCCCCGGCGACGTTCGCCGAGCTCACCGACAATCCGGTCTGGGCCCGGGAGATCGCGCGGGTCTATCACGGCGAGATCGAGCGGGTGGACCTCCAGGTCGGTCTGTACGCCGAGAAGCGCCCGGCCGGTTTCGCGTTCAGCGACACCGCGTTCCGCATCTTCATCGTGATGGCGTCCCGCCGCCTGAACAGCGACCGCTTCCTGACCAAGGACTTCACGCCGGCGGTGTACACCCCGGAGGGCCTGCGCTGGATCGCCGACAACACGATGAGCACGGTCCTGCTCCGCCACCACCCGGAGTTGCGCGCCGCCATGCGCGACGCGGAGAACGCCTTCCAGCCCTGGTCCAAGGTCCGCGACATCCCGCAATGACCGACGCTGGGCACGGCTCGCCTTGGCGAGATTCAGCGTGCTCCGGATCTGCTCCTGGCCATCAAGGCATCCGTCGACAACGACCCGCGCCCCGGCCGATACCTGCTCACCGGCTCATCGCGGCTGTTCGGCATGGTCGCCGCGCCCGATGCGCTGCCCGGCCGGATGGAGACCGTGGAGCTGTGGCCGTTCTCCCAGGGCGAGATCGACGGGTTCATCGACGCGATCTTCGAGCTCGGCCCGGACCTGCGACATGACTCGACAGTCACCCGCGCCGACTACGCGGCCCGGATCGTCCGCGGTGGCCTGCCGGAAGCGGTCGCCCGCACCGACGGGCGCCGCCGCGGACGATCCCGGAGCTCCGTTCGGGCCGTTGTGCGGGCCTGGAGCGGATCCGGCGGCGGCGGTCAGACGCGGAACCGGTGGGTCAGCTCGTTCAGGTCGCGGCTGAGCTGGGTCAGTTCGTCGGCCGCGCGCCGCGACTGCTCCGCGCTGTCGCGGGTCCGGTCGGCCACCGCGCGCACCCCGGCGATGTTCTCGGTGATCTCGTTGCTGCCGACCGCCGCGTTCGAGACGCCACGATTCATCTCGCCGGTGGTGGCGGTCTGCTCCTCGACGGCGGCCGCGATGGTGTCCTGCGCCTCGCTGATCCGCGCGATCACCTCGGTGATCCGCCGGATAGAAGCCACCGCCGCATCGGTCTGCGCCTGGATGCCGGCCACCCGGCTGATGATGTCCCCGGTGGCCCGGGCGGTCTCCTGGGCCAGGTCCTTGACCTCCGCGGCGACCACCGCGAAGCCCTTGCCCATCTCGCCGGCCCGGGCCGACTCGATGGTCGCGTTCAGCGCCAGCAGGTTGGTCTGCTCGGCGATCATCGTGATGGTCCGCACCACCTCACCGATCTCGGTGGACGCCTCGCCGAGCCGCGACACCGTCGTGTCCGCCTCCCCGACCGTGATCACCGCGGACCCGGCAACGGTGGCGGCCTCGGTCGTGTTCCGGCTGATCTCGCCGATCGCGGCGCCCATCTGCTCCGACCCCGCGGCGACCGTGTCGAGGTTGCGGGCGACGTCGGCCGCGCTGTCCGCGACGATCCCGATCCGCCGGGACGCCTGGTCGGCGTCCTCCTGGAGGGTCTGCGACATGCTGGTCAGCGTGGCCGACGCGGCCGCCACCTGATCGGCGTGGCTCGCGATGCCGCCGATCGTCTCGCCGATCCGGTCGATGGCCCGGTCGATCGAGAAGCTCATCCGGCCGATCTCGTCGCCCCGGCTGATCCCGACCCGCTGGCTGAGGTCGCCCTCGGCGAGCCGGTCCACCACCGCGACGACCCGCTGCACCGGCTTGCGGATGGAACGACTGAGCAGGGCCGCGGCCAGCAGGGCGAGCACCATCGCGACGGCGGCCAGCACCCACTCCCGGACGGTGGCGTCGTGCCGGGTCCGGCTGAGCCGGTTCAGGGCGGCGCTCCGCTCGGCGGTGACCGACTCGTCGAACTTGGCGGCGGCGTCCATCGCCTTGAGGTACGGGCCGGACTCGGTCACGTTGCTGGCGTGCGCCGCCTGCTCGTACCGCCCCTGCTGGACCGCCCGCCAGATCTGCTCGTCGATGGTCATGAACTCGTCGAGCCCGGCCCGGAAGGCGGCCGCCTGCTCCCGCTGCTCGGCGCTGGTCGACGCCGCCTCCACCTCCCCGAGCAGGGCGTACACCTTCTCCTTGGCCTCGATGAAGAAGCCGTGCTTCAGCTCGTGGTCGGACGCGGTGTACGCGGTCTGAAGCCCGTACGCGTCCGAGAACCGGAACTGGAGCATGGCGATCGACCGCGTCTTGGGGTCGATCGTCTCGACGATCTGCCGTGCCTGCTTGTTGACCTCGGCCCGGACCAGGCTCGCGTTGACCACCACGAGCAGCAGCAACAACGTCATCGCGCCGAAACCGGCCCACAGCTTGGCTGTAAGCGACAAATCACGAAAAGGCCGACGCACAGCCACACGATAGCGGCGCCGGACAGTGACCGGTGCGCGAACGGACGTGCTCAGGCGGCGTCGCGCTCGTCGCGGCGCTGACCCGGGATGATGATGTCGCGGTGCCGCACCGGGCGGCGCGCGGCCGGCAACTGCGGGCCGATCCGGGCCGGCCAGATCCGCTGCGGCCGGTCGGCGAGTTTCGGCCGCTCCCGGGGGATGAGCGTACGGTCCGGTGGCACCCAGATCGGCAGCGGCGCACTCGGCGGCCCCCACCAGACGATCGTCCCGTACCCCCGGACCAGCGGCGGCTGCAACGCCGGCCAGCGCGCTTCGAGGGGGATCGCCAGCCGCCAGGCCTGCACCGGCACCAGCGCGGAGACCGGGTGCCCGGCCGCACCGGGCAGCACCGGCAGCGGCGGCGCCGGCAGCGCGTGCGGCTCCGCACCGGCCGGCAGCGCGTGCGGGTCGGCCCCCTCGGCCGCGGCCACGGTCGTCGCCGGGGCGCTGGCCAGCACGACCGCGCAGGCCACGGTGATCAGCGCGGCGGCCAGCGCGACCGGCTCCCAGCCGGGCCGCACGGTGTCGCCGAGAATGGTCAGCGCGATCACCGACGGGGCGATCACCTCGCCGGTCCAGTGCACCGCGGTGACCCGGCCGACCTCGCCGCGCTGGAGCGCGTTCGCATACATCACCATGCCGTTGGCCGCGAAGACCAGCAGCACGTAGGTGAGCGGCTCGCTGAAGATGGTGAGCAGCGCCGAGCCGACCGTGGTCATCTGGTCGTCGGGCAGGTGCAGGGCCCGCCCACCGAGCGCCGCGGCGCCGACCGACAGGCCGCCGATCGAGGCGATCAGCCCCGGCGAGCCGACCTTGGTGGCCGCCCAGCCGAGCACCAGCACGACGACCAGCGCCACGCAGAACCCGATCCGCAGCCCGAGCGACGCCGCCACCACCTGCTGCTGCCCGGCCGACAGGGCCAGCCCGGCCAGCGCGCCGATCGTGATCACGATCGCCACCACGTCGCGCCGGCGCAGCCGGGAGCCGAGGAACAGCCAGGCCGCGAACGCGGTGATGGCGAGCGAGCCGGCCAGCACCGACTCGACCAGGTAGACCGCCAGCTCGCGCAACGCGATCATCGAGCCGAACCAGGCGGTCATGTCCAGCGCGATGCCGACCAGGTAGAGCGGGTGCCCCAGGGTGGAGACCGCGCTGGTGCTGCGCCGGGCGCCGATGGCCTGCAGGATCGAGCCGGCCGCGTAACAGAGCGAGCCGAAGATGGCGATGCCCAGCGCGATCCAGCCACCGGCGGTCATCGCGATCGACCGCCGTCACCGAGGGTGCAGGCCGCTGTCACGCCCCGATCATATGGCCACCCCTCGATAAGCGCGAGCCCCGGGAAAGGCCAACTGACCAGCAACAATGATCAAAATCAGACCCCGATTAGGGTACGCCCTAAGCCGCGCGACTGAGGTCCTGCGTGCTCTCGCCCGGCACCCGCTGCGCGGGGAGCGTCTCCACCAGCGCCGGCAGCTCGCCCCGGTGCGAGCCCTGGAACGTCCGCCAAATGATCTTCAGGTCGAGCAGCGGCGACCAGTTGTCGATGTACCAGCGGTCCAGGACGAACCGCTGCGACCACGGGATCGCGTCCCGCCCGTTGATCTGCGCCCAGCCGGTGATCCCGGGCCGCACCTCCAGCCGCCGGGCGTCCTCCGCCGAGTACTCGGCGACCTGGGGCAGCACGTCCGGGCGCGGGCCGACCAGGTTCATCTGCCCGCGGACCACGTTGATCAGCTGGGGCAGCTCGTCCAGGCTGGTGGCCCGCAGGATCCTGCCGCAGCGGGTGATCCGCGGGTCGTCCGCCAGCAGATCGTTCGGGTTCGCCATGCCGAGCTTGACGCCGACCGCCAGATTGTCGTGGATCATCGAGCGGAACTTCAGGATCCGGAACGTCCGGCCGCGCTCGCCGGCCCGGTCCTGCACGAAGAAGATGCCCTTGCCGTCGGCGATCCGGACCCAGAGCGCGACGCCCAGGAACACCGGGGACAGCACGATCAGCGCGACGGCGGCGACCAGTTGGTTGAGAACGTTCCAGATCGGGCGCAGGCGGTCCACGATTCCCCCAGGTCAGATCGATTCCACGGTGTCGCCGGTGAGGCGGTGGCGGGTGTCCAGCACGTACCTGGCGTGCTGGACCACCAGGTCCAGGTCGAACGCGTCGTGGTCGGCGAGCAGCACCACCGCGTCGGCCGCGGCGAGCAGCTCCGGGCTCAGCCGCACCCGGGTGACCCGCTGGTCGACGCGGGCGTCCTCGACCACGTGCGGGTCGGCGGCGAGCACGTCGGCGCCCATCTCCAGCAGCAGCGTGGCGACCCGCCGGGCCGGCGACTCGCGGGCGTCGCCGCTGTTCTTCTTGTAGGCCAGGCCGAGCAGCAGGATCGTCGAGCCGTTCACCGCCTTGCGCCGCTCGTTCAGGGCGGCGACCAGCCGGCGCACCACGTAGTCCGGCATGTGGTTGTTGATGTCGTTGGCCAGCTCGACGAAGCGGAAGCTCTGCCCGAGCGTCCGCTGCACCCGCCAGGAGAGGTAGGACGGATCGATCGGCAGGCAGTGCCCGCCGACGCCGGGACCGGGCACGAACCGCATGTAGCCGAACGGTTTCGTGGACGCGGCGTCGATCGCCTCCCAGACGTCGATGCCGAGGTCGTGCGCGTACACCGCGAGCTCGTTGACCAGCGCGATGTTGACGTGCCGGAACGTGTTCTCGAGCAGCTTGGCCAGCTCGGCCACCTTGGGGTCGGAGACCGGCACGGTCGTCTCGACCACCGAGGCGTAGAAGGCCCGCACCTTCGCCAGCGAGGCCGGGTTGATCCCGGATACCACCTTCGGCGTGGTGATCAGGTTCCACCGCGCGTTGCCCGGGTCGATGCGCTCCGGGCTGAAGCCGAGGAAGAAGTCCTCGCCGGCGATCAGGCCGGAGCCCTCCTCCAGCAGCGGCGCGACCAGCTCGGTGGTGGTGCCGGGATACGTCGTCGACTCCAGCGCGACGGTCGCGCCGGGGCGCAGGTACCGGGCCAGGGTACGGGCCGAGTCCTCGATGTAGCGCAGGTCCGGGGTGCCGTCGCGGAGCGGGGTGGGCACCGCGATCACCGCGATGTCGAAGCCGGCGCAGGCGCGCGGGTCGGACGAGGGCAGGAAGTTGCCGCCGGCCAGCACCGCCTGCAACTGCTCCGAGCTGATGTCGTCGACGTAGGACTCGCCCGCGGCGAGCCGTTTGATCCGTTCGTCGTCGACGTCGAAGCCGACCACGGTGTGCCCGACCTCGGCGGCCCGGACGGCGAGGGGCAGTCCCACGTAGCCCTGCCCGGCGATCACCACTCGCATCGGTGCGCTCCTGTCACGCGTACGCAAATCGGCTTTTGATCGGGATCTTCTGGTCATGGATGCCGGCCCAGGCGCATGGTGAACTCGGCCTGGCGCTTGCCGTTGCGGCCACCGGTACGCGGCGGGGGCGGGGCCGGAGTCTCGATCCGGCCGGGCAGCGCGGGGCTCTCGGAGAGCCAGCGCAGCACCGCGATCAGGTCGGCCCGGGGCGCGGACGGGTCCATCAGCGAGAGCACCGCGCCGTCCAGCGGCGGCACCGGGGCCTGCGAGATCAGCGGATGGTTCGGGCGGTGGTCGGGTTCGGCCGGGCCGAGCAGCACCTCGGCCAGCTTCTCGCCGGGGCGCAGTCCGGTGTAGACGATCGGGATGTGGCCGCCGGCGCTCTCCGCGATCCGCTTGGCCACGTCGGCGATCCGCACCGGCTCGCCCATGTCCAGGACCAGCACCTCGCCGTGGCTCTCCACCGCGCCGGCCTGGATGACCAGCCGGACCGCCTCCTGCACCGTCATGAAGTACCGGGTCACGTCCGGGTCGGTCACGGTGATCGGCCCGCCCTTCGCCACCTGGGCGGAGAACGCGGTGAGCACCGAGCCGCGGCTGCCGAGCACGTTGCCGAACCGGACGCTGGTGTACGTGCCGGGTGCGGCCGCGTCGGCGGCGGCGGTGAGCCGTTCGGTGATCCGCTTGGAGTAGCCGAGCACGCTGCACGGGTCGGCGGCCTTGTCGGTGGAGATGTTGACCAGGCGGTCGACGTGGTGCCGGATCGCGGTCTGCAGGATCTGGTACGTGCCCAGGATGTTGGTCTTGAGCGCCTCGGACGGGTGCATCTCCAGCAGCGGCAGGTGCTTGAGCGCCGCGGCGTGGAAGACCACCTGCGGCTGGTGTTCGGCGAACACCTCGTCGAGGCGCTGCTGGTCGCGGATGTCGGCGACGACCAGGTTGCGGTCGTCGAGCATGCCGCGGCCGTCCAGCGAGAGCTGCACCGCGTGCAGGCCGGACTCGTCGCGATCGAGCATCACCAGCTTGGCCGGGTTGAACTGGGCGACCTGCCGGCACAGCTCGGAGCCGATCGAGCCGCCGGCGCCGGTGACCAGCACCCGGCGCCCGGCCAGGTAACCGGCGACGGCGGCCAGGTCGATGCTGATCTCGCGGCGGCCGAGCAGGTCGGCGTGGCTGACCGGGCGGATGTCCTCGACCCGCACGGTCCGGCCGAACAGCTCGACCACCGGCGGGACCACCTTGACGTCCACGTCGAGCGGGGCGGCCAGGTCGGTGAGGTTGCGGACCAGGTCGGCGCCGGCGCTCGGGATGGCGATCACCACGGCGTCGGCACGGAACCGGCGGACCACCTCGGCCATCGCGTGCCGGTTGCCGGCCACCCGCACGCCCATGATCTGCAGGGTGCGTTTGGTCGGGTCGTCGTCGAGCAGGGCGACCGGCACGTACGGGCTGGACGGGTCGCGCAGCATGGCCCGGATGACCTGGGTGGCGCCCTCCCCGGCGCCCATCACGACGATCCGGGTGCCGGGCTCCGGGCGGGGGCGCAGGCGCTGGTCCTGGAGCAGGCGGACGGCGTACCGGACGCCCGCGGCGAGGACGAGACCGATCAGCCCGGACGCGATGATCGCCGAGCGCGGGGCGAGCCGGCCCAGCAGCGTGTCCGCCACGAACACCACCGGTATGGTGACCGCGGCGGTCTTGGCCAGGGCCAGGATCTCCTCGAAACAGCCGTACGACCAGCGGCCGGTGTAAAGGCCGAACTGCACGCCGGCGACGGTCTGCACGGCGACCGCCACCGCGGTCAGCTCCACCAGGCCGGCGCCGTTGAGATAAGCCAGGTGCCCGTCGTAGCGGAGCAGGGTGGCGACGAGCAGGGCGGTGGCCAGGGCGAGCGCGTCGCCACCGGCCCGGGCTGCCCGGCCGGGCAGTACCGCGCGGAACCACGGCACCGCCCGGCCCGGCCAGTCTCCAAGGGATGCGTCCGTTGCTGGGTCGCCAGCAGCGGCTCGCCGTGTCTGCATGGGATTCCCCCTCGTACGCTGCCGGTGGCAACCGGCCACGGATCCGTGCTTCGACGCATTTTTTCGGGGAGCCGGAATGGCGTTTCAAGATTCGCATCGCTTTATTAGTGACATCAGCGTTCCAGTCCCCGGGGAGCCAATTACAGTAGCAATTGTCACGGCCTATGCGAGGATCTTTCATGTTCCGCTATTTGTCCAGTACAGGCCCTCGATCACCATTTTTCCGACGCCATTCGGATCCGCGGGACCGGCCATTCGGCGGAGGATGTCATATCGACGGTGAATGATCCTCACCTTAGACATGACATCTGCGACTTCCGCTTCCTCTGCCATTCCGGCACCGTTCTGACAGGAGCCGTCGCAAGCGTTCTGTCGTCTATGCGACTGGGGGAACGACATGAGGGTGCTGCATGTGATCAGCACTGCGGCGGAGGGCGGCGCCGAGCACCAGCTCCGGCTGTTGCTGCGCCGGCTGCCCCACGACAGCGAGGTGGTCACGCTCTCCCCGCCCGGCACCGAGGCCCGCGCCATCCAGGCCGGCGGGATCCCGGTGCACGAACTGAACACGGTCTGCGACCGGGACCTGGCGGCGATCGTACGGCTGCGCCGCCTGATCCGCCGTGGCCGCTTCGACCTGGTGCACACCCACCTGTACCGCGCCTGCGTGCAGGGCCGGATCGCGGCCCGGCTGGCCGGCGTCCCGCACATCGTCGCCACCGAGCAGCACCTCGGCCGGGCCGGCGCCACCCGGCTCGGCCCGCTCTACCTGTTCAGCGAACGGCTCGGGCAGATGACCATCGCGGCCACCGCGGCGATCGCCGAACGGCTGCGCGGCTGGGGCGTGCCCGACGACCGGATCGCCACCATCCCCCGCGCGATCGACCCCGCCGAGTACCGCTTCGACCCGGCGTTGCGCGCGGCGGCCCGGGCCCGGCTCGGCGTGCCCGGTGACGTCCCGGTGATCGGCGTGACCGGCCGGCTCACCCCGGCCAAACGCTTCGACCTGCTGATCCGGGCGGTGGCCGAGGTGCCCGGCGCGACCCTGCTGCTGGTCGGCGACGGTCCCGCCCGTCCCGCCCTGGAGCAGCTCGCCGTCATCGAGGGGGTCGCCGAACGGGTGCTGTTCGCCGGCACGGTCCGGCACCCGCGCGAGATGCTCTGCGCCATGGACATCTTCGCCACCCCGGACCCCGGCGCCTGGGGGCTCGCGGTGCTGGAGGCGATCGCCGCCGGGCTGCCCGCCGTCTACGCGGCCTGCCCGCCGCTGGAGGAACGCGCCGCCGCCCGGGCGCCGGTCCGCGGCACCTACCGGCTCTCCCCGCACGACCGGGAGTCCCTGCCCCGGGCGCTGCGCGCCGAGGTGCTCTGCCACGAGGAGCGGCACGGCGCGAGGTTGCCGGCCCGCACCGCCGGATTACGGTACGACGCGGACCACCTGGCCGCCGCGGTCGGGCAGGTGTACGACCGGCTCAGCCTGACCGCACCACTTCCCGGGTGTCCGTCACTGCGCGGCGGAGGCGCGTGGAACGCATGAGCCGGTGCCAGGCCACGTAGCCGAAGATCGTGCCGATGGTGTTGGAGAGCAGGTCGTTCACGTCGGTCCAGCGGTTGCCGTGCACGGTCAGGATCATCACCAGCTGGGTGATCTCGATGGACAGGCTGAGCAGGAAACCGATCCGGACCACCCGCAGCCGGTTCACGATGCCGAAGTTGAGGTGCAGCAGTGCGGCCAGCGGCAGGGTCATCATCATGTTCAGCACGAAGTCGCGGCGGCGCATGGCGAGCGTCGGGATCAGCAGGATGCGGTAGGTGTCCGGCGGGCCGGAGTCCGGGCCCCAGGCCAGGTGGGCGGGGAGCATGGTGGCGCCGAGGACGGCCACCGCGTACCACGACAGGGCCCAGGCCGCGAGCAGCCGGCGGGTGGTGAGCCGATCCTGCCGGCGCAGCCACCACCAGGACAGGACCATCAGGATGCCGCCGAGTGGCAGCAGCACCGGCAGCGCCGGAACGTCGAACTGTTCAACACGCATCGAAACCCACGCTACGCGACCTCGGTGGCGCGTCCCCTCCCCCGCGAAATCCTGGCTCTCAGCGCCTGCTTCCTCCCGCCGCTCTTCCCTCCCCGGCACCTCCCCGGCACCTCCCCGGCGCCTCCCCGGCCGTTCTCGGCGGCGGCCCTCGGCGGCGCCATTTCGGAACGGGCGCGGCTCGCCATTTCGGTGTCAGCGGAGCCAGCCCTCTTTGCGGGCGATCCGGATGGCATCCAAGCGGTTCCGCGCTCCCGTCTTGGCGATCACCGCGGAAAGGTAATTGCGGACCGTGCCGCCGGAAAGGTAAAGCCGCCCGGCGATCTCCTTCACCGACTCACCCTCGGCGGCCAGCCCCAGCACCTCGAGCTCGCGGGTGCTCAACCCGCGGTCCGTGTTCAACGAGGCGGCCTGCAACATCGGCGAGACCACCCGCTCCCCCGCGGCCAGCCGGCGCACCGTGTCCGCCAGCGACGACGAGGCCGCGCTCTTGACGAGGAAGTTCAGCCCGCCGTTCCACCGGCGGGGCGGCAGCATGCCGCGCTTGGACGGGTCGCAGAGCAGCAGCATCGCGCAGGACGGGATGGCGGTGTGCAACTCGTCGGCGAGCGGCAGCACCTGACTCACCATGTACTCCGTGTCGATCACGATCACCGCCGGCCACAATTGCGCCGCACGCGGGGCAAGATCAGAATTGATCGGCAGGGTGGTGACGTAATGCATGTCCGGTTCGGTCTCCAAGAACGTGCGCACCGGGACCCCGAAGTACCCCTCGTCTCTCACCACCACGACCCGGATCATCACACCACCCTCGTCGATGGGCGCCGGCCCACCGGCCCGGCGCCGAACCGTCTGGAACGCTCGACGCACCAATTTTTAGACGACTCGCGGTTCATTCTGCGAGTGCCGCACAAGTCGATCCGATAAAGATCTTTAACGGTACGCCGTGGTGCAGGTCAAAAGGGTTTCGTGCCACCGCCGACGAGCGCGGCCCACCTACATAAAGTAACTGCCTGAAACGCTGCGTGCACCTTCTGTCGGCCGTTCGACGGAGTCAGGTCCACCGGATCAACGAATCCGGTGACCGAAACAGGCAGTTCACCCCCCAGATACCCCCTCGAAATTGCGAACCAGTCTTGACAAGTCGTGCTTTTCCGGACATCGTCCTTCGAGTCACTGCCGCCGAAAATGCAACTCCGACTCACATTCCACAAATAAGATCACTCAAAAGATTCCCCTCCACGCGACCGTTTTCGATTACCCTCTTGATCATTCCCCGCCACCCATTTCCGATCACGCCTTCCCCTACCCGACCCACCCGGCCGCCACCGGCCCGCAGGCGATCACCGCCCAGCAGCCGAGCCACGCGGCCCGCAGTCACCGCCGCCGCCCCGCCCGCTGACGGCAAGGCCGGGTCAGCGTGCGCCGGCCACTCTTTTCGGCGCGACCAATGGCTCGCCCACCGACCTGAAACTGGCGATGTCCCCGATCCGGACCGCCCCCGCACGAACACTTCGGGTGCGCGCAAGCCCCGAACGCCATGCTGCAAGCGAACCCCTGCCGCCCAGCGGGCCGAAAGCCCGTCCGACCGCGAGCCGCACGCGGCGGCCGCGACAGCGACCAGCCACCCCATGGCCTGGCAACTAGAACCACAACCTCCCGCGCACCGCACGCGGTAGCCACAACAGCAACCAGCAGCCACCCATCGCCCGGCAATCAGAACCACCCACAGACCGCATGCGGCCGCCGCGACAGCAACCAGCCGCCCACAGCCTGGCGCCCAAAACCGCAACCACCCGCGCACCGCACGCGGCAGCCACAACAGCAACCAGCAGCCACCCATCGCCCGGCAATCAGAACCACCCACAGACCGCATGCGGCCGCCGCGACAGCAACCAGCCGCCCACAGCCTGGCACCCAAAACCGCAACCACCCGCGCACCGCACGCGGCAGCCACAACAGCAACCAGCAGCCACCCACCGCCCGGCAATCAGAACCACCCACAAGCCGCATCCGGCCGCCGCGACAGCAACCAGCCGCCCACAGCCTGGCACCCAAAACCGCAACCACCCGCGCACCGCAAGCAGCCGCCACAACAGCGACCAGCCACCCCATGCCACAACCCGCGGCGCCCGAGACACCAGCACCACCAGCCCGACAAGCCTGATCGAGGCGGACGGGGGCAACGAAACCAGCCGGGACCGGTCCGCGGCGGGAACCCTCGACCGGCTCTCACAGAGGGCCCGACAGCGGGCCTTCGATCACCGGCCGGAGCCGGGCGGAAAGCGCGAAGGCGCCCGCGGCCGGAGCCGGGGCGCCTTCGGAAAAGGGCAGATCAGTGCAGGACGATCGGGGCGGCCGGGGCCCCCTGGTCGTCGAGCAGGTGGGACTCCTGGCGCTTGCGGGGCAGGAAGAACGCCGGGATCAGGGTCAGCAGGGTGAGGATGAAACCGACCCAGAACGTCGTCGCGAACGAGTCGGCGGCGAAGTTCAGCCCTCGCTCCAGCAGGTCGGGCGGGAGGGCCGCGGCGATCTGCGGGTCGTGCTGGGCGCCGATGGCGGCGCCGGCCTCGGTGACCGGGTCACCGGTGGGACTGGTCACGCCCGGGATGACCGGGGACTCGTTGAGCTGGTTGGTGAGGATGACCGACATCATCGCGGTACCGACCGAGCCGGCGATCTGCTGGAGGATGTTCAGCAGGGTGGAGCCGCGGGCCACCTCGTGGTTGGTGAGCGTCTTCAGCGCCGAGGTCATGATCGGCATCATGGTGCCGCCCATGCCCAGACCCATCACGAACAGCGAACCGCACAGCAGAACATACGACGTGTCGGTGCCCACCTGGGTGAAGGTGAAGAACCCGGCCGCGATCAGCAGCAGTGCGAACGGCACCGTGCGGCCCACCGGGATCTTGTCGGCGAGCATGCCACCGATCGGCATGGTGACCATCGCGCCGATGCCCTGCGGGGCCATCAGCAGGCCGGCGCTGAGCGTCGACTCGCCGCGGATCTGCAGGAAGTAGCTCGGGAAGAGCAGACCGGCGCCCATGAACGCGATGGTGAAGACGGCCAGGGTGATCGTCGAGACGCTCAGGTTCCGGTTTTTCAGCAGGCGCAGGTCGAGCAGCGGGTGCTTCGGCTTGAACGAGTAGAGCACGAAGCCGATCACCAGCAGCGCGCCGATCAGCATCGGCACCCACACCTTGGTGGCGGTGAACTTGCCCGCCTCGGGCAGCGAGGACACGCCGTAGAGGAACGCGGCGAGACCGGGCGAGAGCATCAGCATGCCGAGGAAGTCGAACGACTCGGACGGCTCCGGGTTGTCCTTCTCCAGCGCGAACCACGAGTAGACCAGCGCGACGACGCCGATCGGCAGGTTGATCAGGAAGATCCAGTGCCAGCTGGCGGCCTCGATCAGCCAGCCGCCGAGGATCGGGCCACCGATCGGGCCGAGCAGCATCGGGATGCCGAGCACGGCCATCAGCCGGCCGATCCGCTCCGGGCCGGCGGCCCGGGTCATGATCGTCATGCCGAGCGGCATCAGCATGCCGCCGCCCAGGCCCTGCAACACCCGGTAACCCACGAGCTGGCCGATGTTGTCGGCGGTGGAGCAGAGGACCGAGCCGATGGTGAACAGCGTCAGCGCGGTCATGTAGAGCCGCTTGGTGCCGAACCGGTCGGCGGCCCAGCCGGTCAGCGGGATGACCGTGGCCAGGGCCAGTGTGTAGCCGGTCATGGTCCACGCGACCTCGGCATAGGTCGCGTCGAACTCCCGCTGGAACGTGGGCAGCGCCACGCTCACCACGGTGATGTCGAGGATCGACATGATCGCGCCGAGGACGACAACCCCGGCGATCTTGAAGACGGCGGCGTCGAGCTTGGCGGGCGCAGCCGAGGCTTGACTACTCAAAAGAAACTCCCATGGCCGCATGGGCCCATGCGGCGAATTGTCCGGACAGATCCGGCGAGCTCAGCCCCCTGGCCCGCCACGTCACGGCGTGAGCCTAACCCTCGCCCAGCGCGCGTCACCTCCCCTTTATCCGGCTCCGGACTGTGTCCCTCCCCACTGCTCGACAGTTTTGGACACCCGCACCGCGGCCGGCACACCGAGCGCGTCGGCCGCCCAGTGCACCAGGATCGGCGCCAGCACTCCGCCACCGAAAAACCGCAACGCACCCAGCACCACACCGGCCACACCGGTCACCACCGCGTCGGTCCACGGCCGCCCCGGGCCCAGGTGCCAGAGGCCGAAGAGGACCGCGGTCACCCCGGTCGCCCACACCGGCCCGTGGTCGCGGTCGATCAGCCCCCACAGCACCCCGCGGAACGCCACCTCCTCGAAGATCACGGTGGCCAGCGGGATCGCGACCAGCGCCGTGTACCACGGACGGTCGTAGGACCGGCGGAAGAGACGACGGGCCGCCGGGAGACGCACGGCAACCGCGTACCCGGCGGCGATCAGCAGGGCGGCGCCCAGGCCGTACCGAAAACCGGCGGTGGTGAGGCCCGCCTGCCCGGACGTGAGGCCGGAGACCGCGATGAGCAGGGCCGCGGCCAGCGGCCCGGTGATGGGCTGGGCCCAGCCCGGCCCGAGCCGGGTCCAGACGCGGACCGCACCCATGATCAGCAAGAGGACCAGCAGCGCGGACGACACTCTCCACGATAAATCGCTCGCCCCGCGTCGCCCCGCCCGGCTAGGTTGCGACAAGTTTCTTCAGCCGAGAGAGGGGGTCCGATCATGTGGACCCCCGTGTCGCGATTCGACCTGATCCTCGTCTCCGGTGTGCCCGGTCCCGGCCGCGCCACCGGGGCTGGACGTCCCTGACCGCCAGGCTGTTCTGACGCCGGCGGCCGGGTGGGCGCACGTCCACGACCGATCGGAATCGAAAGAACGAATCATCATGCGTGTCCGCAACCTCGGCATTCTCGCGCACGTCGACGCCGGCAAGACCACGTTGACCGAGCGGATCCTCTATGTCACCGGCGCCACCCACAAGCGCGGTGAGGTGCACGACGGGACCACCGTCACCGACTTCGACCAGCAGGAGCGCGATCGTGGGATCACCATCTTCGCCGCGGCGGTCAGCTGCGACTGGGCCGATCACCGGCTGAACCTGATCGACACGCCCGGGCACGTCGACTTCTCCGACGAGGTCGAGCGGTCGCTGCGGGTGCTCGACGGCGCGGTCGCGGTGTTCGACGGCGTGGCCGGCGTGGAGCCGCAGTCCGAGGCGGTCTGGCGGGCGGCGGACCGGCACCGGGTGCCGCGGATCGCCTTCGTCAACAAGCTCGATCGGGCCGGCGCTTCGCTGGCGAGGGCCGTCGCATCCATCCGGGAACGGCTGGACGTCGTTCCGCTGGTGGTGCAGCTGCCGATCGGCGAGGAGGGTGACTTCCGTGGGGTCGTCGACCTGGTCGGCAGGCGGACGCTGACCTGGATCGACGGCGAGATATCCGAAAAATCGGAGATGTCGCCGGAGGCCGAGGCGGCTCGGCGTCATCTGGAGGACCAGGTAGCCGCACTACACCCCGACGCCCTGGAGGAATGGGGCGATATTTCGGACACGACCCTCCGGAACGCCCTCCGGGACCTCACCCACCAAGGCGAAGCCCTGGTCGTCCTCTGCGGCTCCGCATACCGCAACAGGGGCGTGGAGCCACTGCTCGACGCCATCGTCGACTACCTCCCCGGCCCAGCCGGTGACAGCGACAACGACCTGGCCGCCCTCGTCTTCAAGGTGCACACCGCGAAGACCGGGCGCCTCACCTACCTCCGCCTTTACGACGGCACGATCACGAAGGGAGACACCGTGTGGGACGCGGGCGCCGGGCGTACCGAAAGAATCGCTCGCATCCTGCGGGTCCAAGCGGACCGGCACACCGAGATCGCCCGGGCCACGGCCGGCGACATCGTCGCCGTGTCCGGGGTCAAGGCCGCCCAGGTCGGCGCCACCCTGGCCACCCGGCGAGGTGCGGTGCTGCTGGAAGCGCCCCGCAGCACCGAGCCGCTGGTCTCGGTCGCGATCGAGGCCCGGACCAGGCAGGACGCGCTGCGCCTTCCGGCAGCGCTGGCCGCGCTGACCGAGGAGGACCCCTCCCTTTCGGTACGCGTGGACGCCGAAACCGCACAAACCCTGCTCTCCGGACTCGGCGAGCTGCATCTGGAGGTGGCCGTGGAGAAGCTCCGCCAGCGCACCGGTCTCGCCGTCACCATGGGCCGTCCCCAGGTCGCTTACCGCGAGACGGTGGTCCGCGGCGTCACCGGCCTGCTGTACCGCCACGTCAAGCAGGACGGCGGCGCCGGCCAGTACGCCCACGTCACGCTGGACGTCGCCCCGGGCGAGGGATTCACCTTCGCCTCGACCGTGACCGGCGGCCGCGTGCCGGCCGAGTACATCCGCGCGGTCGAGGCGGGCTGCCGGGAGGCGCTCGCCGAGGGCCCGCTCGCCGGGCACCCGGTGACCGGCCTGCGGGTCACGCTGACCGACGGCCAGACGCATCCGAAGGACTCGTCCGAGATGGCGTTCCGCGCGGCCGGCCGTTTCGGCCTGCGCGAGGCGCTGCGCGCCTGCGAGATGCGGATCCTCGAACCGGTCGCGGAGGTCACGGTGAGCGCGCCCGCGGAGACGCTGGGCGCGGTCCTCGGTGACCTCGCGGCCCGGCGCGGCCAGGTCGTCGATTCCGGGGTACGCACGGTGACGGCGCTCGTGCCGCTGGCGGAGCTGTTCGGTTATGCCACGCAACTGCTCAGCCGCACGCACGGCCGGGGCACGTTCACCAGCCGCCCGGCGGGTCATCGATGAGGCGAGGGCCCCGGCCACCCGGCCGGGGCCCTTCCTCACGCCGCGATGACGCCGCTGGTGGTGACCGGCGGCAAGGTGGGACCGAGACGCAGCTCGGTGCGCTCCGGCTCGACCGGGATCGGCGCGGCGCCGGCACCCGCTTTGGGCAGCGGGCGGCGGGGCTGGACCCGGCCCGAACTGCCGCCCCGCCCCGGATAGACCAGCAGGCCGTTGATCGGATCGGGCACCGCGTCCAGCGCGGCACGGACAGCCGGCAGGGCCCGGAAATCCGTGAACCGCTCGTCGGTCCGGAAAGCGATCTCGAAGAGCACTCCCCAGGAGTGCCGATGCCACGCCCAGTCGTAGGCGCCATGTGTCACGGCGGCCTCGACCAGCGCGTTCCCATGCGAATCCTGCCAACGGGCGGCGGAGAGCCGCGGCCCGTCGAAGACCTCGATCGACCACCAGTGCAGCTCCATGCGATCCAGGGTACGACCGGGAAGCATCGAGGAACGCGCCAAAATATCCTGGTCGCAGGCCCCGGTGTCGATCCGGGCGAACCACCCTTATGAGGGGCGGGTGGGCAGCCGGCCCGCCTGCGGTGAACCACAGTGGACGACACACGTCGCGCCCCCGGCTGGACTCGAACCAGCGACCCCGGCGCTCGGAACGCCGTGCTCTCTCCACTGAGCTACGAAGGCTTGGTACCCGGACCAGGGATCGAACCTGGGACTTCCCCGATGTGACCGGGGCGCTCTCCCACTGAGCCATCCGGGCAAGTCCCGAAACGCGGAGGAGGTGGGATTCGAACCCACGGGACCCTTCCGGGCCCACGCCGATTCCAGCGGCGATTCCGAAGCCAGGCCGGCTCCTTCCAAAATCTCGTAGCGCGGACGGGATTCGAACCCGCACATTCCCTGGGTGAAAACCAGGTGACTCTCCCCTTCGTCCACCGCGCCTCGCGTGCCCCGAGCCGGTATCGAACCAGCGGCCTCCGCCCTGTCATGGCGGCGCTCTCCCCCTGAGCTACCGGGACTGGGAGCAGGGGTGGGATTCGAACCCACGAATCTCCGACTTATGAGGCCGGCGAGGACGACCGAACTCCTCCACCCTGCAAGTACGCCGCCGGGGACTCGAACCCCGAACCCGCTGATTAAGAGTCAGCTGCTCTACCCATTGAGCTAGCGGCGCATGAGGAGACGGCGGGAGTCGAACCCGCACGAGACATCGCTGCCTCCGACCGCTTTCGAGGCGGCGGCCGGCGCCCATCGGCTGGCGTCTCCAAGGCTTTCTCAGCCCGTCGTCGGGTCGACCGGATTTGAACCGGCGGCCTCTCGCTCCCGAAGCGAGCGCGCTACCAAACTGCGCCACGACCCGTTTCCTCTCACTACGTCGGGATGGCGGGATTCGAACCCACGACCCCCGGCACCCAAGGCCGGTGCGCTGACCAAACTGCGCTACATCCCGGTGTCGCCGGGTGGGCTCGAACCACCGGCCTCCGCCTTATCAGGGCGGCGCTCCGACCTGCTGAGCTACGGCGACCTGGCGCGGAGAGTGAGAGATTCGAACTCTCGGTGAGGGCAGTCGCCCCCACTACGGATTAGCAATCCGCCGCCTTAGGCCACTCGGCCAACTCTCCACCGCGCCCTGTACCGGGATCGAACCGGCGACCTCGCGCTCGACAGGCGCTTGCTCTACCACTGAGCTAACAAGGCAACGTGGACCCGGCCGGATTCGAACCGGCCACCTCCGCTGTGCGAGAGCGGCGCTCTACCAGAAATGAGCTACGAGCCCGAGAAAACACTGCGTACCCGGAGCGCGATTCGAACGCGCACTGCCACCGTTCTGAGCGGTGTGCCTCCTGCCGTTGGGCTACCCGGGCCTTGAATCGATATTGTGGCTTTAATTAACGATCCAGCCGCCGCGCCTGGCTGTCCGTATCCGATGACAGTTGGCGCAGACAACATCACACTTTTCCACCTCGGCCATGAAGGCCTTCTCCCCCATAGTGCTGCTGGCCGCAGCGGAGAGGTTGTAATTCTTCTGTTCACCTTCACGGTGGTCGAAATCCATAACGTAATACGGATACCTTACTCCGCAGTCGAGGCATGGCCGGTCCTTCAACCGCTTCAGCAGGTCCAGACGCTCACCCCGGCGCCTAGCATTCCTGGCCCGGTAGACTTCACGATTGTTCTGATACCAACGGCGCTTGGCTTCACGCTGCTTCAGCGGATCTCGCCCGGCACCGGCTCCTCGCCTCGACACTCGTGCGGCAAAGTGCTCAGTGCCCAGTCCCAGCCGCTGAACCTCGCCCTTAATCAACTTGAAGCTGTTACCACCGCGGCCAGACAAGCCCAGCCCAATCGCGCCGTCACTGGCGCCTACCCCGGTCCCAGCGAGATTCGGGGCACCGAGTGGTTACCGGGGTTCGAACCCGGGACCTCCGCCATGGCGAGACGGCGCTCTACCGACTGAGCTACAACCACGTGAGCCGACGACCGGATTCGAACCGGTGACCTCGGTCGTACCAAAACCGCGCTCTGACCGGCCTGAGCTACGACGGCTCGTTGCTGCGTCGCCCGTCCGGGGGTCGAACCCGGTCTTCCGGATGGAGAGTCCGGTGGTCTAACCTTCCGCAACCTCACGGGCGATGAATGATGGCGCGTCCCCGGAGAGATTCGAACTCCCGACACCCGGATCCGTAATCCGGTGCTCTATCCGCTGAGCTACGGAGACATGTGGACCTGGGCGGATTCGAACCGCCGACCCCCGGTCTGCCGAACCGGTGCGCTACCAGCTGCGCTACAAGCCCATCGTTTCCCCGGTCGCCGGCGACGATACCGCCGGCGACCGGGATGAAGATGTGTGTCATCCACTGTGGAGTTGTCAAGGATCACGATCGCCGGGACGATGCCGGGATCAGACGCACGGGCAGCAGGATTCGAACCCGCATCCAACAGATTTGGAGGCTGTC
Source organism: Actinoplanes ianthinogenes (assembly GCF_018324205.1). Taxonomy (NCBI): domain Bacteria; kingdom Bacillati; phylum Actinomycetota; class Actinomycetes; order Micromonosporales; family Micromonosporaceae; genus Actinoplanes; species Actinoplanes ianthinogenes. The sequence continues at coordinate 1,709,992 of NZ_AP023356.1, forward strand.
GCTCTACCGTTGAGCTACACCCGCATGCAGCGAAAATAAAAGCCGCCCGGTCCCGGATCGGGAGGGCGGCAGGCCGACGCTAGCTGGATTGCTAGCCTCGCCACCGCTCCGGATCACGCTGCGATTCACCGGGGACCGGCAGATCCTTGATCAGGGCTGCCTGGGGACGACCGGATCGCGCCATGGCGCTCTCACCGCGCAGCATCTGTCGCTGCGACTCGCTGGCGATCGGCCACCGCATGATCGTCTCACCCCTTCCCTGTTCGATCCGCCGTCCGGCCCTTTTCGGCCCGTCCGGCTCGCTGTTGATGACTACGTTAAGCGGACCCCGCAGAGCCGGCAATACATTTAATTGTCGAAGGGCGAACGCCACACTGAATCCTGACACCCTCCACACACGACCCGATCGGGCGTTGACGACACGAGGCGGACTCCGCAGGCTTGGTCCCCATGGCCGCGAACGCCTCGCAAGAAAGGGCCCCGATGAGCGATCTGACGGTCTCCTACAACGGGCGCGAGGTCGTCCTGCCGCCGGGCCGCTCCGCCTCCTTCGGCCGCGACCAGGGCTGCGACATCTGCCTGGATCCGGACGACCTGTGGGTGAGCCGCACCGCCGGCGAGTTCCGGTACGACGAACGCGGTTGGTCCGTGGTGAACGTCAGCGGCAAGCGGACCCTGCACCTGTCCACCGACGGCGTCGTGGTTCCGCTGCCGCCGACCCTGCCACCGACCGAGCCGGCCACCTGGCCGCTGACCGGCGCCTCCTGCGACCTGCACCTGTTCGGCGAGGACGGGCTGTACACCCTCGGCCTGCGACTGACCGGCCCGGCCGGCCCGGCACTCCCCCGGGCCGGCGGAGCATCCGGACTCACTCCGGAACGGCGCCGGATCGCGGCGGCGCTGGGGTCGAATTACTTCCTGCCCTGGCCGGAGTACGATCCGGCGCCCCGCAGCTACCGGGACACCGCCGGCTCGCTGGGCCTACCGGAGTCGAAGGTGGTCGACGAGATCGGCCGGCTCCGCCGCATACTGGCCCGCGCACGGGTGCTGCCCGACCAGCCGGACGCGGACCCGCGCCGTCCGGTCGTCGAGTGGTTGATCGCGCTCGGCTGGGTCACGGCGGCCGACCTCCGGCCCCTGCCGCCCGGCGCGGGCCAGCCGCGGCGGCTGACCACCCGGGCACCGTCCGACCATGGAAGCCACGACGCAGGCACCTCCCCGCTCCACGACGAGGTCATCCGGATCGCTGAGGAGACAGCCCGGCACATCGCCCCGCACCTGCGACAGAGACTGGCGGCGCACTACGGGCCGCAATGGTCCACCCTGGTCGGGCCGGGCGGCCGCCCGGCCTCCCTGCGAGATTTCCGGCAGTGTCTGGCGTTGCTGGCTTTCGATCAGGCAACCGTGGGCTGGGCCGTCCAGTCGTGCCGGAACGACGCCCGGCAACTCAACCACTTGGCCAACAGGGCGGCTCACCGGGACACGCTGGACGGTGGTGACGTACATCGGGCGCGCCTGCTCGGTGCCCAGATCCGCGAGCGCTTCTGATGTCCGGCGACTATCACGTCGGACCGCCCGACGATCCGGACAAGTACCGGCTGCGACACGAGGTCGGTGTGGGTGGCGAGGGGGCCCTGTGGCAGGCCGAACACGAGATCCACGGTGGTTCTGAACTGGTCGCCATCAAGATGCTTCGCCCGGATCGGGATGTCACGGAGTGGCGTACTCGGTGGATGGAACAGGCGGACCTGCTCCGGCACATCAGCGGGCCGGGGATCGTGGCGGTGCATTCCGCGTTCCTCGGGGCCGAACGACATCCGCCCGGCGCCGCCGGAGCTCCCGACACCACGCTGTACCTGGTGATGAACTGGGTCGACGGCGACAATCTCTACGACCGGCAGCCGTTCAGCCGTAAGGACGCGTTTCGCACGCTCGGTCAGATCGCCTCCATTCTCGATCGCTTGCACAGCGGGGCGGCGACGGGCTCCGGGCGGGTGGTGTGCCACGGGGATCTCTCCCCGGCCAACGTGATGATCAACCAGGACGGCCAGGCGATCCTGATCGACTTCGGGCTGTCGCAGCTCCGGCGGACTACCGCGGACGCTCCGATGGGAACGCCCGGATACATCGCCCCGGAGTTGTTCTCCGGCGGCGAGTACAGCCCGGCCTCCGACCGGTACGCGTTCGGTTGCCTGGCCGTCTTCCTGCTGACCGGCGCTCCACCGGCTGACGAGCCGGCGAAGCAGCTGGCCGCCCACCAGGGTGTGCCGCCGGAGGTGGTCGCCCCGATCTTCGCAGCAGAACCGGACGACCGGCCGGGCGCCGCGGAGTGGCTGCGTTCCATCCGCAACAGCGCGACCACCGCGATCGGCGCGGACTCCGTGGCGCCCCGCCCGCCGATGCCGACGGCGGTACCGGCCGCGGGTTCGAACACCCTGGGTTTCGTGATCCTCTCGCTGCTGGTGGTCAGCCTGATCTGGTTGTCGGCGCTGAACGAGTACTCGAACGCCACGCTGATGCACATCGCCGGGCAGATCCTGCTGCCGGTGGCCGTCGCGGCACCCTTGGTGGCGGTCGGCATGTCCCTGGCGGCCTATCCGTCACGCTCGGTCCGGCTCGGCGCGGCGGCCGTCCTGGTCGGAGGCGGATTTCTGCTCGGGCGAGCGGCCTTGTCGGGCTTGTGGTGGACGGCGGAGGCCAACGCCGTGGCGGCTGTCCTCAGCTTCTTGATCGTCCTGCTTTCCGTGCCGGTCGGGTTCTTCCTGCGCAGAGTTTCGGCGCCACCGCGGTGGAAGACCCTGCCGACCTGGTTGGGGCTGGTGGCCGTCGGGATCGGCGGCGGTGCCGCCATTCCACCGATCATCGAATTGGCGCGTTTCCGGCCGGGAGAGAGCATGGTGGAGCCGGTCGGCCTGGGTTTCGTCACGACGGTGTCAGCCGCTCTCGTCGCCATGATCGCGTATTTCATGGTTCAGGTGCCCGGCAGCGGCAGGGCACTCGGCCGCTTGGCGCGGCTGCTGCGTCGCGTCCGGCGATCCGTGATCGTCGCGCTCGCCGCCGTGTATGTCTTGCTGTGCTGCACCTTCTTCATCCTGGCCGGCAATTCCTCGTTCTGAGAGACAGCCACGGCTAGCGGAGGGCAAAAACGGGTATGTGCCCCACCATGAGTGATCTTGAGCCGGAGAGCTTCGCCGAGTTCGTGACCACGGATGGGCCTGGTTCGGCGGATGTCAGCCAGCTGCCGCCGGTGGACGATGCGGACACCGGGGAGACCGAGTCCGCGCTGCGGGACGACGACGTGGAACGCGTGCCGGAGGAGGCGGACGAGCAGGAGTTGTACCGATGAGCCGAGGCCGGGCCCCCACCCGGGGCCCGGCCTCGGCGACCGGATGAGCTCAGACCTCGACCGGGGTGAGCTCGGGCAGCGCCGCCGGCGTCGTCTCCGGCGTGGAGGCGGCGGCGCGGCGGGCCGGGACCAGCAGCGCGACCAGGAACGCGGCCGCGCTGGCGCCCGCGAGCAGCAGGAACGCCTCGGTGTAGCCGGACTCGGCGGGCAGGCCGTGCGCGCCGGGGTGGCCGGTGACCACGGAGCTGACGACGGCGGTGCCGATCGAGGCGCCGATGGTGCGGATGTTGGTGTTCATGCCGCTGGCGACCCCGGTCTGGTGCATCGGGACGCTCTGCACGATCAGGTTGATCATCGAGGAGTAGAGCAGGCCGAGGCCGATGCCGAAGACCGCGCCGGCGACCGCGACCAGGACCCTGCTGTCGTGGGCGAGCGCCAGGCTGAGCGCGGCGAGCGTGCCCAGGCCGGCACCGATGAGCAGCTGCGCCTTGTTGCTGACCCAGCGGGTGAGCGGGCCGCTCAAGGAGCCGAACACGGCCATGGCCACCATCATCGGGAGCATCAGCAGGCCGGCGCCGGTCACCGTGGCGCCGAATCCGTAACCGGTGCTGGCCGGGACCTGCATGAGCTGCGGCAGGAAGGCGAAGACGCCGAACATCGCGGCGCCGAAGAGCAGCGAGACCAGGTTGGTGGTCCAGACCGCGGGCAGGCGCATCATCCGCATGTCGATCAGGGGCTCGGCCGACCGCAGCTCGCTGAGCATCCAGCCGGCGAAGAAGACCACGGCAAGAGCGAAGGCGATCAGCGTACGCCCGGACGCCCAGCCCCAGGTGGCGCCCTTGCTCAACGGGAGCAGCAGGGCGACGAGCCAGCCGGCCAGCAGCACGGCGGAGAGCCAGTTGATCCGCCCGCGAACGCCCGCCGGCGACGGTGGCACGACCCGCCAGGCGGCGAGGGCGACCAGGGTGACGGCGACCATCGGGATCCAGAACAGCCAGCGCCAGTCGAGCCAGCCGACGATCGGGCCGGCCAGCACGATGCCGAGACCGCTGCCGCTGGCGATGACGGCGGCGAGGATGCCGATCGCGGAGGACACCCGGTGCGGCGGGTAGACGTCGCGGATGATGCCGAAGGAGATCGGGAAGACGGCGGCGCCGAGGCCCTGCACGACGCGGGCGACGATCAGCACCGTCACGCTCGGGGCGACGGCGGCGAGCAGGCAGCCCAGGGCGATGGCGCCGAGCGCGACCAGCAGGGTGCGGTCCTTGCCGATGGTGTCGGCGATCCGGCCCATCAGTGGGGTGGCCACCGAGGCGGCGAGCAGCCAGGCGGTCAGCACCCACGTGACCGTGCCGGTGGTGGTGTGCAGGTCCTGCTGGATCGTCGGCAGGACCGGGGTGACCAGGGACTGCATGAGGGCGAACGCGGCAGCGGCCGCGGCCAGCACCGAGAAGGTGACTCGCGGGGTCGCCTGGTAAAGTCGAGGCATGCCTCCAGATTAGCGGAGGGGTGCCTCCGGTTTGCAAGCGGGTTTCGCCCGGGGGTGACGTGAGGAGGGTCACCATGTCTGACGTGCCGGTCGCGGTGCGCCGCCCCCAGCGGGCCGACGCGCGGCGTAACTTCGACGCGCTGCTCGCCGCCGCCCGGGAGATCTTCGCGGAGCAGAGCACCGACGCGTCGCTGGAGGAGATCGCCCGGCGCGCGGGCGTCGGCATCGGCACGCTGTACCGGAATTTCCCCACCCGGCGGGACCTGTTCGAGGCGGTCTACGTCGAGGAGATCAACCAGCTCAGCGCGGCCGCCGAGGCGGTCGCCGACCTGCCGCCGTGGGAGGCGCTGCGGGCCTGGCTGGACCGGTTCGTGGGCTACGTGGTGACCAAGCGCGCGGTGATGGACGCGCTGAACCGGGATTCGGAGCTGTTCAAGGCCTGCCGGGTCACCATGTACACGGCCGGCGAGCCCCTGATGGAGCGGGCCCGGGCGGCCGGCGACGTGCGGGCGGACGCGAGCTTCGACGACGTGCTGCGGATGATCTCGGGCCTGGTGTCCGGCACGTTCGTCGACGAGGCGCAGCGGGACCGGGTGCTGACCTTCGCGCTCGACGGGATCCGGGCCCGCGGCTGACGAGGGCGGCCGCGGGTCACGTGCTGTGGGCGTACGCCGAATCGGGTTTTTTGATCGTGAAGCCTGTGACGATCAGGTAGAGCGCCGCGGCGTAGGTGGTCATGATCAGGACGCCGGAGGCCGGGACGTGCAGGTCGGCGGCGCCGGCGCCGATCATGAGGTCGGAGAGCAGGAAGAGGGCGCCGCCTGCGGCGGTGCGGCGGGAGACGCCGACGGCCGCGGCGGCCATGGCGGCGAGGGCCAGGCTGTAGATCAGGATCGGGATGCGCAGGGCGCCCAGCCGGCTCCCGAGCAGGGCGTTCACCGTGGCCCAGAGGATGCCGTAAACGATGAAGGCCGGGATGCGCGGGCGGGCACGGCGCAGGAACGCGGTGAGGAAGCAGAGCTGGGCGCCGAGGAAGAAGGCCATCCCGGCGAGGAAGGCCGACCGGCCGTCGATCAGCAGGGCTACGTCGCCGAGGAAGGCGAAGACCAGGCCGGCGCTGAGCCAGCTCCGCTCCCGGACGTACCAGAGCAGGAGCGGTGCCAGCAGCGGCTTCGTCACCCACTGGACGGCGGTCCAGCCGGCCGCCACCGCGATCACCTCGAGGATCGCGACGGCCAGGAAGAGCTTGAGTTTCATCCGGCGGGCTGCCAGCCGGGCCGGCCGAACACGTAGCCGAGACGGGCCCGCCAGCCGGTGGCGGCGCGCAGGTCACGCCAGATCGCGGCGTACTCGTGAGTGGCCACCTTGAGCGGGTTGTACGTGGTGATGTTCGTGGTCAGGCCGTACGTGACCCGCTCGCCCTCCGGCTCGAAGCTGCGGAACATCCGGTCCCAGACGATCAGGATGCCGCCGTAGTTGCGGTCCAGGTACGGGTCGTTGGAGCCGTGGTGCACCCGGTGGTGGGACGGGGTGTTGAAGAACCACTCGATCGGCCGGGGCAGGCGGTCGATCCGCTCGGTGTGCAGGAAGAACTGGTACGCCAGGCTGATCGACTGCTGCAAGAAGATCATCCACGGTGGGAAGCCGAGCAGCGCCAGGGGCAGCCAGAACGGCAGCGACGTCATCGGGGTCCAGCTCTGCCGCAGCGCGGTGGACAGGTTGTAGAACTGGCTGGAGTGGTGCACCACGTGGCTGGCCCAGAGCACCCGGACCTCGTGGTGCAGCCGGTGGAACCAGTAATAGGCGAGGTCGTCGGCGAAGAACAGCAGCACCCAGACCCACCAGTGATGCGGGTCCAGTCTGATCGGGCTGAGGACGTAGAGACCGGCGTAGACGACGGCGGTGAACAGCTTCCACGGGAAACCGATCACCTGGCTGCCGGCGCCCATGGTCAGGCTGGTCGCGGTGTCCCGGGCCTCGTAACCACGCTCCTCGTCGTCGGGCAGGAAGCGGTAGGACAACACCTCCATGACGATCAGCAGCAGGAAGGCGGGGACGGCGTAGAGCACGGCGGGAATCAACGGACGGTCTCCTTCGCTTGCAGGAGGCCGCGCGCGGCCTCCTCGGCCTCGGCAGCGCCGCCTGCCTCGATCAGGGCGGCGAGCTTGCGATGGGCGGCCACGTTCAGGATCTCTTCGGTACGCAGGTGGGGCGGCACCTGTCCGACCGCCAGCGTCCCGGCGGTCAGGCTGTTGAAGGCCAGCAGGTACGCGATGTTGCCGGAGCCCTCGATGATCCGCCGCCACAGGGCGAGGTCGGCGAGCCGCATCGCGGCCAGGTCGGGAACCGCGGCGGCGTAGGCCTCCACGGCGTCGCTCACCCGTCGTTTCGCCTCGGGGGTGGCCCGCAGGGCGCAGAGCCGGGCGGCGTCGGCGCCGATGCAGGCGCGCATCTCCAGCACGTCCCGGGCCAGCGTCTCGACCGGCAGCACGTCCTCGGCGGCGGTCAGCGCCATCGCCAGGTCGAGCCCGGCGGTGGCCCGCCAGTCGAGGACCCGGGTGGCGCCGCCCTGACTGACCTTGACCAGGCCGAGCTGCTGCAACCGGCGCAGCGCCTCGCGGATCGCGTGCCGGTTGACCTCGAACGTCGCGGCCAGCTCACGCTCGCTGGGCAGCGCGTCGCCGGCCGGGTAACGACCGCTCAGGACGGCGTCGCGCAGCTGCCCGAACACGTGGTCGGAGACGGACTGGCGGGGTGCGGGATCGAAATCCATGGACGGCAGTGTGCCCGGCAACACATCAACCCGTCAACTGGTTGGACCAGTTAGCGCACCGGAAAAAGCCGGGACGTCTCCGCCCCGGCTGCGATCGTCAGCGCCGTCCGAACAACCGTCGCCAGCCGCTGGGCCGTGGCCGGGGCGGAACCGGCTCCGGCGCCTCGTCCGCTTCCGCCTCCTCTTCCTCGTCGTCCTCGCTCTGCCGCAGGACGGCGTGGGCCAGCGCCTTCTCCCCCTCGACCGCGCCCGGCGTGACCAGCATCAGGTGCGCCAGCGACGACCAGATCATCACCGGCCGCGGCGCCTCGGTCGCCGCGATCAGCCGGTCGCGGACCAGGTCACGTACCTCGGCGCGCAGCTCCGGCTCCCGGTAGGCGGCGGTGACCAGGGCGAACAGCGCCGCGTCGGAGACCCAGTCCTCGACCCCGAAGGCCAGGTCGACCAGCACCTGGCGGCGGGTCGAGGTGGCCCACGGCTGATCCTTCGCGTGGTGCAGGATGCCGAGGCACACCCAGGGCTGGAGCAGCCGGTACCAGTACACCGGGTCGGACTTGGCCAGGACCTGGTAGCGCGGGATGTCCGGCGCCTGCGGCGGGTGCACCAACAGCCCCAGCAGGTCGTCCAGGCCCAGCTTGCCGAGCGGCTCGGCCTGCGCGTACCCGGCGAGCGGCGACGGCCACGGCTCGGCGGCGACCCGCTGGAGCAGCTCGGCCGCCTCGGCCGAGGGCGGGGCGACCGCCGGCTCCGCGTCACCGCCGCGGTAACGCCAGACGGCGTACGTCCCGGGCCGCAGCGGGACCCGCGGGTCCGGCTGCCCGAAGTCGGCGATGCCCACCGGCACCGGCCCGGCCACCCGCAGGAACGCGGCGATCGCGCTGGCCGGCTCCGGGCCGGAGATGCCCAGCTCGGTGACCGCGAGGTCCTTGCCGGCCGCCCGTTCCCGGACGATGTCCCGGGTGATGCTGACGACCGACTCCTGCGGCATCGGCACCCAGTTGAGCCAGGTCTTCCGGTGCCCGGCCATCGCGAACAGCATGTCGGTGGTCGCGCAGGCGTGCGGATCGTCGGCGACCGCGACCAGGTCGGCCACGTCTCCGGAGGTCCGGAACCGCAGCGCCCGCCGCGCGGCCTCCCGGTGCGGAAAGCCGTCGTCCGCGGCGAGTTCCCTGAGCTTGGCATCCACGTCTTCGCTGACCATGGCGGGAGAGCTTAATCGGTCAAATGCGAATCCGCGCCCCATCCGGCCGCGGTCGGCGAACCGGTGGTCCGGCCCGGGAACACCCCGCTTACGGTACGACCTGAGCACGCTCACGCCGCTCCCGGACCCTGCCCGTCGAAACCTTTCGGAGAGATTTCGGGGTCGATCGGCGGGGGTGTACCGTGCCGATCACATGACGTAGCCGTTCGACGGGGGAATCATCGTGTCGACGCGCCGGCCGACGCTGACCGAGATCGCCCGCGAGGCGAACGTGGCTGTCTCCACGGTTTCGAAAGTCCTCAACGGGCATACCGACGTCGCGCCGGCCACCCGGCGGACCATCGAGAAACTGATCGTCGAGCACGGCTACCGGCGCCCCCGGGCCGCGCGCCGGACCGGACGCCGCACCGACCTGATCGACCTGGTGATGGACCGGCTGGACAGCGCCTGGAGCCTGTCCCTGCTGTCCGGGGTGGAGGAGGTGATCGAGGAGGCCGGGCTGAGCCTGGTGGTCTCCTCGGTGCACAACCGGCAGTCGCTGACCCGCCGCTGGGTCGACTCGCTGCTGGCCCGCGGCTCGGAGGGGGCGATCCTGGTGCTCTCCGGGCTGACCGAGGCGCAACGCGCCGACCTGGAGCGCCGCGGCCTGCCGTTCGTCGTGGTGGACGGGGCCGGCCAGCCGCCGCCGGAGGTGCCGTCGATCGGCGCGACGAACTTCGCCGGCGGGTACGCGGCCACCGAGCACCTGATCGGACTCGGCCACCGGCGCATCGCCGTGATCGGCGGGCCGGAGCCGTTGCCGAGCACCCGGGCCCGGATCGCCGGGTACCGGGCCGCGCTGGAGACGGCCGGGATGCCGGCGGACCGGCAGCTGGTGCGGTACACCGGCTTCCAGCACGAGGACGGGTTGCGGGCGACCGCCGCGCTGCTGGAGCTGGCCGACCCGCCGACGGCGATCGTCGCGGGCAGCGATCAGCAGGCGACCGGGGTGTACGAGGCGCTGCGCCGGGGCGGGCGGAGCATCCCGGCGCAGGTGAGCGTGGTCGGCTTCGACGACCTGGCCTTCGCGCGGTGGATGGCGCCGCCGCTGACCACGGTGCGGCAGCCGCTGCACGAGATGGGGGTGGCGGCGGCGCGGACGCTGCTGCGGTTGATCAACGGGGAGCGACTGGAGTCGACGCGGATCGAGCTGGCGACGGAGCTGGTGGTGCGGGAGAGCACGGCGGCGCGCTGATCGGCGTACGCGAATCGGGTTTTAGATCTTGGCGGTCGTGAGCGGGCTGAAATCCGGATCCGGGACGGGTTTGCCGAAGTAGTAGCCCTGCGCGTATTCGTAGCCGAGTTCGCGCAGGTAGGCGGCCTGCTCGGCGGTTTCGACGCCCTCTGCGACGGCGCGCAGCCGCAGGCCGTTGCTGACCCGGATCAGGGCATCCGCGATCACCGCCCGCTCGCCGCCCGCGGTGATCTCGTCGACGAACGACTTGTCGACCTTGAGGACGTCCACCGGTACGGTGCGCAGCAGGCCCAGCGACGAGTGCCCGGTGCCGAAGTCGTCCAGCGCGATCCGCACTCCGGCCGCGTGCAGGGTCTCCACCGCGTGCACCGCGGTGCCGCCGCCGAACAGCGCGGTCTCGGTCACCTCGACCAGCAGCTCGGCGGGGGCCAGCCCGCACTCGTCGAGGATGCCGGCCACCACCGCGGGGAAGCCGGGTTCGCTCAGCTGGCGGGCGGAGACGTTGACGCTGACGTAGTCGGGCGCGTCCGGGCCCAGCGCCCGCCAGCCGGCGAACTTGTGGCAGGCGGTCCGCATGACGAACTCGCCCAGCTCGACGATCAGGCCGTTGTCCTCGGCGATCGGGATGAAGTCGACCGGGCTGACGAACCCGCGCACCGGGTGATGCCAGCGGACCAGCGCCTCGACCGCCCGGATCCGGGTGGTGCGCAGGTCCACGATCGGCTGGTAGACCACCCGGAAGTCGCCGTCGTCCAGGCTGTGCCGCAGGTCGGCGCCGAGCCGGGCGGCCGCGTCGGCGCGCTCGTCCAGCTCCGGCGTGTAGATCATCAGCTGGCTGCCGGCCGCCCGGGCGGCGTAGCGGGCGGTGTCCGCACGGCGGACCAGCTCGGGCACCGGGACCGCGCCGCAGTCCTCGCTGTCGGCCACCCCGAGCCGGGCGTTGAGCAGCAGCTCGTGCTCGCCGGAGACGACCGGGCGGCGCAGCAGGTCGACCAGCCGGGCCACCACGGCGTCGCCCTCGTCGTCCCGGGCGTCCCCGACCAGCACGGCGAACTCGTCGGCGCCCATCCGGGCCACCGCGTCGCTCTCCCGCAGCGAGGCGCGCAGCAGGGTGGCCACGGCGGCCAGCGCCTGGTCCCCGGTCGCCCGGCCGAGCCGGTCGTTGACGTGCTTGAACCCGGCCAGGTCGAGCATGATCAGCCGGCAGGGGCCCGCGTCCACCCGCTTGGCCGCCTCCTCCTCGAAGGCGCGCCTGTTCGGCAGGCCGGTCAGGTCGTCGAGCATGGCCAGGTCGTGCAGCCGGCGGGCCTGGCTGTGCACCCGGGCGATGTACCCGGACATCCGGGTGATGATCAGCAGGAACAGCGCCATCGAGCCGATCCCGACGGCGAGCCAGCTCATCTGCCCGCCGCCGTGCTCGCCCTGCACCAGCAGGATCGCCGGGACCAGCAGCATCGAGGCGGTCAGCGCGAGCAGGCGGCTCCAGCCCAGGCTGTCGCCCTCCTCGGCGGGCGCGGTGGCCGGGGCCGGGTGGGCGGCCGCGGCGGCCCAGCAGACGTAGGCGACCAGATAACCGGCCGAGACGTAGGTGCTGCCGGTGAGCATGAAATCGGGCAGGAGCGTGTAGACCACGTTGCAGGCCAGGGTGACCACGCCGCCCGCGGTGAGAAGCCACATGCTCGGGGTGCGCGGCCCGCGGCGCAGCAGCATCGGCACCAGCAGGGCGCAGAGCAGCACCCCCATGGTCGGATAGCCGGCGGTCACCGCCCGGGCCAGCGGCGGCACGGCCGGGTCGACCAGGATCGGCGCGATCACGAACGTCCAGTACACGATCCCGACGCTGATCGCCACGATCGCCGAGTCGATCAGGTTGCCGGACCAGATCGGGCCGCGCCGCCGGGTCAGCCGGAAGAGCGCGACCAGCAGCATCGGGTAGGCGCCCAGGTAGAACGCGTCCGCCCAGGAGGGGAACGGGGGTGGCTGCCCGGACAGCAGCGGGACGGCGTAGACCAGGTCGCCGGCCGCCCAGGAGGCGATGCCGCCGGCGAAGGCGTACCAGGCGGACAGCCGGCGGCGGCGGGCGCCGGCCATCATGATGGCAACGGCTCCGACCGCGAGCAGCGAGGACAGGACGACCGAGGGCCAGCCGTAGGGCAGCAGGGCGTACCCGGCCGCCACGGCCGTGCCACCCACCAGCCAGGCGAGCCACCCCGGGGGCCGCCGGAGACCCGTCACACCCCCTCAGATCGGCACTACCCCGGCCGAGTTGAGCCACCCGGGGTGAGCCGCTCGACACACCCGCTGATCAGGCCGGGCGGTATTCGACCTCGGGGCGGCCCGGGCCGCCGTAACGGGGGCTGCGGATCGCGCGGCCGGACTCGGCCAGGTGTTCCAGGTAGCGGCGGGCCGTCACCCGGGACGTGCCGGTGCGGGCCGCCACCTCGGCCGCGGACAGGCCCGGGGTGGCGCGCAGCGCGGACAGGATCAGGTCGAAGGTGGCCGCGTCCAGACCCTTCGGGAGGCTGTCCGGCGGACTGCCGCGCAGGGTCGCGAAAACCCGATCGATCTCGTGCTGGGCGGACACCTCGGTGGACTCGCGCAGCTGGCTGCGGTATCGGGCGTAGCGGTCCAGCTTGTCGCGGAAGGCCGCGAAGGTGAACGGTTTCAGCAGGTAGTGGGTCACTCCCAGGGCGACCGCCTGGCGGACCACGGCGAGGTCGCGACTGGACGTCACGGCCAGCACGTCGGCGTTGCCGCCGGCCGCGCGCAGGGCTCTCGCCAGGTCGAGACCGTGCCGGTCCGGGAGGTGGAGATCCAGCAGGATCAGATCGACCTCTTCGGTACGCAACACGCCCGTCGCCTCCCGGGCCGAGTGCGCCACCCCCACCACGGTGAACCCGTCCACCCGCTCGGTGTAGGCCCGGTGCGCCTCGGCGATCAGCGGCTCGTCGTCCACCACCAGCACTCTGATCATGACGGGACCGGCAGCCGTACCGTGAGGACCGCGCCGCCGCCGGGAGCGGGCGCGATGCCGTAACCACCGCCGTGCCGCTCCGCGACCTGCCGGACCAGCGCCAACCCGACGCCCCGGCCCGGGCCCGGCTTGGTGGTCCAGCCGCGCCGGAAGGCGGCGGCGGCCTGGTCCGGCGTCAGGCCGGGCCCGGTGTCGCGGACCTCGACCACCACCTGCCCGTCGTCCTGGCGGACCAGCACCCGCACCCGGCGCGGCGCCGGCGCGCCGGCCACCGCCTCCAGCGCGTTGTCGACCAGGTTGCCGACCACGGTCAGCAGGTCGCGGCCGGGCAGCGGGGAGCCGTCCAGCTGCGACTCCGGGTCGACGGTCAGCTCCACGCCGCGTTCGCCGGCCTGCGCGGACTTGCCGAGCAGCAGGGCGGCCAGGGCCGGTTCGCGGACCGCGCCGACCACCCGGTCGGTGAGCTGCTGGGCGAGCGCGAGCTCCTCGGTGCCGAGCCGGACCGCCTCCTCCGGCTGTCCGAGTTCGACCAGGGTGAGCACGGTGTGCAGACGGTTCGCGGCCTCGTGCGCCTGTGCACGCAGCGCCTCGGTCAGGCCGTGCGCCGAGTCCAGCTCGCCGGTGAGTTGCCGCAGCTCGGTGTGGTCGCGCAGGGTCAGGACGGTGCCCTGCGAGTCGCCCGCGAACCGGCGGCTGCCGACCAGGATCCGGTCACCCGCGAGAATCGGCTCGTCCACCATCGGATGTCGCTCCGCGATCAGCGCGGCCACCTCCTCCGGGATCTCGTCCTGGATGCCCAGCAGGCGCCTGGCCTCGTCGTTGATCAGCTCGACCTCGCCGGTGCGGCCGGTCACCACCAGACCCTCGCGGACGGCGTGCAGGACGGCGTCGTAGTACTCGTACATCCGGGTCATCTCGGCCGGGCCGAGCCCGTGGGTCTGCCGGCGCAGCCGGCGGCTGAGCAGCCAGGACCCGGCCGCGGCCAGGGCCAGCGCGGCCCCGGTGGCGACCGCGACCGCGGGCAGCTGGGCGAACAGGCCACGGTTGATCGTGGCGGTGGTGATCCCGACCGCGACCAGGCCGACGATCAGCCCGGACTCGGCGCGGATCGGCACCACGGTCCGCCACGAGTCGCCCAGGCTGCCCCGGTACTCCTCGACGACCACTCCCCCGGCCAGCGCGCCGTCGACCGAACCGGCGAACGGCAGGCCGATCAGCTTCTGGTTCGGATGCGTGTAGCGGGTCCGGTCGGGGGCCATCACCACGACGAAGTCGGTGTGCGTGGCCAGCCGGGTGGCCTCGGCGTACGGCTGGAGGATCCGGCTCGGGTCGTCGGCGCGCAGCGCGGCGACCACCGCCGGGGACCAGGCGATCGTCTCGGCGACCGCGGTGACCTGACCGATCGCCGCGTTGCGCGCGTCCCGCCGGGCGAGCAACACCGCGCCGGTGGTGCAGACCGCGACCAGCAGGGTCACGACCAGCACCTGCAGGGCGAACAACTGCCGGGCGATACTCCAGCGTCGGGCCATCGGTCCTCACGTTTCGGGCTCGTGAACAGAATGACCGTAATGGTGATCAGCGCTGAGACCTAGACCACAGTCTCGGCCATGAAGGATCGCACCCGCTATCTGTACCCGGCCGTCATCGTGGCGGTCCTGCTCGGCATCGCGGTCGGCCTGCTCGCCCCGGACACCGCGGTCGAGCTGAAGCCGATCGGCACCGGATTCGTCAACCTGATCAAGATGATGATCAGCCCGGTCATCTTCTGCACCATCGTGCTCGGCGTCGGCTCGGTCCGGCAGGCCGCCAAGGTCGGCAAGGTCGGCGGCCTCACCCTCGGCTACTTCCTCACCATGTCGACCGTGGCGCTGGCCATCGGCCTGGTCGTCGGCAACCTCATCCACCCGGGCTCCGGCCTGCACCTGGACGCCACGGTCGCGGCCGCCGGGCAGAAGCAGGTCGGCGAGACCGCGAGCGAGACCACCGCCGACTTCCTGCTCGGCATCATCCCGACCACGCTGATCTCGCCCCTGGCCGGCAGCCAGGTGTTGCAGACGCTGCTGGTCGCGCTGCTGATCGGCTTCGCGCTCCAGTCGATGGGCGACCGCGCCCAGCCGGTGCTCACCGCGATCGGCGTCTTCCAGCGCCTGGTCTTCCGGGTGCTGGCCATGCTGATGTGGCTGGCCCCGATCGGCGCGTTCGGTGCGATCGCCGCGGTGGTCGGCTCGGCCGGCGTGGACGCGCTGATCAGTCTCGGCCAGATCATGCTCGGCTTCTATCTGACCTGTGTGCTCTTCGTGTTCGGCGTGCTCGGCCCGCTGCTCTGGCTGGTCGCCCGGATCAACATCCTGCGGCTGTTCCGATACCTGGGCCGGGAGTTCCTGCTGATCCTGTCCACCTCGTCGTCCGAGTCGGCGCTGCCCCGGCTGATCGCGAAGATGGAGCACGTCGGGGTGAGCAAGCCGGTGGTCGGCATCGCGGTGCCGACCGGGTACTCGTTCAACCTGGACGGCACGGCGATCTACCTGACCATGGCGTCGCTGTTCATCGCCCAGGCGACCGGCCACCCGCTGTCGATCGCGGAGCAGGTCTCGCTGCTCCTCTTCATGATCATCGCGTCGAAGGGCGCGGCCGGGGTGACCGGCGCCGGGCTCGCCACGCTGGCCGGCGGGTTGCAGACGCACCGGCCGGAGTTGGTCGACGGGGTCGGGCTGATCGTCGGGATCGACCGGTTCATGTCCGAGGCGCGGGCGCTGACCAACTTCGCCGGCAACGCCGTCGCGACCGTGCTGATCGCCGTCTGGACCAGGGAGTTCGACCGGGAACGGGCGAACCTGGTGCTCGGCGGCGGCGACCCGTTCGACGCCGTCGCGCCCGCCGAGGAGGAACCGGCGCTGGAGAAGGTCTGATCCCTCGCACAGGGCGCTGTCACGGCCGTGCCAGCGCCCTGTGCGGATCATGCCAGTCCGCCCCCGCACTCTCGATGTCGTAACCGGGATGAGGGGGGATCGTGGACGATCTCGTAGTGCGCGCCGAGGGGTTGCGCAAACGCTTCGGTCAGACGCAGGCGCTCGACGGGGTGGACCTGGCCATGCGCCGGGGCACGGTGCTCGGTGTGCTGGGGCCCAACGGGGCCGGCAAGACGACCGCGGTGCGGGTGCTGGCGACGCTGCTGCGCCCGGACGAGGGCACCGCGTACGTGGCCGGCATCGACGTGCTGCGCGAGCCGCAGAAGGTACGCCGCCGGATCGGCCTGACCGGCCAGTACGCCTCGGTCGACGAGGACCTGACCGGCACTCAGAACCTGGTGCTGATCGGCCGGTTGCTCGATCTGACCAGTAGGGACGCCAAGAAGCGGGCCGTCGAGCTGCTCGAATGGTTCGACCTGACCGCGGCGGCGGGGCGCCCGGCCAAGACGTACTCCGGTGGCATGCGCCGCCGCCTCGACCTCGCCGCCAGCCTGGTCGGCCACCCCGAGGTGATCTTCCTCGACGAGCCGACCACCGGGCTCGACCCGGCCAAGCGCGAGGACATGTGGGGCGTCGTGCGTACCCAGGTCGCGCAGGGTTCCAGCGTGCTGCTGACCACGCAGTACCTGGAGGAGGCGGACGCCCTGGCCGACGAGATCGTGGTGGTGAACCACGGCCGGGTGATCGCCCAGGACACGCCGGACGGCCTCAAGCGCCGGGTCGGCGGGCAGACCCTGCGGATCCGGCCGGCGGATGCCGCACGGCTGCCCGACGTACTGAAAATTCTTGATGCCGTAGCCGCGCCCGGCACCAACGCCGCGCCGGACGACGCGGCCGGATCCCGGCCCGGCGCCGCTTCCGTGCCGGTCACCTCGGACCACGCGCTCGACGACGTGATCCCGGCACTGCGCCGGGCCGGCATCGAGATCAACGAGTTCGGCCTGCACCTGCCCAGCCTGGACGAGGTGTTCCACACCCTGACCGGCGACAAGGGCGACATCGAGAAAGCAGAGGCTCTGGTATGACCACGGCAGTTCTCGCCAAGCCGGCGACCCTGGACGCCCCGCGGCGCGGCGGGCTGATCCGGCACAGCGCCGCGCTCGCCAAGCGCAGCCTGATCAAGACCGTCCGCACCCCGGAAGCCCTGATCGACGTCACCATCCAGCCGATCATCTTCCTGCTGATGTTCACCTACCTGTTCGGCGGCGCCATCGCCGCCGACGGCGACCGGCACGGCTACCTGCAACTCCTGCTGCCCGGCATGCTCGCCCAGTCGCTCGCGATGGGCGGCATCGCGCTCGGCCAGAACCTGAACGCCGACATCGAGAAGGGCGTCTTCGACCGGTTCCGCTCCCTGCCGGTGTCCCGCTCGGCGCCGCTGGTCGGCGCGGTCGGCGCGGACATCGTCCGCTACCTCACGGTGTGCCTGGTGACGCTCGGGGTCGGCACCGTCATGGGCTTCCGGATCGAGACCGGCGTGACGCCCACCCTCGCCGCGATCGCCCTGGCCATCGGGTTCGGCCTCTGCTTCGGCTGGGTCTCGGTCTGGGTCGGCATGCTGGTGCGCACCTCCGGCGCGGTGCAGGGCGTGATGTTCCTGCTGGTCTTCCCGCTGTCGTTCGGCAGCAACGTGTTCGTCCCGACCGAGACGATGCCCGGCTGGTTGCAGGGCTTCGTCCACGTCAACCCGATCACTCATCTGGTCAGCGCGGAACGCGGCCTGCTGGTCGGCGGCCCGGTCGCCCACCACCTGCTGATCACCCTGGCCTGGATGGCCGGGCTGCTGGTGGTCTTCGTCCCGCTGGCCCTGCGCGCCTACAACAAGCGCACCTAGGAGTTCAACGCGCGGTTCAACTGGCCCGGATCGATCCGGGCCAGTGCCGTGTTCGGGTCCAGGCTGAACCCGGCGGCGTACGCCTCGGCGAACGCCTCCTCCCCCAGCACCGCCCGGTTGCGCCGGGTCAGCTCGGCCACCTGCAGGTCGGTCGGGTCGTGCGCACCCCGCAGCCGGGCGCCCGCGCCGAGCAGCTGCGCCGCCTCCCGATGCCGGCCGAGCAGGTCGGCCAGCCCGGCCGCGCCGATCGCGACCAGCGACAGGATCGGCATGTCGCGGGTCGCCTGCGCCGCCGCGTACGCCCGCACCAGCGCCCGCTCGGCCCGCCCCGCGTCACCGCGCCGCAACGCCAGCGCCGCGCGCACCCCCTCGATGATCGCGGTGCCGTGATCACCGTTCATGAACTCCAGCGCGTCGATCCGCAGCCCGTCCTCGGCCTTGCCGAGCAGTTCCTCGGCCTCGTTCAGATCGCCCAGCGCGACCAGCATCCCGGCCTCCAGCGCGTCGATGAGCAGCATCATCTCCGGCGTCGCCGAGCGGCCGGCGCGGTCCCGGGCGCTGCGCAGCGCGGCCCGCGCCTCGTCCGGCTCGCCGCGGCGCAGGTGCAGGTCGGACCGGCGCAGGTCGATGAAGACCTCGTCGCCCAGGTCCAGCGACCCGAACTCGGCGGCCAGCTCCTTCGCCCTGGTCAGGTCGGCGAGCGCGCCGTCCAGGTCACCCTCGTACTGCCGGAGCAGGGCACGCAGCGGCAGCACGGTGGCCTGGCCCCAGCGGTCGCCGGCCTGCCGGAACCCGGAGAGCGCGTCGGTCACGTCGCTGCGCACCTGCGGGATGTCGCCGGCGTTCTCCGCGACCTGGGCCCGGAACAGCTGGGCCAGCGCGGTCACCCAGCGGTCCGGCCCGGCGACCAGCTCGTCCATCCGGACCCGGGCCTCGTCGGTCCGCTCCGCCATGTAGAGCACCACGGCCGCCAGCGCGCCGATCAGCCCGGGCAGCCGCGGGTGGGCGAGCAACCGGTCGGCCAGCTCGTGCAGCCGCTGCCGCCGCTGGTCGGCGGACTCCAGGGCCATCATGGCCTCCGAGCTGACCCGGTTCAGCGTCACCACCGCCTCGGCGCAGTCGAGCGTCAACCGGTCCCGCTCGCCGGGCACGCTCAGCGCCTCGTGCAGCCAGAACGCGGCGTCGGCGTGCCGGCCGAACATCTGCCAGTACCAGACCAGGCTCATCGCCAGGCGCAGCGCCCGATCGGCCTCGCGCTGGTCGCACAGGTGGCGGAGGGCGGCGAGGGCGTTGTCGTACTCGGCGCGCAGCACCTTGAGCGAGGCCAGCTGCTCGGCGGTGCGCAGCAGCGGGTCGTGCTCGGCGACCAGGGCGGCCAGGTGGCGCGCGGCCAGGTCCCGGACGGCGGTGAGCGTGCCCTGCTCGGCCAGGCGGTCGATGCCGAACTCGCGCAGCGTCTCCAGCATCCGGTACCGCCCGTCCGCCGCCCGGTGCAGCAGCGACTTGTCGACCAGGGCGGCCAGCAGCTCGGGGATCTCCGGCGTGTCCGGGCACACCGCGCTCGCCGAACCGACGGTCACCCCGCCGGGCAGCACCGACACCCGGTCGGCCAGGGCCCGCTCGTCGTCGGCGAGCAGATCCCAGCTCCACGCGATCACCGCACGCAGCGTCCGGTGCCGCGGCAGCGCCGTGCGGCTGCCCGTGGTGAGCAGCCGGAACCGGTCGTCCAGCCCGTTCGCCAACTCGGTCAGCCCGAGCGTGCGCAGCCGGGCGGCGGCCAGCTCCAGCGCCAGCGGCAACCCGTCGAGGCGGCGCACGATCTGCACCACCGGCGTCACGGTCGTCGCGTCCACCGCGAACCCGGGCAGCACCGCCGCGGCACGCTCGGCGAACAGCCGGACCGCCGCCGACCCGCGCGCCTCGTCCAGCTCGTCGCCCTCCGGCACCGCGAGCGGCCCGAGCGGCACCAGCGCCTCCCCGTCCACCGCGAGCGGCTCCCGGCTGGTGGCCAGGATCCGCAGCCCCGGGCACCGCACCAGCAACGCCGTGACCAGGTGCGCCACCGCGTCGATCAGATGCTCGCAGTTGTCCACCACGAACAGGCACTCACGCCCGGCGAACTGGTCGACCAGCACGTCGACCTCGCCCCGCCCCTCGAACCGGATCCCGGAATTCTCGAAGATCGCCGCCGCCCGCAACCCGGTCGCGGTCAGCACGGCAGCCGGCAACTCGGCCGGCGCGGTCACCGACGCCAGGTCGATCAGCCAGACCCCGTCCCGGTACTCCCCCCGACGCCGCCGCGCCGCCTGCGTCGCCAGCCGCGTCTTGCCGGCCCCGCCGGGCCCGAGCACGGTGATCAGCCGCCCGCCGCCGAGCAGATCGTCGACCCTCTCCAGGTCGGCCTCCCGGCCGATGAAGCTGGTCAGTGGTTCCGGCAGGTTGCTTCCCGCAAGGAGGTGCTCGTCATTTTTCGGTACGTCCTGGTCCGCCCCGCCCAGCGCATCGGACGTCCGCGTCCCGGACTCGCGCGAGTCCCCGCCCGTCCAGTGCCCTCGGTCCCGCGCCGCCGCGGACTCCAGACCGCTGAACCCGCTCCCGTCACGGCCCGCCGCCGGCCCCGGACTTCCATCACGGCCCGCCGCAAACTCCGGACCGCCTTTCTCGCGGCCCGGCGCAGACTCAGGTCCGCCGCTGCCAGGGCTCGCCGCGGACCCTGGTCCGCCGCTGTAATCGTCTGCCGCAGACCCTGCTCCACCCCTGTAATCGTCTGCCGCGGACCCTGCTCCACCTCTGTGACCGCCTGCCGCAGACCCTGCTCCACCCCTGTAATCGCCTGCCGCAGACCCCGCGCCGCCCCTGTAATCGCCTGCCGCAGACCCCGCGCCGCCCCTGTAATCGCCTGCCGCAGACCCCGCGCCGCCCCTGTAATCGCCTGCCGCGGACGCTGAGCCGCCTCCGTAATGGCCTGTCGCGGACCCTGAGCCGCTTCCGCCACGGTTCGACGCCCGCTCACGGCCCGCCGTCGGCCCCGGGCCGCCGGGCCGCTGCTCCCGGGCGCGGCCCGTTGTCGGCTCCGAACCGCGGAGCAGCCGCAAGTGCCGCTCCCGCAACGCCGCCCCCGGATCGGCCCCGAGGCGCTCCGCCACGTCCTCGCGCACCCGCTCGTACAGATCGAGGGCCTCCGCCTGCCGCCCCTGCGCGGCCAGCGCGTCCATCAGCAGCCCCACCACCCGCTCGTCCAGCGGATGCTCCTCGTGCAGCCGGCTCAGCCGCGCCTCGGCCACCTCGGGCCGGCCCAGCCGCAGATCGGTCTCGGCGGTGTCGGCCAGCGCCGCCGCCACCGCCCGCCGCAGCCGCACCCCGACCGCCTCCGCCACCGTGCCCACCTCGGCCGCCACCGCCCCGCGGCGCACCAGCGTGGTCGCCTGACCGAGCAGCTCGGCCGCGCCCGGCGCGTCACCGTCCCGCAGCCGCTGCCGCCCAGCGGCCGCCAGCCTCTCGAACCGGATCACGTCCACGTCGTCGCCGCTCACCGCGAGCCGGTAACCGCCCTCGTCCTGGGTGACCGCCTCGGCGTCGCCGAGCACCCGCCGCAGTCGCGACACCAGCGACTGCAACGCGTTGGCCGGATCAGCGGGCCGCTCCTGCGGCCACAACGCGTCGACCAGCGTCCCCGCCCCGACCGGCCGCCCGGCGGCCAGCGCCAGCCGGGCGAGCAACCCGCGCAGCCGGGCACCGGGCACCGCCAGATCGGCACCCTCACGCCGGACCCGCAACGTCCCGAACAGCTCGACCCGCAACCGGCCGGCACGCTCCCCGTGCTCGCTCACACCGCGATCCTCTCGCGCCCCGCCGACCCACACCAAACCGGTACCGGGGCATGGCTGAGCTCATCCACAGACAGGAGTCGGTGTGCTCCGTTCGTACCCAGCTGACGTGCCCGGCGCCCGTCCGGGCTCGCGGCGGAGCAGGCTCGCCGCACCAGCCCACAGAACAACCGGTCACGGCCTCGGCCTGCGCCCCAAGCCACGCAGGCACCTGGTCACCACCCCACGCAGCCCCCTGATCGCGGTCTGCACCCCAAGCCACGCAGCCACTGGTCACCGCCCCAGCCGCCACCCACGGCCCCCGCCAGTCACGACCGCACCCCAAGCCACGCAGCCACTGGTCACCGCCCCAGCCGCCACCCACGGCCCCGCCAATCACGACCGCACCCCAAGCCACGCAGCCACTGGTCACCGCCCCAGCCGCCACCCACGGCCCCGCCAATCACGGCCGCACCCCAAGCCACGCACCCGCTGGTCACCGCCCCAGCCGCCACCCACGGCCCCGCCAATCACGGCCGCACCCCAAGCCACGCACCCGCTGGTCACCGCCCCAGCCGCCACCCACGGCCGACCATGATCCGGTCAGATCCGGTCAGATCCGGTCCGCACCCGCCTCCGGTCCGCAATCCATTCGCCGACCTAAGTCCGACTTTTCCGGTACATCCGCAACCTCCGGGTCGCGCTTCCGGCTGGCCCGATGTCGTAACCGGGTACTGGACGCGGCCATGGAACCCAGCCCACAAACTCGGCTGGCCCTCATAGCCCTAACCGGACACAAGAAAGGGCCACAGAGACCAGCCCGACCGACCCGGCTGGCCCCCACAGCCCTAACCAGACACAAGAAAGGGCCACAGAGACCAGCCCGACCAACCCGGCTGGCCCCCACAGCCCTAACCAGACACAAGAAAGGGCCACAGAGACCAGCCCGACCAACCCGGCTGGCCCCCACAGCCCTAACCAGACACAAGAAAGGGCCACAGAGACCAGCCCGACCAACCCGGCTGGCCCCCACAGCCCTAACCAGACACAAGAAAGGGCCACAGAGACCAGCCCGACCAACCCGGCTGGCCCCCACAGCCCTAACCAGACACGAGATGGGGCCGTAGGAACCAGCCCGACAAGCCCGGCTGGCGGTGACTGTCGTAAGCGGGGACGGGGCCCCGAGGGCGGCCGGCAGTGCGGGGCCGGGGTCAGGCGGTCATCCAGCGGCGGGAGTACAGGGTGATGGCGACCGAGGTGGCCAGGTTCAGGCTGGAGACGTCGGGACGCATCGGGATGCGAACCCGGACGTCGGCGCGCTCCAGCAGCGCCGGCGAGAGCCCGTCGCGCTCGGTGCCGAAGGCGAGGACGGCCCGGTCGGGGATGGCGGCCGGGGAGATCTCGACACCGTCCGGGTCCAGGGCGACCAGCGGGCGGCCGGTCAGGGCGGCGACGTCGGTGCGGGCGACCGGGAGGGCGTAGTGCAGGCCGGCCGAGCCACGGATCGCCGCCGGGTCCCACGGGTCGCTGACGCCGTCGGTGAGCACGGCGGCCGCGCCGGCGGCTGCGGCCACGCGGATCACGGCGCCGACGTTGCCCAGGTTGCGGGGGTCTTCGAGGAAGACGATCGGGTCCGGCAAGGAGGCGCGCAGCACGGCGGCGACGTCGACGGACGGGCGTTCCGCGATGGCGATGACCTCGGTGCGGACCGGGTTCTTCGAGAGCTGCCGGAACGCGTCCCGGGGCACCGGGCGGGCCAGCTCGCGGAACCGGCCGAGCAGGTCGGGCGCCAGGTCGGCGGCGAGCCGTTCGAGCTGCTCCGGGTCGACGGCGGCGACGTGCCGGACGGTGGCGCCGAACCGGAGGGCGTGCTTGAGGGCGTGGAATCCTTCGAGCACCGCCAGGTCACGGTCGGCGCGAGCCCGGGCGAACTCGGCGAGGGTCATCGCGGATGATTATGACGAGCGCGCCCAGAGCGTACGCAAATAGGGGTTTGATTTTCATCTGCGGGCCACCTTGGCTGCATAACGTGCGCGGCCGTGGCCAGCGTGGATCGTCGTAAATTCTTGCAGATGCTGGGTGTGCCGGCCGTTGCCGCCGCCATGCCCGCGGGGCTGGAGAAAGCCCTCGCCATTCCGGCGAACAACCGCACCGGGTCGATCGAGGACGTCGAGCACGTCATCTTCCTGATGCAGGAGAACCGTTCCTTCGACCATTATTTCGGTACGTTGCGCGGGGTCCGCGGGTTCGCCGACCCGCACCCGGCGAAACGGCCGGACGGCCGGACCGTCTGGCATCAGGAGCAGCTGCTCCCCTTCCGGCCGGAGGTCAAGGACCTGGGCGGCGCCTTCCTGCCGGACCCGCCGCACGGCTGGAACGACGGGCACGCCGCCTGGAACGCCGGACGGTTCGACCAGTGGGTGCCCCACAAGGGCGTGCAGACCATGACCCATCACACCCGTGCCGACCTGCCCTTTCATTTCGCGCTGGCGGACGCTTTCACGGTCTGCGACAGCTACTACTGCTCGCTGCTCGGGCCGACCGATCCGAACCGGTATCACATGTGGACCGGCTGGGTCGGCAACGACGGCAAGGGTGGTGGCCCGGTGATCACCAACGCCGAGGCCGGGTACGACTGGACGACCTACCCGGAGCGCCTGGAGGCGGCCGGCGTCTCGTGGAAGGTCTACCAGGACGTCGGGCTGGGCCTCACCGCCGCCGGATACTGGGGCTGGACCTCGGACCCGTTCATCGGCAATTACGGCGACAATTCGCTGCTCTATTTCCACCAGTACCAGAACGCGGCGCCGGGAACTCCGTTCGCCGACAGGGCGAAGTCCGGCACCGAGGTGAACAAACTCGGCCGCAGTCCCGACCAGTTGCTCACCGATTTCCGAAGGGACGTGGAGAACGGGACGCTGCCCCAGGTCACCTGGCTGGTCGCGCCGGAGGCGTACACCGAGCACCCGAACTGGGAGCCGCACTACGGCGCCTGGTACGTCTCGCAGGTCATCGACATCCTCGCGGCCAACCCGGCGATCTGGTCGAAGATGGCGCTGTTCATCACCTACGACGAGGAGGGTGGCTTCTTCGACCACGTGGTCCCGCCGACCCCTGACCCGGCGCGCTCGACGGTGTCCACGGTCAACGAGATCTACCCGGGCGGCGACGGGCACCCGGCCGGCCCGTACGGGTTCGGCATCCGCGTCCCGATGATCGTCGTCTCGCCGTGGACCCGGGGCGGCTGGGTGAACTCGCAGACCTTCGACCACACCTCGCTGATCCGCTTCCTGGAGCGCCGCTTCGGCGTCACCGAGCCGAACATCACCCCGTGGCGGCGTGCCGTGGCCGGCGACCTGACCAGCGCCTTCGACTTCCGGACGCCGAACCGCCGGCCGGTCGACCTGCCGGACACCGCCCGGTTCAAGCCGGCCGACCTCACCCGGCAGCCGGACCTGGTCCCGGTCCCGCCGGCCGACCCGAGGCTGCCGCGGCAGGAGCCCGGGGTACGCCCGGCCCGGGCGCTGCCCTACACCCTGCACGCGGACGTCACCGGTGACGTCGTCGAGCTGCGCAACACCGGCCGGGCGACGGCGGTCCTCCAGGTCCGCCCGGCCGGCGCCGACCCGCTGTCGTGCACGGTCGGGCCCGGCAGGCACCTGACCGAGACGCTCACCACCGGCGAGGTGGAGGTGCACGGGCCGAACGGCTTCTACCGCCACTTCCGGCGCGGGGCGGCGGCCGTGCGGGTCCGGGCCCGGTACGACGAGCACGCGCTCCTGCTGGAGATCCGTAACACCGGCCGGGAGCGGGCCGAGGTGACCGTCGCCGACCGCTACACCGGCCACACGTCGACGCTCACCCTGCGCCCGGGCACGGCGCGCACCTCGCAGATCAGCGTGGCGCGCACCCATGGCTGGTACGACGTCACGGTCACCTCGGGCGACACCGTCGCCCAGTACGCCGGCCACCTGGAGAACGGCCGGGACAGCATCACCGACCCCGGCATGGGTGGTGTGATCTAGAGCTGGGCCCGGATCCAGCTCATACAGGTCTTGTCCACCTGGTCGAACGGCTTGCCGAAGGCCCGCTCGGACGCCTCGTCGGCCGAGCGGCCCTGCCGGGCCAGCACGCTGACGAAGGCGATCATCTTCGGTTCGCCGAACTTGCGGGCCAGGCAGTCGACGGCCAGGTGGCCGAAGCCGTAGTAGGCGGCGGTCTTCTTCGGGTCGTCCCAGTCGAGCGAGCTCACCTCGATGCTGCGCGGCCCGCCGGACCCGGTGACCAGTTGCCGGACGGCGGGCATCCGCGGCGACGCGGTGGCGCGCTGCGGGAACCGGCCGATGTACTCGGCGATGCCCTCGGTCAGCCACTCCTCGGAGAGGTCGAGGGTGACCTTCTTGCCGGTGTCGTTGACGTGGCCGAGCGAGACCACGTGTCCCATCTCGTGCTGGATGGTGTCGGCCAGCTCGGCGCGGCTGCCGTTCCCGCTCGTCTTCACCATGATCTCGCTCTGCACGCCGTTGATCGCGACGGTCACCCCGATGACCGCCTTGTCGCGCGCCGAGGAGCTGCTGAACCAGCGCTTCCACGACTTGTCGTCGGCCAGGAAGATCCGGTAGCGCTGCTGCGGATTGTGGAACTGCGCGGCGAACCGGTCGGCGACCGACGCGGCCTTGTCCGCCACGGCGAGCGCCTCCTTCGCCCGCTTGGCGACGGCCGGGGCGGCAGCCACGGTGACCCGCTTGCCCTCGGCGAGGACCAGGTCACCGGACTGCCACGGCATCGGCTCCCGGGAGCGGTCGTCCGGGTCGGCGACGACACTGCCGATCAGGTAGCGGTCGCCGGTGCGCTTGAAGACGAACTTCTCGCGGATCCGCGGCGCGCCCAGCGGAATGCCGTCGGCCGGCATCAGCTCCGGGCAGTTCGGCATGCTGAAGCAGAATCCGGAGTAGATGGTGTCGGTGAATTCCGGGTCGCCGTCGCGGACGTAGGGTTTGCTTCCCCGGGCGTAGCTGAACTGGCTGACGTGCAGCCCGCGCAGCATCCGGAAACGCTTACGGAAATAGGCGACGGTGTCGGCCGCGGCGGGGTCGACCGGGGCGAGCCAGCCGGCCTCGTCGCCGCGGAGCAGGGCCGCGGCCTGGTCCTGGAGCATCAGCAAGGCGGCGTCCGCCGGGTCGCCGGTGGGCTGCGTGCGCACCGCCGCCGCTTCGGTGGTGGCGGTGCCGGTGGTGGCGACCGCTGCCGGCGCCGCGCCCCCGCTCCGGCCGGCCACCACGGCGATCACGCCGGCGATCGCCACCACGGCGATCACCACGAAGACGATCCAGCGCCGGTCCGGGCCGCTTCTCTCCGGGTCCGACGGCGACGGTACGGGTTCCGGCTGCGCTGCCCTGATCCCACGCTCGGTCATCGATCCTCCATCGCCGCCGGCACCGACAGCCATGGATCTAACCCGATGTGTACGCGATGCCGCCAGCGCCCGGCGTCCCGGAGTCGAGCCAGCGCTCCAGAAGCGACTGCGAGAGTCCGGTGTGGGCGGTCGGCGTCGGGGCGTCGATCGCCTGGCCGCGGGTGGCCGGAGGCAGCGGCACCGGGCTGACCAGCGTGGCGCTGGCGGTCCGTGGCGCCCGGGCCCTGTCAGCCCAGCTGGACCCAGGCACCCGGTGAGTTGCGGACCGCCTGCACCACGACCGGCGCCGCGCGGTAGGTGACGTGCCCCCGCGGGCAGGTCAGCTCATAGATCAGGTCCGCGTGGTAACGCAGCAGCATCTGCCGCAGGGTGGCCTGGTCCGGGTCGCCCGGCAACTCCCCGGCCAGCAACTCGCGCTCCAGGGCGGCGCTGCGCCGGGGCATCACCTCGTAGCCGGCCGGGGCGCGGACCGTGAGCATGGCCGGGAACCGCCGGTGGATCGCCTCGGCGACGAGGTCGCCGCAGGCCGGGCAGAGCAGCTGCTTGCGCACCGTCCATCCCATCCTCCCAGCCTGCACCCCGGACCCGGATTGGGGTAGTTCCCGGCGGGGTAATCCGGAGGCGTGGTGATCTTCGACGAGTGGCGGAGGTGACGGGCATGACCACGCCGAGTGCCAGCATCGAGCTGATCGGGCTGGGGGACAGCGATCAGGTGGTGGGGGATCCCGCGGAGGACATCCGGGGGCGGAAGGTGCGGGATCGGGAGGGGCACGATCTCGGGCGGGTCGAGGATCTGCTGATCGATCCGGAGGAGCGGAAGGTTCGGTTCCTGCGGGTGGCGCACGGGGGGATTCTCGGGTTCGGGACGAGCTCGTCGTTCGTGCCGGTGGAGGCGATCCGGGCGATCGACGACGAGATCGTGCACGTGGCCGAGCCGAAGCAGCTGGTGGCCGAGGCGCCGCGGTACGACCCGGAGCTGGTCGACGCCACCGAGTACTACCAGGACCTGTACCGGCATTACGGCTATCCGCCGTTCTGGAGCGCCGGGTACGTCTACCCCGGGTATCCGTATTACCGCATCTGATCGGCCCGGTGCCAGGAGCGCCACAGTGCGGCGTAGGAGCCGTCCGCGTCGAGCAGCTCGTCGTGCGTGCCGAGCTCGATGATCCGGCCGTCGTGCATGACCGCGACCCGGTCGGCGTCGTGGGCGGTTTGCAGGCGGTGCGCGATGGCGATCACGGTACGCCCGTGCAGCACCGCCGCGAGCGCCCGCTCCGCGTCCCGGGCCGCCGTCGGGTCGAGCAGCGCGGTCGCCTCGTCGAGGATGACCGTGTGCGGCCCGGCCAGCAGCACCCGGGCCAGCGCCAGCTGCTGCGCCTGCGCGCCGTCGAGCGGGTGCTCGCCCAGGTCACGGTCCAGGTCGTCGGCCCAGTCGGCGCCGACCGTGGCGAGCGCGCGGCGCAACTCGTCGTCCGGGGCGGGGACCATCAGGTTGTCCCGGACGGTCTCCCGGAACACGTGCAGCTCCTGGGTGACCAGGACGACCTGCTCGCGGAGCAGCTCCGGGGGCAGGTCGGCGATCGGGACGCCGCCGACCGTGACGCTGCCGGCGGTGGGACGGTCGACGCCGGCGATCAGGCGACCCAGTGTGGACTTGCCGGCGCCGGAGAGGCCTACGACGGCGAGGCGCTCTCCCGGGCGTACCGTCAAGTCGACGTCGTGCAGCACGTCGCGGCCGCGGTCGTAGGCGAAGCGGACGCCGCGCACCTCGATCCGGTCGTCGCGCGGCGGATCCGGCGCGTACGCGGCCGGCGCCGGCGCCGCGGCCAGGCCCTCGATCCGGGCGAACGACGCGGACGCGGCCTGGAGTTGCTCGATCCGGAGCAGCAGGGTGTCCAGTGGGTTCACCAGCTGCCGGAGGTACAGCAGGGCCGCGCTGAGCGTGCCGAGGCTGATCCGGTCGTCGAGGTAGAGCAGCCCGCCGGCCAGCAGGACCAGCACCAGCGGGATCGCGTAGGAGGCCTCGACGCCGGGCAGGAAGACACTGCGCAGCGCGAGGGTGACCAGCCGGGTCCGGCGGGTCTCGTCGATCGCCGCGTTGCCGGCCGCGAGCCGCCGGTCGGCCAGCCCGAACGCCTCGACCGTGCGCGCGCCCGAGGTGGTCGCGGCCAGCTCCTCGGCCAGCCACGAGTTGGCGTCGCCCTCGCGCAGGTACGCGTCCCGGGCCCGCTTCAGATACCACCGCGTGACGAACCAGATGCCGGTCAGGCCGAGCACCCCGAGCAGCCCGAGCAGCGGGCTCAGCAGCAGCACGGCGGCCAGGACGAACAGCATCTCGACCAGGCCGATCAGGATCCGCGGCAGCAGGTCCCGCAGCGTGCCGGCGACCGCGTCGACGTCGGTGGTGCCGCGGGCCGCCACGTCACCGGCCGGGATCCGCTCGATCACCGACGCGGGCAGGTCGAGCGCCCGGCGCAGGAACGTCTCGCGGATCCGGGCCGAGGTGCGCTCGCCGAACCGGTAACCCAGGGCGAGCGCCAGCCGGGAGATCAGGATCTGGGCGACCGCGCAACCCAGCACGGCCAGGGCGAGCCGGTCCACGGCGGCCGCGCCGCCCCCGGCGGCCACCGTGTCGATCACCCTGCCGAGCAGCCAGGGTGCGCCCAGCCCGGCGAGCGCGGCGAGCGAGTTCAGCCCGATCAGGGCGAGCACCGAGCGTTTGTCGGCGGCGATCAGGCGCATCGTGGCGCGCACGACCAGACGCTGGCCGGCGACCGGCAGCTTGGCGCTCATTCGGCGAACACCCGGGTCACCAGGGCCCGGTAACCGGGCTCGGTGGCGAGCAGCTCGCGGTGCGTGCCGGTCGCGGCGACCCGGCCGTCGACCAGGTAATGCACCACGTCGGCGCGGTCCAGCAGCACCGGCGAGGTGGTGGCGACCACCGTGCCGCGCCCGGTCCGGTGGCGGGCGAGCCGTTCCGCGACGGCCGACTCGGTGTGCGCGTCGACCGCCGAGGTGGGCTCGGCGAGCAGCAGCATCTCCGGGTCGGCGTGCACGGCGCGGGCCAGCCGGACCCGCTGCCGCTGGCCGCCGGAGAGGTTGCGACCGCCCCACTCGACCGGCCGGTCCAGGTCGTCGGCGACGTCGTGGGCGACCGCGGTGTCGATCGCCGCCCGGATCAGGTCGTCGTCCGGGTCGTGCCGGCCGGCCACCACCTCCCGCAGCGAGCCGGCGAACAGGTCGGCGCCGTTCTCGGCGACCAGGATCCGGTCCCGGATCGCGTCCCGCGCCAGGGTGTCCAGGCGGTGCCCGGCCCAGGTGGTGTCGCCGGGCAGGTAGCGCCCCAGACGGTCGAGCACCTCGACGGCGTCGGCGGGGCGGGCGCCGGCCAGGGCGGTGAGCAGGCCCGGCTCGGCGGTCACCCCGGACTCCGGGTCGTGCAGGCGGGCCGGGCCGGGTGGGGCGGCGGCACCGGCCGGGTCCTCCAGGGGCAGGCTGAGGAAGCCGGTGACGCGGCGGGCGGCGACCAGGCCGTACGTCAGGTCGAACCCGCAGAAGATCAGGATGCTGATCGGGATGACCAGCAGGGCGGTGTAGCCGTAGACGCCGACCAGCTCCCCGACGGTGATCTCGCCGGCCGCCGCCTGCCGCGCGGCCACCCAGATCACCGCGGCCAGGAACACCATCGGCAGGCCGTCGCCGAGCGCGCCGACCCAGCTGGCCGGCCGGCCCACCCGGTAACCCTGGTCCCGCAGCCGGGCGGAGTCCCGCTCGTAGCGGGCCAGGTGCGTGTCGGCGCCGCCGAGACCGTTGAGCACCCGCAGGCCGTCGACCACGTCGACCAGCCGGGCGTTGAGCGCGCCCTGCCGCTCCCGGTATCGCGAGCCGGCCCGCTGGGTGCCGAGCAGCAGCGGGGTGATCAGCAGGCCGAAGGCGGGGATCCCCACCACCACTACCAGGGAGAGCAGCGGGGCGGTGCGGTGCAGCATGGTCGCGACGACCGTGCAGGAGCAGAGGCAGGCCACGCCGATGCCGGCCACGTTCATCGCCCGGCCGATCAGCCACACGTCGGAGATGCCGATGGTGACCACCTCACCCGCGGTGATCCGGCGGGGCAGGGACGCGCCCAGCCGGGTGGCGTGGGTCAGCACCAGGTCGGCGGTACGCAAGGCGGCGGCCAGCCGCAGCTTGGTCATGTTCCGGTGGCGCAGGATCCCGAGCACCGCGCTGACCAGACCCGTCACCAGCACCGCGGCGGTCCAGCCGAGCAGCGGCCCGACCCGGCGCGGGGCCAGCCCGCGGTCGATCGCCTGGCTGAGCAGCCACGGCATCGCGGCCAGGCTGACGAACCAGAGCGCCCCGCACAGGGCGCCGAGCGCCACCCGGCCCTTGAGCTGTCGCGCCAACCACCAGAGGTAACGACCGGGTCCCCGTTCCACAACCGACATCCTGCCGTCACGGGCCCTCGGTCGAAACCGCATTATTCCAGCATTCGACGCATCCGCAGGCTGCGGATGTGGTCGTCGGCCCGGGACAGGCCGGCCTGCACCGTCTCGACCGGCTGGAAGCCACGGGCGCGGTAGAAACCGATCCCGGCCGCGTCGCCGAGGAAGACCGACAGCCACACCTCGGTGCCGCCGGCGGCCCGGATCTGCTCGATCACCCGGTCCAGCAGCAGCGTGCCGAGCCCGCGGCGGCGCTCCCGCGGGTCCAGGTAGATCAGGTGCAGCTCGCCGACGCCGTCCCGGGTCATGCCGCCGCCCGCCGCGCCGAGCAGGCGCCCGTCCTCCTCGGCCACCTGGTAGCCGAACCATCTCGGCGGATCGGCCGGCACCTGCCGGGCGACCCGCTCCGCACCGAAGTAGACGGCGACGGTCCGGTCGATGTAGCCCGGCGGCAGCAAGTCCTGGTAGGCGGCTCGGTACGCGGACGTGCAGATCTCCGCGACCCGGGTCGCATCAGCGCTGATCGCGGGACGGGCAACGGCGGTCAACGATGGTCCTGGCACGCGGCCCAGGGTAGATCACCGCCGGAGTTGCCCGGTCAGGTTGCTGATCCGGCCGAGCTGGTCGAACTCCACCCGCATCTCGCTGCCGCTCGAGTGCGCGCCGGTGACCAGGCCGTTCTCGCTCGACACCCGCCAGCCCTGCTGGGTCAGGAAGGCGGTCACCATCGCGCGGTGGTCGACCGGGTAGGCCATCAGCACCTGGTTCACCACGGTGAAGGCGCGCTCCGGGGCGACCGGCTGATCCGGGACTCCTTCCAGGTGGAAGAAGACGGCGCCGCCCTCGTACGGGCCGCGGTAGTAGCAGCGGCCGGTCAGCCCGGAGGCGACCAGGGCGAGCCGGTGCCCGTCGGCACGCTCCAGCGGGAACGTCGCGTCGGTCAGCTCGGCCACCCCCTGCCGGGTGCCGAACTCGCGCATCCAGTTGCTCAGGGCGAGCAGCTGCGGGGGCAGGCCGCTCTGGGTGTTCGCCCAGGCCCAGAGCCAGGTGCCGTCGAGGTGGCTCTCGGTGCCGAGCAGTTGGATCGGGAATCTCAGGTCGTCGCCGAAGGCGACCTGACCGGCGGTCAGGTCGAGGTCCCAGTCACGCTCGCCGATCAGGTCGGCGAGCGCGAGCTGGCGCGCGTGTGCGGTGGCGACGTGCTGGGTGAACAGATCGGAGAACATGGCGGGCAGTCTGTCACCCGGCGGCGAGCGCCTTGCCGAGGGCGGTGATCACCCGGTCGGCGTCGTCCTCGGTGGTGCGCCAGTTGGAGAAGGCGGCGCGCAGGGCGGGGACGCCCTGGTAGACGGTGGGTGTCAGGAAGGCTTCGCCGGAGCGGGCCACGGCGGCCAGGGTCGCGGGCACGTCGTCGACCGTGAAACAGACGACGTTCAGGCGTACGGGGGCCAGCAGCCGGGCGCCGGGAAGCGTGGCGAGCCGGTCGCCGAAGCGGCGGGCGGCGGCGATGTTGCGTTCGACGATCTCGCGGTGGCCGTCGAGGCCGTAGGCGGCGAGGGTGAACCAGGCGGTCAGGGCGCGCAGGCGGCGGGAGTTCTCCGGGGTGAGATGGAACAGGTCGGGGTCGCCGGAGGGCGGGGTGAGGTAGGCGGCGGCGTTCTGGAAGACGTTCACTTGGAGGTCGCGGTGGCGGGTGAACTGGATGGCGGCGTCGTACGGGACGTTCAGCCATTTGTGCAGGTCGACGCAGATGGAGTCGGCGGCGTCGAGCGCGGTCACCAGGTGCTTGTGCGCGGCGGAGAGTGCCGCGAAGCCGCCGAAGGCCGCGTCGACGTGAAGCCAGAACGGATATTTCGCCTTAAGTCGCGAAATAGCGTTTAAATCGTCGAAGTCGACGGTGTTCACCGTGCCCGCGTTGGCCACCACGATCGCCGGGCCACCGAGCGAGGCCAGCGCGGCTTCCAGCGCCGCCACATCGACCGCTTCACGATCGGGCGCCAGGGGGACTGTCCGAAGTTGATCACGCCCGAGACCCAGCATCGACATCGCCTTGTAGATGCTGGAGTGCGGCGAACCCGAGAGAACCGCAATGTCGCCCAGCGCGGCGACCCCCTGCCGGGCCACACTGACGCCCTTCTGCGCGCCGAGCCACTCCCGCCCGATCGCCAGCCCCACCGTGTTCGACATGGTCGCCCCGGTCACGAACGTCCCGCTGTGCGCCTCGCTGAGCCCGAAGAGCGAGCGAAGCCACCCCACCGTCTCCAGCTCCAGGCCGACGGCCGACGAGTCCTGCCGGGTCACCGCGTTCTGGTCGAAGGTCCCGGTCAGCCAGTCCCCCACCAGCGCCGCCGGCGTGGCCCCGCCCGTCACGAACCCGAGATAGCGCGGCCCGGCACTACCCGAGAACCCGGGCGCCCAGCGCTCCCGGAAGATCTCCAGCGCCTGAGCCGCTCCCACCCCGGCCACCGGAAGCGGCTGCGCCGCGACGTCCGCCGGCGGCACCGCGGCCGGGCGCTCGCCGAGACCGTCGAGCACACCGGCGGCATAGTCACGGGCAGCGGTCAGCAGGTCGGGAAAGCCGTCCAGGTCGGCGGCGAGGCGATTGTCCACCGCAGCACCGTAAGCAGCCACGATCCACCCCGTCGCGGTCCACTTCGGCGTGCCTGGCCTCAGTCGTCGTCGCCCCGGGCGACCACCGCGGGCACCCCACCGGAACAGACCAGCTGGATCTTCACGCGGACGTGGTTGTCGCGGACGTTGCGGAACTCGCCCTCCCGGCCGCGCTGCTCGTGCACGGCGAAGCCCTGGGCCGGCGCCATGGAGATGATCTTCTCGCAGTTGGCGACCACGGTCCCGCCCCGAGTCGGAAAGGAGCGTTCCGACCTCGAGGACGCGGCAGCCGAGGGGGAAGCTGAAGCTGTCGGCGACGCGGAGACGACAGGCGACGGACCGAGGCCGGCCAGATCCCGCTCCACCTGAGCCTCGCTCACCGCATCCCCCGCCCGGGTGGTCAGATCCGCCCCGACCAGCCGGATCCCCACCACCCCCACCAGCACGGCGAGAACCGCCGCCACGACCCACCCCGCCCCGATCACCACACGCTGCCCGATCCGACTCACCGGGCCACTATGCGCCCGCCGACGCTAAGCCGCCCCCGGGACACCGCTAAGAGAGGGTTAAGAACCGCCCGAACCGCCTGCTCCAGCCGTTACCGTGCAGCCGTGGCGAGACTTCTGCTGATCGAGGACGACCCGGCGATCCGGAACACCCTGCTGCGCGCGCTGCGCGAGCGGGGACACGCGGTGGCCGCGTCGCCGGCCGCGATGGAGGGCCTGCAGACCGCCCTCGCCGAGAAGCCCGACCTGATCGTCCTGGACCTGGGCCTGCCCGACCTGGACGGCCGGGAGCTGCTCCGGATGCTGCGCGCGGTCAGCAAGACCCCGGTGATCATCGCGACCGCCCGGGACGAGGAGGCCGAGATGGTTCGGCTGCTCGACGCGGGCGCCGACGACTACGTGGTGAAGCCGTTCACCGCCGCCCAGCTGGACGCGCGGATCCGGGCGGTGCTGCGCCGCGGCTCCGCCGGCGAGGAGACGCCGGTGCTCACGGTCGGCGGCCTGCGGATCGACCCGGCCGGCCGCACGGTCACCGTGGACGGCACGCCGGTCGAGCTCACCCCGCGCGAGTTCGACCTGCTGCACCACCTCGCGGTCCGGGCCGGGCAGGTGGTCACCAAGCGGGAGCTGCTCAGCGAGGTGTGGCAGGTCCCGTACGGCGGGGCGGACAAGACCGTCGACGTGCACCTGTCCTGGCTGCGGCGCAAGCTGGGCGAGACCGCGCAGGAGCCGCGCTACCTGCACACCGTCCGCGGGGTCGGGGTCAAGCTGAGCGAGCCGGCGTGAGGACCCGGCTGACGCTGCTGGTCGCGGCGACCATGGTGCTCGTGCTGCTGGCCTTCCTGGTGCCGATCGGGCTGCTGCTGCGCCAGGTCGCGCAGGATCGCGCGCTCGGTCAGGCGGACGACGTGGTGCAGACGATCGTTCCGCTGGCCGGGGGCGATCCGGCCACCTTGCAGGTGGTGGTGACGGCTCAGGCCGTACCGGTAACTGTCTTTCTGCCGGACGGGACCACCGTGGGCGTGCCGGCGACCGCGACCCCCGCGGTCCTGCTGGCGAAAGCCGGCCACCAGGCGCTGACCGTGGCCACCGGCGCCGGGCGCGAGCTGGTGGTCCCGGTCGTCGGCGCGAACGGCACCAGCGTGGTCCGCACCGTCGTCACCGACGCCGAACTCTCCCGCGGCGTCACCCGCTCCTGGCTCACCCTGGGCGGCCTCGGCGCGGCGCTGCTGCTGCTCGGGCTGCTCGTCGCGGACCGCCTGGCGCGCACCATCACCGCCCCGATCACCCAGCTCAGCGAGGTGTCCCACCGCCTGGCCAACGCCGAGCTGACCGCCCGCGCGGTCCCGGCCGGCCCGCCCGAGCTGCGCGAGGTCGCCGGCGCCCTCAACCATCTCGCGACCCGCATCCAGGACCTGCTGGCCGCCGAACGCGAACGCGTCGCCGACCTCTCGCACCGCCTCCGCACGCCGCTCACCGCCCTGCGCCTGGAGGCCGAGTCGCTCCGCGACCCGGAGGAGGCGTCCCGGGTGGCGTCCGCCGCCGACGGCGTCGCCCGCGCGGTCACCGCGGTGATCCAGCAGGCCCGCCGCGAGGTCACGACCCAGCCGGCGGGCTGCGACGCGACCGCGGTGGTCAGCGACCGCGTCGCCTTCTGGCGCGTCCTGGCGGAGGACACCGGCCGCCCGGTCACCGAATCACTTCCGGACAGTCCCCTCCCGGTCGCGGTAGCCGCCGACGACCTGGCCGCCGCCCTGGACGCCCTGCTCGGCAACGTTTTCGCGCACACCCCGGACGAGACACCGTTCTCGGTCACGCTCACGGCCCGCCCGTCAGGCGGCGCCCTCCTCACGGTCGCCGACGAGGGCCCGGGTTTCCCACCGTCGGCCGCCACCCGGGGCGCCTCCGGCGGCGATTCCACCGGCCTCGGCCTGGACATCGCCCGCCAGGTGGCAACCACCTTCGAGATCGCCGGTGGCCCGGGTGGCGCCGTCGTCTCGCTGTCCCTGCCCACCCTTTGAACCCGATTTCGTACGCCTGGGCAAAGTCCCGTGGCCAACCGCGACGCCGCGACCACTCACGGCCCGCCCGGCGACCGCCGGGCTGAATCCCGGTGCAAGGAACCCCACCCCGCACGCCGAGCCCCTGGCCTCCCCGCCCACCCCGCCCGCCCCGGTCCTGGCCTCCCCGCCCGCCCCGCACGCCGCGGCCGTGACCTCCTGCCCGTCCCTCGCATGCCGCGCCCCGCCGGACACGCGTCCTGGATGGACTTCCCCGCATACCTTCGCAGCCGATATATTGCCTCGCGTGGAAACGCCCCTGCGCGAACCGACCTTCCTGATCCTCACCGCCCTGGCCGGCGAGCCCATGCACGGCTACGGCCTGATCGCCGAGGTCGGCCGCCTCTCCGACGGCCGCATCACGCTGCGCCCCGGCACTCTTTACGGCGCCCTCGACCGCCTCACCGACGCCGGCCTGGTCACCGTCGACCGCGAGGAAACGGTCGACGGCCGCCTCCGCCGCTATTACCGCCTCTCCGAGGACGGCACCACCCTGCTCACCGCCGAGACCGACCGCATGCGCCGCAACGTCGAAGCCGCCACCGCCCGCCTCCGGACCCGGCCCACCCCGAACCCTCGCATGGCCCGCACCGCCTCGCCTCTCACGGCCCGCACCGCAGCGCTTCTCACCGCAGGCACCGCATCGCTTTCCGCCGCCCGCACCGCAGCGCCTCTCACCGCCCGCGCCGCAGCGCTTTTCGCCGCCCGCACCGCCCGCCTCACCGGAGGAACGGCATGACCGACCTGGAGCGCCGCTACTCCCGCCTGGTCCGCTGGTTCTACCCGGCCGCCTACCACCGGGAGCGCGGCACCGAGATCGTCGGCACCTACCTGGAGCTGGCCGGTCCGGATCAGCGCCGCCCGGCCGTCGCGGACATCGCGGACCTCGCCGCCGGCGGATTCCGCGAGCACGTCCGCGCCGCAGGTGCCACCGCTCTCGTCCCCGGCCTACGGCTGGCAGGCGCCCTAGCCATGATCACCCTGGCCGCCATCGCCGCCGCCGGCGTGGTCGCCGAGGTCGCCGACCCCCGCGCCGGCTGGCACGCGCGAGCCATCGGCCCATACAGCATGATCAACATCGCGGTCTGGGTGTCCTGGCTCCTCGCCGTTGCCGTGCACGCGATCACGCCGGGCCGCCGGACCCGTCTGGCCCTCGCCGCGGCCCTGTCCGTCACCGCAGCCGTCGTCCCGCTCGCCGACTACCGGCCACCGCTCTACATGCTCGTGCCCCAGGCCGTCCTCGGCCTGGTCGCCCTCGCCGCCGGCCGGCAGCCCCGGCTGATCCGCGCGGCGCCGGCCCTCGCCGCGGCGGCCACCATCACCTACATGGGGAGTCTGCTGTGGCACGGCGACCCCTGGGATCCCGTCTGGTTCTACATCTCGGCCGCCGACGAGTTCCTGCCGCTCACAGCGATCACCCTGCTCCTCACCACCCTGCTGCTCGCCACCGCCCTGGCCACCCGAGGCGACCTCCGCGGCGGCTGGACCCTGCTGGCCCTGATCACCCCGATCGGCCTGCTGGTCCTGCACCCCTTGACCGCCGTCATCACCAGCACGGCCGCGAACGTGCCCAACCCGACGTGGTCCTCGATGGCCGCGGTCGCCATCGCCCTGACCCTGCTCCCCCTGCTGCTCCTCGCCCTGGCCGCCCCCTTCCGCCGTCGCCCCGCCACCCCACGGCCGACCTGCCCCACGTGCGGCGGCCACCTCCCGGAGGCCGATCACCGGCCCTGACAGTGAGCTGCCGAAGCGCCCGGACCGCCGATCAGCGCATGGGCCGCGGCTTCTCGGCGTCCGGCGTGCAGTGGAGAGCTGTGTACGCCACCGAGTACACAGGGGCCGTCACCTTCGGCGACCGGCGAGCAGACGCCGACAGGCAGGAGTCATCCGCCCGTGCCGACGATGGAACGCTCACTGTGTCATCACACGCGGGTCGCCAGTAACGTAAAAGGTTATGGCGCGGCCAGAGGCGTCGTCGGGCAGCGGCGCGCAGGGCAGGGAAGGGCGCGGCGTCGAGGTTGTGGCGCTGGTGGCGTCGGCGGGTGGCCTGGAGGCGCTGTCGGGCGTGCTTCGTGTCCTGCCGGGGGACTTTCCGGCCGCGGTCGTCGTGGCGCAGCACCTCGGTGGGCTGGGCAGTGTGCTCGTCGACATCCTCACGCGGCGGATCACGCTTCCGGTGGGGTGGGCGCGCGAGGGCGGCCGGATCGAGCCGGGGACGGTGACGGTGTGCCCGCCGCGGTCGGTGCTCGAGGTGCTGCCCGACGGCACGTGCGCGTTGCGCCCGGCCGAGAACGTGCAGACGGATCGACCGCTGGATGCGCTGCTGACGTCGATCGGAGACAGTTTCGCCGGGGCGTCGCTGGCGGTGGTGCTGACCGGGATGGGCAGCGACGGCGCGTCGGGGGCCGCCGCTGTACATGCCGCGGGCGGCCGGGTGATCGCCCAGAGCGAGGAGACGGCCGAGCGGCCGGCGATGCCGGCCGCGGCGGTGGCGGCGGGCGCCGTGGACCTGGTGCTGCCGCTGTACGACATCGGGCCGGCGCTGGTGGACGCCGCGCTGGGCCGGCGGCTGCCGTTGGCGTCGGACGAGGCGCAGGCCATCCGGGCCACTTTCGGTGACAAGGGTGTGATGGCCGGGCAAGCGGCCCAGTTGGACTGGAGCCGGACGCCGCTGGGTTTGGTGTCGAGTTGGTCGCCGACGCTGCGGTCGGTCGTGCGGCTGATGATGGGGAGCCCGGAGCCCACGTTCGTGTTCTGGGGCGACGACATGCTGTGGCTCAGCAACGACGCCAGCCTCCAGGTCATGCCGGGGCGCGAGGGCAGCTTGCTCGGCCGGCCGTACGCGGAGGTGGTGCCCGAGGTCTCGGCTGAGACACGCCCGGAGTACCAGCGCGTGCTGGACGGCGAAGCGCAGCAGAATCCCTGGGTTTCCCACCTGTACATGCGTGACGGGCGGATGCAGAGGGTCTGGGTGTACGGCACGAACATGCCGATCTGGGAGCCCGACGGCACCGTGGGAGGCATCCATCGAGTCATCCACGAGCGCACCGACGAGGTGCTGGCGGCGCGGCGGCTCAGCACGCTCGACGCCTTGGCGCAGGCACCGCGCGCCGGTAGCCGCCGGGAGGCGCTCTCCGAGGCGGTCGAGGTGCTGGGCGACGCGGCTGACGTGGTGTTCGCCGTCGCGTACCTGCTCGACCCGTCGGCGACGCGGGCCGGTCTGGTGGCGGCGACCGGCGTGGTGGCCGGCGGCGCGCTGGCGCCGCGGGAGCTGCGGCTGGTGCCGGGCGCCGCGTGGCCGTTGCACGAGGCGAGCGAACCGGTGGTCGTCGATGACCTGCCGTCGCGTTTCCCCGGCCACCGGGTCGGGACCGATCAGGTGACCCCCGGGGCGGCGGTCGTCCACCCGCTGCGCGACGACGCGGAGGAGCAGGTGGTCGGGATGCTGATCCTCGGCGTTGATCCGTACCTGAACTTCGATGCCAGGTACCGGGAGTTTCTGATGCTGGTCGGGAACTCGGTCGAGGGGCGGATGGCGGACGCGCAGGCGCGGCATCGTGAGCGCCGGAGGCTGGAGCGGCTGGCGGAGCTCGACCGGGCCAAGACGGAGTTCTTCTCCAACGTCTCGCACGAGTTCCGGACACCGCTGACGCTGATGCTCGGCCCGCTGGACGAGTTGGGGAGCGCCGGCGGCGGGCTGTCGCCCCAGCAGCGGGCCGACGTTGACCTGGTGCGCCGCAACGCGCGGCGCCTGCTGCGCCTGGTCGCGACCATGCTCGACTTCTCGCAGATCGAAGCCGGGCGTCTGCGGGCGACGTTCGCGCCGGTTGATCTCGC
Organism: Actinoplanes ianthinogenes; assembly: GCF_018324205.1. Lineage (NCBI taxonomy): Bacteria > Bacillati > Actinomycetota > Actinomycetes > Micromonosporales > Micromonosporaceae > Actinoplanes > Actinoplanes ianthinogenes. The sequence goes on from NZ_AP023356.1 coordinate 1,750,492, forward strand.
GGAGCGCACGCGGGAGGTCGTGGCGCAGTTCGACAGTGCGGTGAAGCGGGCGGGGCTCGCGCTGCGCGTCGACCTCAGCGCGCTTCCGGCGCCGGTCTGGGTGGACGTCGAAATGTGGGAGAAGATTGTCTCGAACCTGCTGTCGAACGCGCTGAAGTTCACGTTCTTCGGCGAGATCGAGGTGTCGTTGCGCGCCCGGCCCCACCACGCCGAGCTCGTCGTGCGGGACACCGGCGTCGGCATTCCGGAGGAGGAGCTGCCGCACGTCTTCAAGCGCTTCCACCGCGTACGCGACAGCCGGGCCCGGACCCATGAGGGTGCGGGGATCGGGCTCGCCCTCGTCGACGAGCTCGTGCGCCGCCACCACGGCCGCGTCCGCGTCACCAGCACGGTGGGCGAGGGAACCGCGTTCACCGTTTGGATTCCAACCGGACGCCGTCCCGAACTGTCGGAGGCGCCGCCCGAGGTGCCGGCCTCGACCGAGGTGGCGGCGGCCATGGCCGAGGAGGCGACGCGCTGGGGTGAGGCACCGGAGACGGAGCTGTTCGCCGACGACGGTGGCGCCCGGCATCCGCTCGGCGGGTATGCGCCGGCGGCCCGTGTCCTGGTGGCCGACGACAGCAGTGACATGCGCGACTACCTGGCCCGCCTGCTCGCCCCACACTGGCAGCTCGAGATGGCCTCGGACGGAGCGCAGGCCCTCGCGCTCGCCCGCGCCGACCCGCCGGATCTCGTGCTCGCCGACGTCATGATGCCCGGCCTGGACGGTTTCGCGCTGCTGCGCGCGTTGCGCGAGGACGCGGAGCTGCGCGCGGTCCCGGTCGTGCTGGTCACCGCGCGCGCCGGCGAGGAGTCCGCGATCGAGGGCCTGCTGGCCGGCGCGGACGACTACATCGTCAAGCCGTTCTCCGCCCGCGAGCTGGTCGCCCGCGTCGCCGGACAGCTCGATCTCGCCCGTGTGCGGCGGCGCGCGGCTGAGCTGAACGTCTTCCGGATCGGCCTGTCCGACGCGCTGCGGGCGCTCGGCGATCCGCTGGAGATCCAGCAGACGGCCTGCCGGATGCTCGTCGAGCAGCTCGGCGCCGACCGGGCCCGCTTCGTGGAGGTCGACCAGGCCGCCGGCGAGCTGATCACCATGGGCGGCTACGCGGTCGACGGGATGCCCGGCGGATTCGGCCGTTACCCGCTGGAGGACTACCGGCCGCTGGCTCAGGCGGTCCTCGCCGGCCGGCGGCTGGTGATCGAGGATACCCAGACCGACCCGTACGTCGCCGGCATCAGCCCGGCCCTGGCAGAAGCCCAGATCGGCGCGCAGCTCGTCCTGCCACTCGTGCGCGGGCAGGGATCGACCGTCGCCCTCGCGGTCCACCAGCGCACGGCCCGTTCCTGGACGCCCGAGGAGGTCGCGATCGCCGAAGAGGCCGCCGGACGCGCCTGGGCCGAGGTCGAGCGCGCCCGCGCCGAGACCGCCCTGCGCGACAGCGAGGAACGCATGCGTTTGGCCATCCGCGCCACCGGCATGGTCACCTGGGAATGGATCCCGGCCGAAGACCGCATCATCACCAGCGACAGTTTCGCCGACGTCTACGGCCTGCCCGCCCTCGCCGGCGCCGAGCAGGGCTTCGCCCTCGTGCTACCCGAGGACGCCACCCGGCACCTCGACAAGGTCCGCGCCATCGCCACCGAGGGCGGCGCCTACCGATCCCGATTCCGGATCCGACGCCCCGACAACAACCAGATCGTCTGGCTCGAAGAGCGCGCCGAGGCCAAGACCGGCCCGGACGGAACCGTCGAAAGGGTCATCGGGGTCACCCTCGACATCACCGCGCCCCAGCACCCCGAGTAGGAAATGCACGTCGGCACCGAGTCCGGCACGCCGCCGGCACCATGCTGATCGCCCCGGCGCTCCGCACGGATGCGCTCCGCCTCGTCGGCTACGTCATGTGGCCGGCCTCGGCGGTCCGGGTCACGCTCGCGGCGCGGCGCCGGACCGCCAGGGTCGGGGGCGGAATGAGCGCTCGTCAGGCATCGGCATTGGTCGCGTTCAGGTAGGTGAGGACGGCTCGGACTCGGCGGTTGGTGTCGTCGTCCGGGTGGAGGTTGAGTTTGGCGAAGATGGTCGTGGTGTATTTGCTGATGGCGCCCTCGCTCAGGAACAGCCGGGCGGCGATCGCCGTGTTGGAGATGCCCTCGGCCATCAGGGCGAGGACTGATCGTTCGCGGTCGGTCAGGGTGGCCAGGGGGTCGGCTCGGCGGGGGCGGCCCAGCAGCTTGGCGACCACGGCCGGGTCCAGGGCGGTGCCGCCGGCGGCGACCCGGGTGAGGGCGTCCATGAACTGGTCGGCGTCGAGGACGCGGTCCTTGAGCTGATATCCGACGCCGCCGCGGGCGTCGGCCAGCAACTCGCCGGCGTAGAGCTGCTCGACGTGCTGGGAGAGGATCAGCACGGGCAGACCGGGGATCTCCCGACGGGCCGCGAGCGCCGCCTGCAAGCCCTCGTCGGAGAAGGTCGGGGGCAGGCGGACGTCCACGACGGCGACGTCGGGACGCTCCTTGAGCAGCGCGTCCAGGGTGGCCGGGCCGCTGTCGACGGCGGCCACCACCTCGTGCCCGTAGGACTGGACCAGGCGCACCAGGCCGTCCCGCAACAGAAACAGGTCTTCAGCGATCACAACACGCATGGCACCGACACCGTAGCGCGCGTCGGCCCGCCGACCGGACTGTCGATCTCCAACCGCCCGCCGAAGGCCGCCATCCGCCGCGCGATGCCCAGCAACCCCGACCCCGCCGCAGCCGGGGAAGAGCCGCCGGCCGAGGAGGAGCCGCCGGCAAGGGACGAGCCGCCCGCCGAGGACGAACCGCCGGCAAGGGACGAGCCGCCGGCGCCGGACGACCTCGGCACCGCGGCAGGCGAGGCGACGCCACCGACGCCGTCATCGGTCACGGAGGCGGTGAGTGTCCGGTCCGCATAACCGAGATCGACCAGCACACACGTGGCGTGCGCATGCTTGGCGACATTCGTCAGCAGCTCGGCGACCGCGAAATACATCGCCGACTCCACCGGGCGCTCCGGCCGCGCGGGGACCGCGGCGTGCACCGTCACCTCGACCGGCACGTCCAGCGCCAGCGCCCGCACCGCGTCCACCAGCCCTCGCTCCACCAGCACCGGTGGATTGATCCCGCGAACCAGCGACCGCAACTCCTCCAGCGCCGCCCGCGACGACGCCCGCGCCTCCGCCAGGATCGCCTTGGCCGCCTCCGGATCCGCGTCGACCATGCGCTCGGCCGCCTGCATCGACATCCCCATCGCCACCAGCCGCGCCTGCGCCCCGTCGTGCAGCCCACGCTCGATCCGCTCCAGCTCGGCCGCCTGCGTCTGCGTCAGATCCGCCTGCAACGTCTCCAGCTCCCGCAGCCGCGTCCCGGCATTGGGCCCGAGGAACCGGACCGCGACCGGCCGGAAGATCCGCCCCGCTGACGCCCCGGCCACGAGGGACAAGACCAAGATCAAGACACCGATTACGGTACGCCCGGAGCCCGCCAGCCACACCCCCACGCCCGCCGCGACCGGTGGCAGCGCCGTCACCGGGAACACGGTCACTCCCGCCACGAGCGCCCACAGCCCGTCCCACCTCACCTGCGGGTCGTGGAAGCGGGCGTTCATCACCGCCCGCCGACGGGCCTCCCGCTCCGACTTGTGGTACTCCCGGCCGTCCCACCAGTACCCGGTCGCCATCCGGGTGACCGGGGCGATCCCACCGTACGCAACCTCGAGCTCCAACCCGAGCCATCGGCGCGCCCGGCGGCGCGCCGCCTCCGCGAGCGGCCGGCTCGTCAGCGCGTGTGTCATCCAGAGCGCACCGGCGACCCACAGCAGCACCGCGAGCACCTGGCCGGCGGTGACCAGTCCGCGAACGATCAGCGGCGCGTGCATGTCGTCGGTCCACGTCGACGCGAACAGCGCGCCGAACCACCCGACCGTCACCCCGACCACCGGCAACGGCGCGGTGAGCGCGGCCAGCACCAGCGTCCGGCGCAGCCCCTCGCCGAACCGCCGCACCGCTCGGATCGCCATCACTTCCTCCGTGTCCTGTGTCGACATGCTCAGCCGACATGGAAGAAGTTACGGCCGGCGGGCCACCGCGGACACCCGGCCAACCCCCGAACTCGGTGGGGCTGTCCCCACCGGGCATTTTCGTCCACCGTAACCTAGGTTAGAGTGGACTATGTTCCTCGACATCCTGATCTTGAGTCACCTGCGGGGCGGGCCGATTCACGGTTACGAGCTGAAGCGCAAGGTCGCGGACACCATCGCGGTCGCGCTGAACAACAACACGCTCTATCCGGCGCTGCGCCGCTTCGAGGCGGCCGGCGCGGTGACCAAGGTCGCCGAGCAGCAGGCCGGGCGGCCGCCGCGGCACGTCTACGAGATCACCGACGTGGGGCGGGAGCTGCTGCACGACATGATCGCGGAGCTGCCGCCGGAGCTGGCCGGGGACGAGGCCGAGTTCCTCACCCGGCTGGGCATGTTCGACGAGCTCACCCCGGACGAGCGCGGCGCCGTGCTGTCCGCCCGCGACCAGGCGCTCGCCCGCCGGTTGGAGCACCTCACCGGCCTGGCCGCCCGCGCCCGCGACAGCCGCAACAACCGCGACTGGGGCGGCCTGGTCACCGCCGAACTGATAGCCCGCGCCGAACGCGAACGCGCTTGGCTCGACGACCTGAAAAGGCGCTCGTCATGACCGACCGAACCGCCCGCAGTGCAGCGACACCCGAAACCACAAGCGGCGCGAAACGCGCGGAAGGCACGATCGGCGGCCCGAGAGATGCCAGCGGCCCCGGACGCCCAGCCGGCGCGGAAGGCACGATCGGCGGCGCGGGAGATGCCAACGGCCCCGGACGCGCGGCCAGCGGCGCCGGAGCCGAGCCCGGCACAGGAGACGCCGGCGGGATCGGCGCGGACGAGGCCGGCACCGGACGGGCCGGGCGGCTCGGGCCGATGGCACAACTGGGCCTGATGATCGGCCCGGTGTTGACGATGGTCGACTCCAGCATCGTGAACGTCGCCGTCGCGGACATCGGACGGGAGCTGCACGCCACCCTCGACGGCGTGCAGTGGGTCGTCAGCGGCTACCTGCTGGCGCTCGCGGCCGGTCTCGCCGCCAGCGCCTTCCTGGCTCGCCGCTTCGGCACCCTCCGGACGTACCTGATCGCCCTCGTCGGCTTCGTCGCCGCCTCCGCCGCCTGTGCCGCCGCACCCACCGTGCCGATTCTGATCACCGCCCGCGCCGCGCAGGGTCTGCTCGGCGCCCCGCTCGTCCCGCTCGCGATGACCCTGCTGCTCGGCCGGCAGGGCAAGGCCCGGCGCATCCCGATCGCGGCCGGCCTGCTGTTCTTCCTCGCTCCGGCGCTCGGCCCGACCCTCGGCGGCGTGCTCGTCGCGGCGGGCGGCTGGCCGTGGATCTTCCTGGTCAACGTGCCGATCGGGATCGTCGGGCTGCTCGGCCTGCGGCGCGTCCCGGCCGGCGCGGCGCCGCCCGCCGACCCGGCCGCGCGGTTCGACCCGTTCGGGCTCACGCTGCTCGCGGCCGGGCTGACGGCCACCCTCTACGGGGTCAGCCGCGCACCGATCACCGGCTGGCACAGCCCGCTGGTGATCAGCACGATCGGCGGCGGCCTGGCGCTGCTCGCCGGCTACCTGCGGTGGGCGTCCCGCCGCACCCAACCGGCCGTCGACCTGGCGCTGCTGCGGCACCGCCAGTCCCGGCTTGCGCTCACGCTCAGCGTGGTGTCGTCGGTGGTCGCCTATGCCGCGGTCTTCCTGCTCCCGGTCTTCACCCAGGCGGTGCAGGGGCACTCCACCCTGGCCACCGGCCTCGCGCTGCTCCCGCAAGGACTGATCACCGGGGTCGGCACCGCGATCGGGCAGCGGCTGGCCACCCGGATCTCGGTGCGCACCCTGGTCACCGGCGGGTTCCTGGTCCTCGGCGCGACCAGTGCCGGGCTGTTGCTGCTCCAGGCGGACACACCGCTCTGGGTGACCGCGATCATCCTGTCCGGGCGGGCCGTGGCGATCGGGTTCGGCATCACCCCGCTGCTGTTCGCGATGCTCGCCCCGCTCGGCGACACGCAGCTGGCCGACGGCAACACCATCTTCAACATCACGCAGCGGCTCGGCGGGGCGCTCGGCGTCAGCCTGCTCTCCACGCTGTACGCGGCGCAGGTCGCGGCCACCGATCCGGTGACCGGATTTCATCACATCGGAGTGATCCTCACCGGGGTCGCGCTCGGCGCCGCGCTGCTGGCGCTGCTGCTCGCCCCGATCCGGCAACCAAGCACCTGACCGGATCGTTTCCGGACACGTGAGCCTCGCGATCTTGCTATCCACCATCCTGCTGGCAGCGCCTGCACCCCACCGATCGGAGATGTCGGATCTGCACTGCACCGGTGATCCCTCCGCCAGTGCCCGGGCCGGCCGCACCCCGGTCCTGCTGATCCACGGCACCACCTCGAACTCCCGGGCCAACTTCTCCTGGAACTGGGCCCGGGCCTTCGACCGGGAGGGCCGCGCGCACTGCGAGATCGATCTGCCGGACAGCGGCAACGGCGACATCCAGGTCGCCGCCGAGCGGGTCACCCACGCCATCCGGCACCTGCACCGCGCCGCCGGGGCGAAGATCGACCTGGTCGGGCACAGCCAGGGCGGGATGATCGGCCGCTGGGCGCTGAAGTACCACCCGGACACCCGCCGGATGGTCGACGACTACGTCTCGCTGGCCGCGTCGAACCACGGGACGCGGGAGTTCGACGTGCAGTGCGCGGCGCAGACGGTGTGCTCGGCGGCGTACTGGCAGCAGCGGGCCGGATCGGCTTTCCTGTCCGCGCTCAACCGTGGCCCGCAGACCTGGCCCGGCATCGATTACACCCAGCTGTACACCCGGTACGACGAGATCATCCTGTCCTACCGCCGGTCGGCGCTGCCGCCCGCGCGCAACGTCAGCAACGTCGCGGTCCAGGAGCTCTGCCCGGCCGAGACGGTGGAGCACTTCGGGATGGCGTACGACAACGCGGCCTGGCTGCTCGGCATCGACGCGATCCGGCACCCCGGCCCGGCCCGGCTGTCCCGGGTGAGCCGGGCGACCTGTGGCCGGCCGCTGATGCCCGCCGTCGACCCGTTCCAGTTCCCGTCGAACGCGTCCGCCGCCCTGGTGCAGAGCGCCCGCTCGATGCTGACCACCCCACAGCTGCGCGCGGAGCCACCCCTGCGGCGGTAAACGCCTTGACTTCAACCAAGGGTGAAATGCCACGGTGGCCCGCATGAGCATGGAGATGGCCGCCTGGAATTCGATGTATCACGCGATGAACCAGCAGGACGACAAACGTCCGTTCTCGCTGGCGACGTTACGGCGGATAGCCCGGTTCGCCCGGCCACACCGCCGGGCGCTCACCGGGTTCCTGCTGATCAGCGTGGTCACCGCGTTCCTCGCGGTGGCGAGCCCGGTGCTGGCCGGCCGGGTGGTCGACGCGATCGTCGAGGGCCGGGACACCGAGCTGGTGGTGAAGCTGGCGGTGGCGATCGCGGTGGTCGCGCTCGGCGAGTCCGGGCTCGGCCTGGTGCAGCGCTGGTTCTCCGCGCGGATCGGTGAGGGGCTGATCCTCGACCTGCGTACCGCCGTCTTCGACCACGTGCAACGGATGCCGATCGCGTTCTTCACCCGGACCCGCACCGGCGCGCTGGTCAGCCGGCTCAACAACGACGTGATCGGCGCGCAGCGGGCGTTCAGCGACACCCTCTCCGGCGTGGTCGGCAACCTGGTCACGCTGATCCTCACGCTGATCGTGATGGTCGGCATCTCCTGGCAGATCACCCTGCTGGCGCTGGCCCTGCTGCCGATCTTCGTGCTGCCGGCGCGGCGGATGGGCGGCCGCCTGGCCAAGCTGGAGCGGGAGGCCGCCGAGCACAACGCGGCGATGAACACCCAGATGACCGAGCGCTTCTCGGCGCCCGGCGCCACCCTGGTCAAGCTCTACGGCCGCCCGGAGGCGGAGTCGGCCGAGTTCGCCGCCCGGGCCCGCCGGGTCCGCGACATCGGGGTGCGCACCGCGATGGCCCAGTGGGTGTTCCTGACCGCGCTGGTGTCGGTCTCCGGGCTGGCGGTGGCCCTGGTCTACGGCCTCGGCGGGTACTACGCGCTGCGCGGCACCCTCGACCCCGGCAACGTGGTCGCCCTCGCCATCCTGCTCACCCGGCTGTACGCCCCGCTCACCTCGCTGGCCAGCGCCCGGGTCGAGGTGATGAGCGCACTGGTCAGCTTCGAGCGGGTCTTCGAGGTGCTCGACCTGAAGCCGCTGATCGAGGAGAAGCCGGACGCCCGGGCGGTGCCGGACGGGCCGGTGTCGGTCGAGTTCGACGCGGTGACGTTCGCCTATCCGTCGGCCGATCAGGTGTCGCTGGCGTCGCTGGAGGAGGTGGCCACGCTGGACACCCGGGGCGGCGCGGAGGTGCTGCACGGGGTGTCGTTCAAGGCCGAGCCGGGACAGATGGTGGCCCTGGTCGGCTCGTCCGGGGCGGGGAAGTCGACGATGGCGAGCCTGCTCCCCCGGCTCTACGACGCCGGGTCCGGAGCGGTCCGGCTGGCCGGGGTGGACGTGCGCGACCTGACCGCCGGGTCGCTGCGGTCCACGCTCGGCATGGTCACCCAGGACGGGCACCTGTTCCACGACTCGGTGCGGGCGAACCTGCTGCTGGCCCGCCCGGAGGCGACCGAGGAGGAAATCTGGGAGGTGCTGCGCCGGGCGCACGTCGCCGACCTGATCGCCTCGCTCCCGGACGGACTGGACACGGTCATCGGCGAGCGCGGGTACCGGCTGTCCGGCGGCGAGCGCCAGCGCCTCACCATCGCCCGGCTGCTGCTGGCCCGCCCGCGGGTGGTGGTCCTCGACGAGGCCACCGCGCACCTGGACTCGACCTCCGAGCAGGCCGTCCAGGCCGCGCTGGGTGAGGCGCTGGCCGGGCGTACCGCGGTGGTCATCGCGCACCGGCTCTCCACGGTCCGGGCCGCCGACCAGATCCTGGTGATCGAGGACGGCCGGGTCGTCGAGCGCGGCACCCACCCGGAGCTGCTCGACGCCGGCGGCCGTTACGAGGAGCTGTACCGCACTCAGTTCGCCGCGGTCTGATCCCGGAAGCCGTCGGGGCGGATCCGCACCCCGTCGATCACCTTGCGGCGGCCGTCGTGCAGCAGGCTGAAATCCAGGCCGGGCACGCGGTCGCCGTGGTCGAGGCCGGCCACCCGCGCGGCCAGGGCGTGGGCGTCGACCAGCTCGGCGAAGATCTCCCGCATCGCGATCACGTCCTCGTCCTGCAGGAACAGCACGCCCTGCGCCCGGCTCGCCTGCAGGACCCGGACCGCGACCGGATGCCGCTCGGCGTGGTAGGTGTCGAGCAGTTCGTCACCGGACTCGCCGCGGATCACCTCGGCCAGCTTCCAGCCCAGGTTGAACGCGTCCTGCAGGCCGAGGTTCAGCCCCTGGCCGCCGGCCGGCGAGTGGATGTGCGCCGCGTCGCCGGCCAGGAACACCCGGCCTGACCGATACCGCGCAGCCTGCCGGGTGGCGTCGGTGAACCGGCTGGCCCACCGCACCTCGCCCAGCGTCAGCCCGTCCCGGGCCAGCGCGCCGGCCAGCTCACGGTCCGGGATCGGGTCGTCGCGCCCGGCCGCGGTCTGCTCCGGACCGGCCGCCAGCATCCGGAAGACGCCGTCGCCGAGCGGCAGCACGCTCAGCAGGCCGTCGCCCCTCGGCGCCGGCAACTCCCAGTCCGTCGGGCCGCCGTCGGCCAGTGTCACGTCCGCCACCAGCGCACACACCCGTGCGTCCCGGCCTTCAAAGGCAACACCCGACTGCTTGCGTACGACACTCCGCGCGCCGTCGCAACCGACCAGGAAGGACGCGGTCGCCCCGTCGACCGTCACCGCCTCCGCGTCCTGGTGGAACGCGGTCACCGCGGTGTCGTAGCGGATCTCGGCACCGAGGGAGGTCGCCCACTCGGCCAGCCGCTCCTCGACGCGAGCCTGCGGGATGCCGACCTGGTAGGGGAACGGCGTGTCCAGTTCCGCATAGTCGAGCGGGATGCCGGCGAAATGGCCGTGGGGCAGCAGCACGGGCGCTTTCGCCAGGATGTCGTCGAGCAGGCCCCGCGAGGCGAGCACCTCGGCCGAGCGGGGCTGGAGGTTGAGCGCCTTGGACTGGCCGGTGCGGGCGGTCAGCTTCTCCAGCACGGCCACCCGGGCTCCGCCGAGGGCCAGCTCGCCGGCGAGCATCAGCCCGGTCGGCCCGGCCCCGGCAATGATCACGTCGTAGTGGCTCACGCGCGCAGATCCTTCCTCTTCGTGTAATACAGGTGGAAGACCAGGGTGGGGACGAGGATCACCGGCCAGGCGGCGTTGAGGACGGCGGGGGCCAGGTCGAGCGGCAGCAGGTAGGCCGCGAGGATCGTGACGACCACGTTGAGCAGGGTGGCGCAGCCCCAGACGAAGGTGAGCAGCCGCAGCGCGCGCCGGAAGTCGTGGTCCGTGTCCCACCTGGCCTCCCAGGCGCGCAGACCGTCCGGGCCGACCTTGGCGAGCACGAACGCGCGGATCAGGACCATCAGCGCGGGGCGGCCGAACCAGACCGAGGCGAGCAGCCAGACGCCGATCAGGCCACCGATCAGGCCGGCCCAGGCGTCGCGGATCAGCATGGTGCGCGGGTCGCCGGTCATCGCCGAGACGCCGACGCTGAGGGCGACGGCGGAGAGCACGAAGAGGGCCAGGAAGTCGACCCGGCGGGAGCGGACCAGGCGGACGATCACCACCACGGCGGGGACCGCGGCGGAGAACAGCAGCGACCACCACTGGTCGACGCCGGCGGCGCGCAGGCCGTAGTAGACGGCCAGGGGCAGTCCGAAGTCGATCAGCAGGGGCAGCAGGAGTGTGCTGCGGCTCGGCGTCTTCACGGGCTTCTTCGCCGGGGCGGCGGGCGCGGTCATGCGGGAATCCCTTCGGGTGACGGTTTCTCGCCGGTGATCGGCGCGGTTACGCAGGAATCCCGTCAGGTGACGGGCTTTTCGCCGGTGATCGGCGCGGTCACGCGGGATCCCTCCGGGTGGCTCGGGTGAAGAGGGCGGTCAGTTCGGCCGCGTAGGCGTGCGGGTCCAGGTCGGGGCGGGTGGCGGCGGCGTCGATCGCGGCGCGCACGGTGGCCGCCATGACGACCGGGTCGAACTGGCGGAACTCACCCGCCTCCTGGCCCTCCCGGAACATCGCGGCCAACCGGGACTCCGGGTCGTCGACCTCCTCCGGGCGCACCAGCGGGGCGCCGTCGTCGGTGCGCGCGCTCGTCGCGATCTCCAGGTAGGCCCGGATGGCGGCCGGCCGCTCGGCGAAGAACTCCAGGTTCGACTCGATGTACGTCGCCAGGAGCTCGGAACGGTCGCCGGTGACCGCCCGGAGCCGCTTGCCCATGAAGTCGGCGGCCTCGGCGAAGACGGCGGTGACGACGGCACGGACCAGGTCGGCCTTGTCGTCGAAGTGATACGAGATCAGGCGGGTGCTGCTGATCCCGGCCCGCTTGGCGATCCGGGCGAAGGAGGCGTTGCCATAACCCAGCTCGGCGATGGTCTCGATCGCGGCGGTGACGATCTGGGCCCGCCGGGCACCGGCCGCCACCGACTCGTTTACTCGCATGAGTAAATTTTTACTCGCATGAGTAATCCCCGTCAACCCCCTCCGCTTGCGAGAGCACTGCTCTTGACAGGGAGCATCGATCCGGGTTCACTGTTAACAACAGAGAGCACTGCTCTCGGAAACGTCGGGAGGGCGACATGCGATACCTGGCACCGAAGCGGGCGTCGAACCTGTTCAACGACTTCGCCAAGTGGCTGACGGCGCACGGCGTGAGCCTGATGGGCAGCCGGGTGCTGGCGGTCCGCGGGCGCAAGAGCGGCGAGGTGCGGACGACGGTCGTCAACGTGTTCGACCACGAGGGGCAGCGCTATCTGCTGGCGCCGCGCGGGCACACCCAGTGGGTGCGGAACCTGCGGGCGGCCGGGGCCGGCGAGCTGCGGCTCGGGCGGCGGCGGCAGGCCTTCACGCCGATCGAGATGGCGGACGCGGAGAAGCCCGAGTTGATCCGGCTCTATCTGCGCAAGTGGGCCTGGGAGACCGGAGCGTTCTTCGACGGGCTGAAGGCGGACTCGCCGGAGGCCGACATCGCGGCGGCGGCGCCCGGCTTCCCGGTCTTCAAGATCGTGCCCAACTGAGCGCCGGCGGGCACACCGGCCTCGCCGGTTCAGCAGACGGCGCTGACCTTGCCGTCGTTCCAGTGCCAGATGGTGCCGTGCTGGAAGTGCTGGTAACGGCCCCGGCGATCCGGGGTGGCCGACTCGTCGTCGATGGGGTATCCGATGCAGCCGGTCTCGCCACGGTTGCCCTGCCAGAGGTCGAGGATGTGCCCGGAGACGGCGTGCGCGCCGGTCGCCTGGGACCAGTAGATCGAGCCGCCGTCGAACTGCTGCATCCGGCCGCCGCCGGCCGCTGCCTGCTCGATGCCGAGCGGGCAGCCGAGGCGGCCCTTGTCCGCGCCGAAACTCACGAACTTCGCCAGGATGCCGCCGTGCACCCGGAGCCGGCAGTAGGTCGCGCTCTTGTCCGAGGACTTGCTCTCGTCGGCGTGCGCGGCTCCCGCGGTCACGCACAGCGCGGCGGTAAGGCCCAGCGTGACGGCTGTCAGTGCTCCGAGTTTCATGGCAGTCCAGACCGTTCGAGGGTGGTTACTTGACCTTCGTACCATTTGCGACTTGCACAAGTGCACGTTTCGCCCCGTGATCATCCAGCTCATCGCGGGGTGGGGCACATGTTCCGTAACCACCGGATTCAGCCCGGCGGTCGCCGGGCGGCCCGGTGGCCGGCGGACCTCGCGGGTGGCCACGGGACGGGGTGGGTGCGGTTGGGGGCGGGCCAGGGCGTACCGAAGGAGGATCCTGCTGGGTGATCACCGTGAGCGTCGGCTTGGTTTTGCCGACTAGCATGGCCCGGTGCTTGCCCCGGGGATTGTGCTCAACGACCGCTATCAGCTGACGCAACGCATCGCGGCCGGTGGGATGGGCGAGGTGTGGCGCGGCGGGGACCTGCTGCTGCATCGCGAGGTCGCGGTGAAGGTGCTGCTTCCGGCGCTGATGAACGACGACGCGTTCATCACCCGGTTCCGGTCCGAGGCGCGGATGATGGCGCAGCTGCGGCACCCGGGGATCGTGCAGGTCTACGACTACGGCGAGAACGCGGTGGTCGACGGGGAGCGGTTCGACTACCTGGTGATGGAGTACATCGACGGGACGTCGCTGTCGAAGAAGATCCAGCAGGCCGGGCGGCTGAGCCCGGCCGAGACCATGTCGATCATGGCGGGGATGGCGGACGCGCTGCACGCGGCGCACCAGTCCGGGATCATCCACCGGGACGTGAAGCCGAGCAATCTGCTGGTCCGGCCCGGCGGGGCGATCGTGCTGGTCGACTTCGGGATCGCGCGGTCGGTCGGGATCAGCGGGATCACCAGCACGAACGTGGTGATGGGGTCGGCGCACTACATGGCACCGGAGCAGGCGGAGGGGTTGCCGGTCACGGCGGCTACCGATGTCTATGCGCTGGGGGCGGTGGCGTTCGCGTGTCTGACCGGGCGGCCGCCCTATGTCGGTGACAACCCGCTGGCGGTGCTGGCGCAGCTGGTGCACGGGCAGCCGCCGGTGCTTCCGCCCGACGTGCCGCCGGCGGTGGCGCAGGTGGTGTTGCGGGCGCTGGCCAAGAATCCGGCGCAGCGGTTTGCCAGCGGGGCGGCGCTGGCGGATGCGGCTCGGGGGCGGGGCGGCCCGGGGCCGGTCCTGGCGGGTGGGGGACGCAGACTGTTCAGCGGCAGGTTTCGGCACCCACTTTTCCGACATTTCCGATTCAGCCGGGGCCGGGGGCTGGTGGGGGCTTTCGGCCTGGGACGGCGTCTGTCGGGGGTCAGCCCGGGGCGGGTGCACCCGCGGGCGGCTATTCAGGGACCGGCACACCCGACTATTCCGGGGCTCCTGCTGCTGGCTATTCCGGGGCGGCCACACCTGGCTATTCCGCGGCGGTCACACCCGGCTATTCCGGGGCGGGGGCCGGCGTCGGCGGGACCGGGGCGGGCTCCGGCGGGGGCAAGTCGGGCAAGTCGCGAAATTTGGCGATGATCGGTGGCGCGGTGGCGCTGATCGTCCTCGGGGTCGGGATCATGCTGGCGACCCGGCCGGACAAGAGCCAGGCGGACCTGCCGGGCCCGAACACCGGGGCGAACCAGGCACCGATCGGCACCGACCAGCAGGCGCTGCCCGGACAGACCGACGACGTGCAGCCGGCACCGACCCAGACCCGCAAGGGCGGCAAACGCGACAAGGGCCAGAATCCGAAACCGGGCGGTTCCTCGCCGGTCGGCCCGTCGTCGCCGGAGACGTCGCAGGTCCCGTCGCAGGACCCGGCCTCGGCCGAGCCGGACGAGACCGAGGAGCCGAACAAGTACACCCCCACCGAGGTCTGCGGCAACGACTTCTCGGTGACCGACCAGCACAACCTCAAGTCCGCCGCGGGCGTGGTGAAAGGCAAGATCTTCCTGCTTTACCGCGCCTCGGACGGGTCGAACTGCGTGGTGACGATGCGAACCGCCGGACTGAGCAAGAAGGGCGCGGCCTCGGCGTACCTGGAGGTGCAGGGCAAGGGCGCGAAGACCGACAGCGGCTCGTTCCAGTACTACGCCGGGCCGGTCACCGCGGTGGCCAAGGCGACCTGCGTGAAGTGGGGCGGCTCGGTCGGCGCCCTGGCGTGGACCAGCGGATTCGAGCACTGCGGCTAGTTCTTGCTCAGGGCCGGTGATCGGCGGCCGATCAGAGCGACATGACCGGTGGACGGGTGCGTGCCGCACGGGCCGCGCTGATCGGCCTCGTCGTCGGTGTGGTGGCGCTCGCCGCCCTGGCCGCCTGCGGCGTCACCGGCCGCTGGGTGATCGGCGGAGTCCTCGCCGCCGACCTGGCGTTGCTGGCGGTCTGCGCCCGGGCGCTGTCCGGCGGCCCGGCAGAGCAGCGTCAGCAGCCGTCGCACGACGGCCTGACCGGCCTGCCGAACCGGGCGATGATGACCGCCACCGTGGAACGGGCCCTGCCGGTCGCCGCCGCCGAGCAGGAGTCGGCCGGCCTGCTGATGTTCGACGTGGACGACCTGGCCGACGTGAACTACTCACTCGGCCAGCGGATCGGCGACCTGCTGCTGACCGAGGTGGCGGCCCGGCTCTCCGCCGCGGTCCGCGACACCGACACGGTGGCCCGGGTCGGCGACGACGAGTTCGCGGTGCTGCTGCCCACCATCGGGTCGGCGCCGGCCTGCCTGGAGACCGCCCGGCGCCTGCTGAGCGCGGTGCAGGGCCCGGCCGACCTGGACGGTTTCCAGGTAAGGATCAGCGCCACCGTCGGGGCCGCGGTCTACCCGGCGCACGCCTCGACCCCGACCGAGCTGTTCGAGCGGGCCGAATCCGCGATGCGCACGGCGAAACAGTCCCGCTCCGCCACCGCCCTGTTCGGCCCGGAGCCCACTCCCCCGAAACCGGCCGACCGCCCGGCCCTCCCGTTCCGCTGATCAGATCCGGTCGATCTCGGTGAGGTCGATGTCGATCGCGAACGGCACACTCAGCGTGACCCGGTCGTGGAAGATCCCCAGTGGGGCATACTGCCGAGTCGCGGGATCGAGTTCGACTCGCTGCCGGGGGCCGAGCACGACCGACATCTCGCGACGGGCCCGGAAGCGATACCACGGGGCAAGGCGGGCCAAGGCGTTCTCCAGCAGGCGCAGCGCCTTCATGCGGGAAAGCCTCGGCGAGTAGGCCGGATCGGGTCAGCCGAGCAGGTCCGGGCGTTGCCACGGCTCGCCGTGGACGTGGTGGGCGAGGAAGGCGAAGACCGTCTCGTACCAGACCTTGGCGTGGCCCGGGGTGAGGATCCAGTGGTTCTCGTCCGGGAAGAAGAGGAAGCGGTGCGGGCTCGTGCCGTCCGCCGCCTTCGACCGGGACAGCAGGTCCCACCAGAGGCGCAGCGACTCGCCGATCGGCACGCGGTAATCCTTGTCCCCGTGGATCACCAGCATCGGCGTGGTGATCTCGTCGGCGAACCGGTGCGGCGAGTTGGCCTGCGCGGCCTCGGGGGTCATCTCCCGGATCCAGTAGTACGACGCGTCCGTGGTGCCCAGCATCTGGTCGAGCGACCACAGCGACGCGTGCGTGACGATCGCCCGGAACCGGTCGGTGTGCCCGGCGATCCAGTTGGCCATGTAGCCGCCGAAGCTGCCGCCCATCATCGCGGTCCGGCCGGCGTCGATGTCCGCCCGCCGCTCGGTGGCGTCGGTGAGCGCGATCAGGTCGGTGTACGGCGCCGCACCCCACGCACCCCAGCCGCGCCTGATGAACTCCAGCCCGTAGCCGGTGGACAGGGCCGGGTCGGGGAGCAGGACGGCGTACCCCTTGGCCGCCGCGAGCCACGGGTTCCACCGCCAGGACCAGGAACTCCACGAGGCCAGCGGCCCGCCGTGCACCCACAGCAGCAGCGGCGCCGGACGGTCCGGACCGGCGTCGGC
The DNA here is from genome assembly GCF_018324205.1 of Actinoplanes ianthinogenes. Lineage (NCBI taxonomy): Bacteria > Bacillati > Actinomycetota > Actinomycetes > Micromonosporales > Micromonosporaceae > Actinoplanes > Actinoplanes ianthinogenes. The sequence continues at coordinate 1,767,162 of NZ_AP023356.1, forward strand.
CGGCAGGACGAGCCAGGCGCGCAGCGGGGTGCCGTCGTCGGCCGTGGCGGTCACCTCGGCGACGCGTCCCGGAACCGGCAGGTCGGCGACCGGGCTGAGCAGGTGTTCCACCGCCGGGGTGCCCTCGATCGAGACCCGGACCGGGGCGGACGGGCTGTCGGTGGTCGAGCGGAGCGCATAGATCGACCGGCCGTCCGGCGCCACCTCGTAATCGGTGTAGCAGCCGTCGTCGGTGGTCAGCCGGGTGGTCTGCCCGGTGGCGGCGTCGACCCGCCAGAGCGGGGCACGGCCGTAGTGGTCGGCGGCCACGATCAGCGCGCTCCCATCCGGCAGCCAGCGGGGATCGGCAGGCCAGCGGTCCCACGCCGTGGTCAGGTCCCGCACCGGCCCGCCGTCGAGCGGGACGAGGGCGAGCCAGCGGTCCCCGGGGTCGTCGGCGGTCGATCGGCGGTAGACCACGACCGCGACCCGGGTGCCGTCCGGCGAGATCCGCGGGGCCTCGAACTCGTACGCCGCGTCGTCGGCCAGGGTGCGGCGCTCGCCGGTCGCCACGTCGATCGCCACCAGGATGTAGCGCTGCGAACCGGCCGGCTCGGCGACCGCCCAGGTGGCGACCACGGTCCGGCCGTCCGGGGAGAGGTCCCACGTGGACAGCACACCGAGCGCCCGGCCGACGTGACCGGTGAGGTCGCGAGGCTCTCCGTCCAGCTCGGCGGTGAGCAGCCGGGTGCGGTCCGGGCCGAACGACTGGTCCCAGTGGCGGATCGGGTATTCGTCGTACAGGACCGCGGTGACGCCGGCGTCCTTGCGCTTCTTCCGGAACTCGCGCTCCTCGTCCGGGCCGGCCGAGGTCGCGGCCAGGGCCGAGCCGAACACCAGGGTCCCGTCCGGGGCGGCGACCAGGCCCTGCACGCCGCCGGGTGGGGACGCCACCACCCGCGCCTCTCCACCGGCGGCCGGGAGCAGCCACAACGCGGAGATGGGTTCCTCGTCCGGGTCGCCCTCCGGGTCCGGGCGCGCCGAGGTGAACAGCAGGTCACCGTCGGGCGTGAACGCGACCGCGGTCTCGCCCTTGTCGCTGCGGGTCAGCCGGCGGGCGGGGTGGACGCCCGCCGGGTCGACCTCCCAGAGGGCGGTGGTGTACCGGTTCTTCTTCCGGTCCGGGGTGTTGACCCCGACCACCAGCCGGCGACCGTCCGGGGACAGTCGCAGGCCGGCGATCCGGGGCAGCGCGACGTAGGCATCGAGGTCAGCGAAAGGGGCCGAACGGTCATCGATGATCACTCGGTCTTTCTATCACCGGATGCCCGTTCCGGTCGAAAGGTCAGTCGTCGGAGCCGCGGCCCTTGCCACCCTTGTCGTCGCCTTTGTCGTGCCCGCCCTTGTCGTCGCCCGCCTCGGCCTTGCGCGTGCGGCTGCCACCGTTGTCGTCACCGGCCTCAGCCTTGCGGGTCCGGCTGCCACCGTTGTCGTCACCGGCCTCAGCCTTACGCGTGCGGCTACCACCGTTGTCGTCACCGGCCTCAGCCTTACGCGTCCGGCTACCACCGTTGTCGTCACCGGCCTCAGCCTTACGCGTCCGGCTGCCACCGTTGTCGTCACCGGCCTCCGCCTTACGCGTCCGGTCACCGCCCTTGTCGTCACCCGGCTCGGCGTGCCGCGTGCTGCGACCGCCCTTGTCGTCACTCCCCGGCCGTTGTCGTCGCTCCCCCGGCCCCGGCCGCCGTGGTCGTCCGCGCTGGCCGACACGCTCGGGGACGCCGACACCCGGACCTCCGCACCCCCCTTGATCCGGTGCCGCAGCACCGCCCCGGTGGCGCTGTCCACGTCGATGTCGTGCTCCACCCCACCGACGATCACGTCCACGTCCCAGACCAGCACGCCGTGCTCGATCTCCCGCTCCACCGACTCGACCGTGCCGCCCCCGGCCACCCGGATCGCGATTGCCTTGGCCGCCTCGACACTCACCGCGACCCCGCCGCTCGCGGAGGTCGAGGGCGAGCCCGAGAAGCCTCCGTCGGCGGCGAGCGCGGTGCCCGCCGCGCCGAGGACGGCGAGCGTGCCAGTGGCCAGGACAATCGCGGTGCGAACCTTGAACATTGGTGAAACCTCCAGTCGATCCGTTGAGGAAGACCTTCGCCTGGAGATCGCTATCCGCACGCTGTCCGATCGTTAAGGCCCGGCTAAGACCCGTTTTCGGTACGCACATCGCCGGGTCCCGTGGCCACCCGCGCGAGGCCCCTGCCGGGAACGGACCGTGAACACCAGCTCAGGAGCATGGACAGGGGCAGCACCGAGGCCGCGGCCAGGGTGATCGCGGCGCCGGCGGCGACGTTCCAGCGGGCGGAGGCGTAGAGGCCGGCGAGCCCGGAGGTGGTCCCGAACAGCACCGCCAGCGCGGTGATCACCGGGATCCGGTCGGACCACAGGCGAGCGGCGGCGGCCGGGGCGACGATCAGCGCCACCGCGAGGAAGGTGCCGACGGCGGGGACCATCGCCACGACGGTGACCTGCACGGTGAGCAGGAGGAGCAGGTCCCAGGACGGCACGGCCAGGCCGGCGGACCTCGCCCCCGCCGGGTCGAAACCGCTGAACGTGAGTTGCCGGCCGAAGACCAGCAGCACGGCGGCGACCAGGGCTAGCACCACCCCCGTGGCGATCAGGTCGCCGTCGCCGACGGCGAGGACGGAGCCGGTCAGGAGGGCGGACAGGTCCTTGCCGAAGCCGTTCCGGGTCGCGACCAGCGCCGCGCCCAGCGCGAACCCGGCGGACAGCAGCACCCCGGTCGCCGCCGTCGCGCCCTGCCCCGCGCGGCGGCCGAGCGCCACCACCCCGAGCGTCACGACGGTCCCGGCGACCACCCCGCCGATCATGACGTTGATCCCGAGCAGCGCGGCGGCCACCACCCCGGGAAAGGTCGCGTGCGTCAGCGCCATCGTGAAGAACGACAACCGCCGCACCACCACCCGCACGCCGACGATCGCGCCGAGCGCACCGGCCAGCAGCGCCTCGGCAACCGCCCGATGCACCGCGTCATCCCACCAGCTCACGCTTGCCACCTCCGTTCCCGGCAGGCGTCCGGCCGGCGCTCCGGGCTCTGCCCGGACTGCCGAGGCTCACGTCCCGGCCGGCGGGGACCCGCCGGCCGCTCAGGGCCGCGTCCTGGCTTCCGAGACGCCCCTCGCCACCGGCCCGGACTCGGCGGAGGGCGGCGAGGGGCAGGGCGAGCAGGTAGGTGAGGACCAGGAGGAGGACGACGGTGGGGGCGGCGCCGAGCGGGATGCCGTGGTCGACCGAGGCGGTCCAGCTCAGCCACAGGCCCAGTGGGGCGGTGGCCAGGATCAGGGCGGTGGCCACGAGGACGAGCGGGATCGGGCGGGTGGTCAGGAGGCGGGCCGCGGCCGGCGGGACCACCAGGAGGGCCACCACCAGGATGGTTCCCACGGCTTGGACGGCGGCTACCACCACCAGGGCCACCAGGAGGTTCAGCCCGAGGTCGAGCCGGAAGACGCGGTAGCCGGCCGCGGCGGCGCCGGCCGGGTCGAAGGCTCGGAACAGCAGGGCGCGGCTGAGCGGGGCGAGTCCGGCGAGGATCAGCAGCGCCAGGACGGCGGTCTCGGCGAGCTGGGCCGGGGAGACGGTGAGCAGGCGGCCGAAGAGGAAGGCGGTCAGGTCGGCGGTGTAGGACGGCTTGCGGGACACCAGCGCCACGCCGATCGCGAACATCGCGGTGAGCAGGACCGCCGTGGCGGCGTCGTCGGTGACGCCGCCACGGCGGGTGATCAGGGTCAGCGCCACGGCCGTCAGCAGCGCGGCGAGCAGGGCGCCGGCGACCAGGCCGGTCGTGCCACCGGCCAGGAATCCGATCACCACTCCGGGCAGGACGGTGTGGGTGAGGGCGTCCGCGGTGAACGACAGCCGCCGCGTGAGGACGAAGAACCCGATCGGCCCGCACACCAGCCCGAGCAGGACCAGCTCGGCGAGCGCCCGCCCCATGAACGGCACAGCGAACACGTCCATCAGGCGCCGCCCGTGCCGCCGCGAGCGACGACCGGGCCGGCCGCAGCCGCGAGGTCATCGGCGGGAGAGGACGCCGGCGGAAGGGCGCCGGGAGTGTGGACGCCCTCGGGAGGGACCGTCAGGGAATCGGCTGCGGCGGCGCCGACGGTGTGCACACGGTCGGCGAACTGGTGGGCCAGGGCGTCGTCGTGGGTGCTGACCAGGAGGGCGGCGCCGGCCGTGGTGAGTTCGGTAAGGACGGTCAGGAGGGCCTGCCGGCTTTCCGCGTCCACGCCGTTGAACGGCTCGTCCAGCAGCAGCAACGACGCCTCGGTGACGATCGCACGGGCCAGCAGGACGCGCTGGCGCTGGCCGCCGGAGAGCAGGCCGAAGCGGACCTCGGCGCGGTCGGCGAGACCGACCCGGGCCAGGGCGTCGCGGGCGGCCCGGCGATCGGCCGCGCGGGTGGGCCGCCACCAGCCGGTGCGCCGATAACGGCCGAGCAGCACCACGTGGCCCGCGGTGATCGGGAAGTCCGGGTCGAGGTCGGCGGCCTGCGGGACGTATCCGCACAGGCCGCCTGCCCGGCCGGGGGAGCGGCCGAACACCTCCACCGCGCCGCCGAGGACGGCGGCGAGTCCGAGCACACTCTTGATCAGAGTGGATTTGCCGGCGCCGTTCGGGCCGATCAGCGCGAGCCGTTCGCCGGCCCGCAGTTCCAGGTTCAGTCCGGTCAGGACCGGCGCCCCTGGATACCCGACCGTGGCGTGCCGGAAACACAGGATCGGCTGGGCGGCGGCGCTCTCGGCGTACCGGAAACCCGCCGGAGGCCGCGCCGGGACCGCCGTGGGCGATGCGTCGGTCTGGGGTGGAGCGGCCATCAGCGACCGGCCAGCGCGGCGGTGATGACCCGGGTGTTGTGGCGCTCGGCGCCGAGATAGGTGCCCTCCGGCGTGCCCGGCTCGCCGAGGCTGTCGCCGAACAGCGCTTCCTCGCCACCGATCACCTGGACGCCGGCCTGTTTCGCGATCGCCTCGGCGGTCTTCGGCGGGAGGGAGCTCTCGGTGAAGATGGCCTTCGTGCCGGTTGCCCTGATCTTGGCGACCAGGTCGGTGAGCTGCCGGGCGGAGAGTTCCGCGGAGGTGTCCATGCTGGGGATCACCGAGCCGACGAACTCCAGCCGGTACCGGTCGACGTAGTAGCCGAACGCGTCGTGGTCGGTGACCAGTTTGCGGTCCGCGGCGGGCAGGGCGTCGAAGGCGGCCTGGTTGTCCCGGTCGAGGTCGTCCAGCTGGGCGGTGTAGGCGGCGCTGTTCGTCGCGAAGTCCGCGGCGTGCGCGGGATCGGCCGCGGACAGTCCCTTCGCGATGTTGCCGACCATGACCTTGGCGTTCCGCGGGTTGTGCCAGATGTGCGGGTCCTCGGGGCGCAGCGTGACGCCCTGGCTCGCGTCGACGACCGGGCCGCGGAAGCCGGCCGACGAGATCGCCGGGGCGAGCCATTCCTCGAGGCCGACGCCGTTCTCCAGGACCACCGCGGCGTCGCCGACGGCCTTGATGTCGGCCGGGCTGGGCTCGTAGTCGTGCGGGTCGACGCCGACCTTGATGAGCTGGGTGACGGTGACGTGGGTCCCGCCGACGTTGCGGGCGAAATCGGCCACCTCGGGGGTGGTGGCCACCACCGTGAGCCCGGCGGGAGCGGCGCCGTCGGCCCGGTCGCAGGCGGTCAGGGGGATCAGGGCCGCCGCCGCGGCGGCGAGGGCGAGGATGCGGTGCCGGTGACTCATGACCCGGAACGCTAATGGGAATCATTTTCAATTGTCTAATGCGCAACCGTTCATCAGAGGCGGCGGGCGGCGAGCGCCGCATGGCGGCCCTCACGCCAGAGGGCGCCGGCTTCGGCGAAGCCGGCCGCCCGGATCGCGGCCGCGTGCCAGCCCAGGTCCGCGGTGAAACCGGCGGGCGGCCGATCCCGGAAGAGGTCCGCCCGGGCCGCGAGCAGACCGACGATTTCCGGTACGCCCATCAGCCCGCACCACCACTGCGCCCAGGCGAGCTCCGCGGCCGCCTCGCCCGGGGCGGGATCGAGCGCGCGCATCAGCCCCGGCAGCCCGTCGTCGGGCATCAGGTCGGCGACGACCAGCAACCCGCCGGGCGCCAGCGCGTCCCGGGCGGCGGCGTACAGCGCGCGGATCGCCTCCGGCGCCAGGTAGTGCACCGTCATCACCGCGGTGATCAGGTCGTATCCGGTTCCGGTGGCGGCCGGCCAGGCGGGTGAGGTGAGGTCGGCGCGGACCACGCCGATCGCGGACGGCAGGCCGGCTCGGGCGAGTTCGAGCAGCACCGGGTCGAGGTCGAGCAGGGTGACCGTGGCGTCCGGCCAGCGCCGGGACATCCGCTCGGCGAGCAGGCCGGGACCGCCGCCGAGGTCGAGGACCCGGGTGGGCGGCGCGCCGCGGACGGCCTCGACGGCGGTGGCGATGAGCCGCTCCAGGGCGGGCAGGCCGGGGACGAAGCCGAGCATCATCGCGTCCCAGGTGGTCCGCCAGCCGGCGACGCGGGCGGGGTCGAGGGCGATCGGCGTCATGGGCGGCTGCCTTCGGAGTCACACGGCAATGACAACCGTTTCTAACAGACGCCGGTTGCGGGTCAGCCGGTATTCAGCTCGGCGAGTCGCCGCAGGAGGCGGTCGATCTCCTGCGGGGTGTTGTACGCGTGCAGGCTCACCCGTACCGAAGAGGTCTTCTCCCCCTGATCCCCCTGGCAGTGCCCGTCGGCCCGGACCAGCAGCCCGTCGGCGGCCAGGATGAACCCGAGGTCGTGAGCGCCGATCGCGCGGTGCCGGAAGGTGACGATGCCCTGCCGCCGCTGCACCCCGGAGTCGGCGGCCAGGCTGCCCTGACAGCCGAGCACCTGGTAGGCGTCGAGCCGGGCCAGGCCGTCGGTGAGCCGCGCGCCGAGGTCGCGGGTCCACGCGGCGATCCGGTCGACGCCCGCCGCGTCCAGCCAGTCCAGGGCGGCGACCAGGCTGACGATGCCGCTGGTGTTCGGCGTCCCGTGCCAGCCGGCCTGGGTGTACTCCGGTCCGCGCCGGTTGCCGGCCCAGACCACGCCGGTGCCGGGCAGGGCCATCGCCTTGTGGCCGGAGAAGACCAGGAAGTCGACGTCCAGCTCGCGGACCGAGAGCGGCAGGTGCCCGGCGCTCTGCGCGGCGTCCAGGCAGATCGGCACGCCCGGGCCGGCCGCCGCGCGCAGCCGGGACACGTGCATGTCGTTGCCGTACACGTGGTGCACGTGGGTGGCCGCGATCATCCTGGTCCGCGGGGTGACCAGGTCGGCGAGGCGGGCGGCGTCGTAGTCGTGGGCGGCGTCGTAGGGCATGGCGCGCAGGGTTACCCGCACGCCGCGGGCGTGGGCCAGGGCGGCGGCCTCGTGCCAGGGGACGATGTTGGCGTTGTGGTCGGCGTACGGGACCACGATCTCGTCACCGTCGCGCAGCTGCGGGGCGAGCCAGTCCCGGGCGACGGCGCGCAGGCCCTCGGTGGCGCCGCTGACGAAGTGGACGCCCGAGCGGTCCGGGTCCGGGTCGCCGAGGAACGCGCGGACCCGGTCACGGGCCTGCTCGACCCGGGCCGTGGTGCGGGTGGCCCAGGGGTACGTGCCGCGGGCGGCGTTGGCGTTCTCGCTGGTCAGATAGTCCATGACGGCGGTCAGGACGGGTTGCGGCTTCTGCGCGGTGGCGGCACTGTCCAGATAGGCGATCTCCGGGTGCGCCGCCACGATCGGAAACTGCGCACGCAGCTCCGCCTGCCAGCTCGCCAGCTCGCTCATCGCGTCGGCAACTGAGTTCATGCATTCGCTCGCCAGCTCGCTCATCGGACCAGCTCGAGTCCGGCGTCGCGCCAGGCGATCACCCCGCCGGCCAGGGACTGCACGTCCGGGTGGCCCATCCGGCGGAGCAGGGCGGCGTACCGGGCGGACTTCTCCCCCACCGGGCAGACCAGCAGGACCGGGCGGTGCCGGCTGATCGGGAGACCGGCGTGCAGCAGGTCGGCGAAGACCTCGTCGACGATGTTGAGCGAGCCGGGGATGTGCAGCGCCTGGAAGGCGTACGGGCTGCGCAGGTCCACGACCAGGGCGTTGGTCGAGGCGATCCAGCACTGGGCGGCGCGGGCGTCGAGGGCCGGGGCGGCGGCGACCTCGGCGTCGGTCAGGGTGCGGGTGGAGTTGCGCCGGGGCGGGCGGCCGAAGACCTCGGGGCGGCGGTCGCGGACGTACGAAAGGTAGCTCTCGACGCGGTCGCAGACGATGAAGACGGCGGTCTTCCGGCTGGTCAGGAGCGGGTCCAGGGTACGCAGCACTCGGACGGCTCCGACGAACGCGCCGCCACCGGTCGGACCGGTCAGGATCCCGCACCGGCGGACCAGCGTGAGCAACCCGTCGATCGCGTCGTCCGACGTGATCGTCTCGACGGCGTCGTAGACGCCCGGGTCGAAGAGGCCGACCTGCTGCACCTCGTCGATGGTCCGGATGCCCGGGATGAAGTCGCTCTTGGCGCCGACCAGGCCGATCACCTCGACGTCCGGGTCGTGCTGGCGCAGCGCCCGGGCCACGCCGGTGGACGAGCCCGCGGTGCCGACGCAGGCGATGAAGTAGTCCGGGGCGCGGCCGTCCAGGTCCTTGATGATCTCCGGACCGGTGCCGTGCAGGTGTGCCTCGACGTTGCGCTCGTTGAAGTACTGATCGGTGTGCAGGAACTCGCCGTCTTCCGCGGAGACCTGCCGGTACATCTGGGTGAGCGGGTCGTCGGCGTCGGTCGGGTCGAGGCACTCGGACTGGCCGGGCAGTTCGTCGATCTCCGCTCCGAGCAGCAGCAACAGCTCCTTGATCTCGGGGACCTTCATCCGGTTGGTGACGCTCTTGAACGGCAGCCCGTGCATCCCGGCGAGCAGCGCCAGGGCCTTGGCGGTGTTGCCGCTGGACAGCTCGACCAGGGTGGCGTCCGCCGGGGCGCCGGCCAGCAGCGGGCGGGCCATCTGCCAGGCCGCCCGGTCCTTGACCGAGCCGAACGGGTTGAGCAGCTCCAGCTTGGCGTACAGGTCGATGTTGCGCAGGCCGTGCACGGCCGGGTCGATCCGCACCAGCGGGGTGTTGCCGATCGCGTCGGTGATGTCGTCATGTCTCATGGCGTCTCCTGCCGGGGGTGGACAGGCCAGTACTGCTCGTCGAGGCACCACCGGCGGACGCCGCCGGACCGGTAGACCGCGACCTTGCGGGCCACCGGCTGGTGCAGGGCGTTCGTGGCGCTGAAGTCCATGAAGTAGCCGGCCGTGTTGACGAAGGCGAGCAGGTCGCCGGGGCGGGGCACGACCGGGAGGAAGACCTTGCGGCGGGTGATCAGGTCGGCCTCCAGGCAGAGGTTGCCGAGCAGGTGGACGCCGGCCGGGCCGGGGCGGCGGTCGCCCGTGCGGGCGATGACCACCGGGTCCATCTGAACGCCGTGCTCCTCCAGGCTGACGTCACGGGCATTGAGATCGAGCCGGATCCGGTCGTTGTCACTGGCGATCACCCTCGCCACCACGAGGCCGCACTGGTCCAGCAGTGCCCGGCCCGGCTCGACGTCCAGGTCGTACATGTGGTCCAGCAGCAACTCGCCGAGTGGGCGGCCTCGCTCGGGGGCGGGGGTGCCGAGCAGGCGGTCCAGGTAGGCCGCCCCGGCCACCGGCCGATACGCCGGGTACAGAGCGAGATTGCCCCGCAGGGTGCCGCCTTCGGCGCGCAGCCCGTACCCGTGCCCCTCCCAGGTCAGCGGAGGCCGCCGACCGAGCACCGCCTGCCCGAGCTCGCTCGTCCACCGCTCCCACTCGGCGCCGTCGGCCAGGTAGTTCACCCCGAAGCCGCCGCCGATGTCCAGCGACCGCGGCCGCAGGCCCCGGGCCCGGCACTCGTCGAGCGCCGTCAGGCAGCTTTCCAGCGCGACCGCCTTCTCCGGCAGCCCGATGGTGTCCAGGTGGTAGGCCACCCCGGTCAGTTCGACCTGATCGGCCCGCTTCTCCAGCAGGTCGAGCAGGTCGGCCAGGTCCCCGGCCGGGGTGCCGAAGCGGCTGCGCCGGGTCAGCACCCGCACCCCGGCCGAGGCGAATCCGGAGAGCCGCAGGCTGACCGGGACCCTGGGCAGCCGGTGCCCGGCCACGATGCCGGCGAGCTCGGCGAGTTCGTCGGCGGAATCGACGCTGACGGTCACCCCGGCGCGGGCGGCCAGCCAGAGGAATTCCCGGTTCTTCGGCCCGGTGGCGACGATCCGGCCGGGGGTGAATCCGGCACTCAGCGCGTGTTGCAACTCGCCGAGCGAGGCCACGTCGACGCCGGCGTCACCGGCGGCGAGTTCGCGCAGGATCGCGCTGGAACGGTTGGCCTTGTGCGCGTAGTAGAGCCGGCCGGTCAACCGGTGCCGGCGGTAGGTCTCGCGGAAGGTGTGCACATTTCTCGTCGCCCGCTGCGGCAGGATCAGGCCGAGCGGGGAGCCCAGCGCGTCCAGCAGTTCGCCCAGGAAGTCACGGTCGTCGAGCAGGGACTGGATGGTCGGATCGATTTTGGGCGTCAGACTGAGCATCTGCGTCTCCCGATTTCACCGGCGTTTTTTCAACGTAACCGACAAAGGGATTCGTCGCCAGTCCGGGATCGGGTGAATGCCGTGTCAATGGATCTGTCGGTGATTCACAGAAATGCGCATATGAGCACGTACGAATGGGTGACGGGCCGCCATCTCGCGCCTATTCACTCACGCTCGCAAAAACTGCGATGTGTCTATTTGCCACCCGGCAACCACTTGCAAACCGTACGTACGTCTTGTTAGATCTCCGGTATGCGTGTGCTCCTCCTCGCCACGCTGGTCAACGCGTTCGGCAACGGCGCCTACCTGACGACCAGCGTGCTGTTCCTGACCACGGTCGCCGGGCTCAGCCCCGCGACGATCGCCATCGGACTCAGCGCCGGGGCCGCGGCCGGGGTGCTCGCGATGACGCCGCTCGGCTACCTCGCCGACCGATATGGACCGAGACGGCTGTCCATCCTGGCCATGGTGGTGCTCGCGGGGGCGTACACCGCCCTGCTCGGGGTGCACTCGGCGGTGCCGTTCACGCTGCTCTCCTGCGTGATCGCGGTGGCCACCGCGCTGGCCAAGGGCGCCAACGGGGCGCTCGCCGCCGGCGCCGTGCCGGCGACCGAGCGGCTGCGGATGCGGGCCCGGATGCGCAGCCTCACCAATGCGGGCATGGGCATCGGCACACTCGCCGGGAGCGGTCCGCTGCTGATCCAGGGCCATGCCGGGTACGTCGTGATCCTGCTCGCCAACGCGCTGACGTTCCTGGCCGCGGCCCTGTTGCTGACCCGCGCCCCGCAGGTCCCGCCACAGGTGACCCCGGCCGGCGGACCGCGCCTGGTGGCGTTGCGGGATCGGGCGTTCCTGTCCTTCGCGGCGCTCGACGGGCTGCTCACCAGCACCTACAACGACCTGCTCGGCCTCGGCCTGCCGCTGTGGCTGGCGACCCGGGCGCACGCCCCGCTCTGGCTGATCTCGGTGGCCCTGGTGATCAACACGGCCGGATGCGTGCTGCTCCAGGTCCGGATGGCCGGCGGGGTGTCCGGGCTGGCCGCCGCGCGCCGGTCCGCGCTGCGCGGCAGCCTGGTGGTGGCCCTGTCCTGCGCGGTGATCGCGGCCGGCAGCGATCGATCACCACTGCTCGCCGGCACGCTGATCGGGCTGGCCGCCGTGATCCACGTGCTCGGCGAGGTGTGGCTGTCCACCGGCAGCTGGGGCATCGTCTTCGAGCTGGCCCCGCCCTGGGCCCAGGGTCAGTACCAGGGCGCCTACTTCGCCGGCCGCGGCCTCGGCGACATGGTCGCGCCGCCGCTGGTCACCGCCTGCGTGCTGGGCCTGCACGGCTACGGCTGGCTGCTGCTGGGCCTGCTCTTCGCGGGCGGTGGCCTGCTCTACGGTCCGGTCACCCGGTGGGCGGCCGCCACCCGCCCCACCGTGCCCGCCGAAGAGGCGCCCCGCCCCGATCAGCCGATGGTGACGGTGCCACCCGGACAGGGTGACTGAGCCGGTGTCGATGACGGCGACCGCACCGGCCCGGCTGCCGGCGCGGCCGCGCCGGCCCACGCGGTCGCGCCGGCAGCGGCCAGTGCGTCGGGCCGGGCCCTTCGGCCGGTCGCGGAGGTGCCTTCCACGATCGGCGCGGGGCGGTCCGATGGCCGGCAGAGCGCGATCAGCAGTAGGGGTGCCAGTCGTCGGAGCCGGTCAGGAAGTCGGCGACGTCGTTGCCGGCGGCCTCGGCGGGGGTGAGCTGCGGGCGGTCCGGGGACGTGAGCGCGCCGGGCCCGGTGTTGCGGTACTCGGCGAGGCGGGCCTCGGACCAGGGCCAGGTGCCGAAGTCGCTCCAGGCGGTGGCGCCGATGTGCGCGCCGATCCAGGAGTTGCGGATGATCGTCTGGCCGATGGCGTTCGGGTCGTTGCTCGGATGCCAGGGGCGGCCGAGGTACACGGTGCCGGCGGGCGCGTCGGACGTGAGGCGGCAGTGGGTGAACAGCAGCCCGTGCGGGTTGGTGATGTCGGTGCTCGGCGCGGTGACGTAGCCGTTCGGGGTGCTGCCACGGTTGAGCGAGTGCACCCGGCAGCGATCGAAAACGGCCGTGGCGCGGCCGAAGATGAAGTCGACGTCGCCCTCGACGTAGCAGTCGCGGAAGGAGGCGCGGGCGACGACCCCGGCCGCGGTGCTGTTGACGTAGAGGGTGTCCTGGTTCGCCAGGAAGCGCACCCGCTCGAAGATCAGTTTGTCCGCGCGGGTGAGGACGGCGACCGCCTGCCGGTTGGTGATCTCCGGGTGCGCGGCCTCGTCGAACAGGTTGGCGAAGGTCAGGTTCCGCGCGCGGAACCCGGCGCCGTTGACGGTGACCGAGGCGCTGCCCGAGGTGCCCCACGGGGTGCCGTCCGGCTTGAGGGTGCCGTTGGCCCGGTCGTCGGCGATCAGAACCTCGGCCGGGGCGCGGCCGAGGCCGCGCAGTTCGAGGTTCGTCTTGTCCGCGGGCACGATGACCTGGCCCAGGTAGCTGCCGGGCCGGACCCCGATACGGTACGGCGTCAGCGCGCCGGCCGGCGCCGCGTCGATCGCCGCCTGCACGGTCGTGACGTCGCCCCCGCCGTCGGCGGCGACGATCAGGTCGAGGCCCGGATCATGGCCAGGACGGGCGTTCGCCGGGCCGGACCAGGCGACGGCAGCACCGGCGCCGAGCGTGGCGGAGAGTTCGAGGAAGTGTCGTCGGCGCATCATGGCCTCCCGGCCCTAGCTGGGGGAAAGGGCTTTCCTCACGGCACCGTAGGCGACCCGATCCAGCCTCGTCAATGGATCGCGCACCACGACGGCAATCCGGGTGTCGCGCGGTCCCGATCGGGCTCTAAGCTCTGAGGCACTCCATATCGAACAGCGCCGATGCCAATCCCCGGGAGTCGAAGCGGGGCATTACGAGATCACCTCGTCCGGCGGCGGCCTCGACTTCGTCACCGACGGGAAGCCTCGGCGAGCCGAGCCTGACCGACGGGAACAGGACGGGCCGTCGGGCCCGCCCTGTTCCACTCCGGTGGGTCAGCAGTATTCGCGGAATCCCGCGCGGAAACCCCGCGCGAATCCGCGGTCATACCCCTGCTCGTAATCGCTGTTGCGGGCACGCAGGCCCGCGGCGCCTCTCATCGGCTCGGTGCAGTCGTCCTCGGCCGCCTGCCAGCCGTCGCGATAACCGTCCCGGTAGCCCTGGCGGTAATCCCGGTCGCCGGCGCCGACACCGACGCTCCCGCTGGTGGCGAGGACCGCGGACGGCACGGGTGCGGCCGCGGCGGGCGACACGGCAACGCCCTGCACGATCCCGATCCCGCCCAGAAACAGCAGGGTCCCGGTCACGGCGCTCATTTTACGGATGCTCATCGTCACGTCTCCCCCCGTTGCGATGCCAAGCCTTCGGGCCCGGCACCTGAAAAATGTACGCCGCTGTTTCGGAACCGCTGCCGAACAGCGATTTCCGCGCCATTTTTCGGAGACGGGGAGCGCGTTTGCGGACACCGTTCGCAGCCCGGCCGAATTCCGGTTCCCCCGTTCGGCCGGGCAGACCGGCCGAACGTCGGAAAGGGGCTGGGCCGGCGGGATGAGGGACCGAGCGGCCTACTGGGGAGCCGGCTTCTGAGTGACCGGCGCCGCGGATTGACCGGAGCCGGGCAGAGGCGGGAAGGCCGCCGGCGGGCCCTCGGTCGCCGGACCGGACGCGGCCGCGTCGTCCGGGGCTTCCGCGCCCGGCGGGGCCGTGGGCTCCGCGGAGATCGGCGCCCAGGCGAACCCCAGCGCCCCGCCGACCAGCGTCAGCAGCAGACCGATGAGGAATCCGCCCATGTTCGAGGTCAGAAAGGTGCCGAGCCCGCACACCATGGCGATCAGCGCATAGAACACGTGCTGCGCCGGATTGAGGATGAGCAGCACGCCGAGCAGAATGATCACGAATGGCAACAGGTAACCGATGAAATTCTGCATGCCGACGTGCAGCACCACGCCCAGCGGCGCCCAGACCGTCATCAGGATCTCGGTCCCGCCGAGCAGGACCAGCAGCCCGCCCCAGAACGGCCGGCTGCGGCGCCACGTCCGGAAGCCCCGCCAGGCGCGGGCGCCCGGCGAGACTCGATGCGTTCCGGTCCCGGACACGGTCAGCAGCCGTCCGAGGTGAAGGACATGCGCAGGTTGGGCAGGTGGAAGGTGACCGCCGTGGTGGCGTAGTTGTTCTGCCGCACGTTGGTGATGGTCACCTCCTCGGCCTGCTGGCCGAAGACGCCGATCGCCCCGGTCTTGCCGGGCACCCGGTCGAGCGTGCTCGCGTCCTGGCCGATGTCGATGTTCTTGAAGTCGCCGTTGCCGCTGATCATGTCGGAGTCGACGACCAGCGTGTCGGCGGTGACCTTGTTGCTCGCACTGCCCGCGGTGAGCTTCATGTTGATGCCGCCGAGCTCGATGCTCTGGCACAGCCCGTCGAGCTGGGCGTCCCTGATCGCGGAGACGATGACGACCACCTGGCCGCCGGTGTCACCCTCGTTGGGGCTGCCCGGCGCCATGTGGTCGAGCTCCGCGTACTGCTCGAAGCCGTAACCGTGCAGTTTGGGCGAGGTGACGGTGAACGGCATGCCGGAGATCGAGAAGGACGCCGCGAGCACCCCCTTGCCGGTCAGCAGGATCAGGCCGGTCATCGCCGCGAGGCCGCCGAGCAGCATCGCGGTGAACCGGCGCCAGCGGGTCCTTCCGAGACGTGTAGGGGACATGACTCTCCTCATCACGCGCGGCCGGCACTGCGGATGCCGCCCAACGCCTCGTTATTGGCGTTTCTCGATGGATTTCGGGAAAGTTACGCCGCAGTAACAGAGGCGTCAAGCTGAGCCGCACCTGATTCAGTCAGTGAAAAACCCCGTCGGTATCTGACGCCGCGCACGGCGCGACCACCCGGTCACCGCCGGCCTGGACGGTCAGCTCGGTGGCGGCCGCGTCGCGGCCCACGAACGGCGCCATCATGAAGTAGCTGAGCATCGGCAGCAGCTCCGGCAGCGCGGTGGCCCGGCCGGCCGAGACGTACCCGTAAATCGTCGAGTAGACGCCGCCCACCACCGTGTCGACCAGGCCCTCCGGCACCTCCGGCGCCTCCTTGAAGAACCGGGAGAACCGGCCGAGCAACTCGGTGCGGTCCCGGCGGGCGAGCGGGCCGGCCGCGTCGATCTCGACGATCGCCATGGCGGCGAACGCCGGCACGCTCGCCAGCACGTCGAGCAGCACCTTGAGCGCGGCCCGGGCGCCGGCCCGCCAGTCGGCGGCGTCCGCGTACGCCTCGTCCATCATCCGCAGCACCACCCCGGTCCCGTGCCGGTAGGTGTCCAGGAACGCGTCCTCCTTGCCGGCGAAGAGCGCGTAGAACGCCGGACGGGTCACCCCGGCCGCCGTGCAGATGTCGCTCACTCGGGCATTCACGTACCCTTTCTCGGCGACCGTGTGCACCAGCGCGTCGAACAGCCGCTCCCGTTGCGTGGCGGCGATGACCTCGGGCGGCAGCGATCGCGGGCCGCGTTTGATGGCGCGGGCCGGATCACGTCCCGCCCGGGCGCCCGGCAGCGGACTGAGTACTGGTTTCGTCATCGTCGTCCCTCAATGTCTTGACATGGCATACCGCCGGGGTTTTTTATACCGTGAGGTACGGATCTCGATGGTGCGTGAGGCGGGTTCCCCCAGTATCGCCTCCCACTCAAGTCCCGGAACGCTGCGGAAACGGCCGGGTACCCGTCCCACCGAGTCCCCGAAGGAGTGACGCCATGAAAGCGTCACGAGTCCTCGTCGCCGTGGCCGCCATCCTGGCACTCACCGCGACACCCGCCCAAGCCGCACCCGGCGGCGCCTACGCCGGCCTGGACAACTGTCCGCTCACCTCGGCCACCATGAAGGACCCGACGAACCTCCAGGTCGGCTGCGTCCACTCGGTCACCACCGGCGGCAGCGTGACGATCGGCGCGAACGTCGTGCCGCTGGACAGCCCGATCACCATCCAATTCGGTGTCTACTGGCCGGCCGACGCACCGGTCCGCGAGTTCCCGGACGGCACCGTCGCCAACGTCTACTCCACCGTCCCCGCCGCCAAGGGTAAGACCCTGGTGGCCAAGCCGTTACAGGTGTCCATCCCCGGCATCGCCAACATCATCCCCGGGGTGACCAGCGTTTTCGCCCAGGTCGAGCTGGCCGGGTCGATCACCGGCTTCGTGCCGCTGGCCACCGGCGAGGACACTCCGGTCTTCGTGCTGCCGGTCAAGCTGCACCTCTACAACGCGCTGTTCGGGACCAAGTGCTACATCGGCTCGGACAGCAACCCGATCAGGTTCAGCCCGACCACCGGCACGACCAGCCCGCCGGCCCCGAACCAGCCGATCACCGGCGATCCCGGGACGCTCACCGTGGTGCCCGACCCCAACGGGTTCGAGACGCTGGGCGTCGGCTTCACCGGCGCGACGCTGGTGGACAACGCTTATGGCGTACCGAAAGCGAATGGTTGTGGCCTGATCCCGGGCAGCCTGGACGCGCTGATCAACCTGGCCTTCGGACTTCCCTCCGCGCCCGGCAAGAACGCCGTGGTGTTCAGCGGCAACAACACCGCCTTCGCCCTCTCCCCGAGCCTGGACGACCTCACCGGGGCGCTCGCCGCCTCCTGACCGAAAGGTGCACCCCCATGCACAAGTTCCGGATCACCGCCGCCGTCCTGAGCGGCGCCACCACCGCCCTGCTGTTCGCCGCACCGGCGATGGCCGACGACCCCGCCGTCCTGACCACCGACAGCCTGGCCGGCCCCGCGGTCGCCGTCGGTGACACCATCTCGGCCGGCATCGTCGGCGGCAGTCAGGCGGTCTTCGCCACCGCGCCGGGCGGCGCCAACGGCATGAAGTGCACCACCTCCAGCTTCAGCGCCGTGGTGAACGACAACCCGGCGGCGCCCGGCGCCGCCGCGCTCGGCTCCACGCTCGCCGTCTCCGGCTGCACGGTCACCGGCGTCCCCGGGGTGACCGGCGTCAACAGCGTGACGATCAACAACCAGCCGTACGCCACCACGGTCGCCAGCGACGGCACCGTGACGGTCACCGGCACCGACGCCGCGCCGATCTCCGCGACGCTGAACCTGAAGTCCCTGCTGGGCTCGGTGATCTGCAACTTCGTGGCGACCGGCAACACGATCACGGCGGTCGCCGACAACACCGACAACTCGATCACGTTCACCGATCAGCAGTTCACCAAGTCGAGCGGCCCGGCCGCGTGCGTGGCCAACGGCTACTTCACCGCGAAGTACACCCCGGTGGTGAACTCCGCCTCGTCCCCGATCTTCGTCAACTGATCCCCGGGTGGCCCGCGGGTCTCACGGCTTGCGGGCCACTCCCCCATAGAGCGCCACCTGCGCGTCCGTGAACGGCGTCGCCTCCTCGGGACGCCAGCGCAGGATCGGGACCACGCCCGGCTCCACCAGCTCCAGGCCGTCGAAGAACCCGGCCACCTCGTCCCGGTCGCGCAACCGGGTGGGAATCCCCTGCGCCCGCATCACCGCGGCGAACTTGCCCCAGGACACCGGGTCGTAATCCGCGGTGATGTGCGAGATCACCAGGTGGCTGCCGCGCGGCACGGCCGCCATCAGCTTGGTCACTATGTCGTACGGCTCGACGTCGTCCTCGATGAAGTGCAGCACCGCGAACAGCAGCACCCCGACCGGCTCCTCCAGGTCCAGGGTCTCCCGCAGCTCCGGCGCGTCCAGGATCTCCTCGATCCGGTGCAGGTCACCGTCCACATAGGCGGTCCGGCCCTCCGGGGTGCTGGTCAGCAGCGCCCGTCCGTGGGTGAGCACGATCGGGTCCCGGTCCACGTAGACCACCCGCGCCGACGGGTCGACCTGCTGCGCCACCTCGTGCACGTTCAGCGCCGTGGGCAGCCCGCTGCCGATGTCCAGGAACTGCCGGACTCCCTGCCCGGCCAGGTAGCGCACGGTGCGCCGCAGGAACGCCCGGTTCTGCAGCGGGGCGGTCGCCGCGTTCGGATTGACCCGCAGCCCCTCGGCCGCCGCGGCCCGATCCGCCGCGAAGTTGTCCTTGCCCCCGAGCAACACGTCATAGACCCGGGCCGGATGCGGCCGCCCGGTGTCCAACGCCTCCGCCACGAGCCCCTCCAAAGATCCACACCCGACGATGCCCAGCCCAGGATAGGCCCCGGAATCGCCTGGCGGCGTTCCCGGCGCGCGCGAGGTACCTGGGATCGTGGGGACTACGAGCGCACCCTGAAGCGACGGCGGCGAGTCAGCTCTTGCCGTCGGCCTGTTCCTGCTGCTGCTGTTTGCGCTGGAGGCGGCGCTCCTGGAGGCGGCGCCAGCGGTCGTAGACCTCGAAGGCGGCGGCGGGCGGCTCGGCGGCGCGCCCGGCCTGCCACTGGCGGGGCAGGAAGGCCTCGGCGCCGGCCCACAGCAGCTCGCTCATCGGGACGGTGCCGCCGTGCAGCTTCATCAGCTCGGCGGCCACCGCGACGGCGTGGTCGCTGCGCCGCCAGCGCTCCACCATCGACTGGCCGTGCAGCAGGTCGTCGTAGTCCTGCGGATCCAGGTCCATCCCGGCTTCCCCTCACCGTGTGTAACCATGTGCCAACTGGCGTGTTGCCGGAGAGTGTGCTGCGGAGACATCCGAGATCAACCGGCCGTAGGCGCTACACCCTGCTGCGATGGACCGCTCGTGTCAAGGTCGCAGGTCACGTCCCGGTTACCCCGCGGCAGGGGCTCATCCATACGGTCAGTGACGCCCGGGCTCAAGGGTCTGACCATAAACCGACAGCGGAATCGCCCGAGCGGAACGAAAAACACCGATCGGAGTACCACCGGCGAGCGATTACCGAAAGAGCCGAACTGCCTTACGGTTCTTTCTCGTCCGATCTCTCGCAAGGAGTGCTGCCATCGCCACCACGCCCCAGCCCGCCGGGCACGGCCACCGCGTCGCCGTCGTCGGGCAGGACCGCGCCGGACTCGCCCTCGCCCGCACCGCGATCGCCGCCGGGCACACGGTCGCCGGTTTCGACCACGACCCGGAGGTCGTCGCCAAGCTGCGCGCCGGCCGGTCGCCGCTCGGCGACGCGCTGACGGCCATGCACGAGACCGGGCGGTACCACGCGACCGACGACCCGGACTGGCTCGCCGGCTGCACCGTCTATCTGATCGCCGCGCCGGTCCCGCTGCGCCGCGGCCGGCCCGACCTGAGCCTGGTGCTCACCGCCGCGGACACCGTGGCCGGCCACCTGCGCGACCACGACCTGGTCGCCCTGGAGTCCTGGGTCACTCCGGGCACCACCCGGGGTCTCTTCCAGGACGCGCTCGCGGCCCGCAGCAGCGCCCGGTATCACCTGGCGTTCTCCCCGGAACGGCACGGCCGCGCGAAGCTGGTCGGTGGCGTCGACCGCCGCTCGACCCTGGCCGCGACCGCGTTCTACCGCACCATGTACGACGTGGTCGTCGCCTGCGCGACCGCCGAGGAGGCGGAGTCCGCGAACCTCGCGGCCGCTTCCGAACGTCGCTCCGCCTGAGCCGTTCCACCTCGGGCGAACCCACCGCGGCACCCTGATCGAATTCAGTCAGGCGCCGCGCCCCGGGAAGCCCCGCGGCCGTCACCGATCCCCGTTCTCAGCCCTGGTGACGGCTGAACGGCCGGGCAGGCCACCGTCGCGGTCCCGGCGACCGTGGCCGGCCCGGCCGGACGGACTCCGGCCCGCGCTCACCGGCTGAGGGGGCGAGCGCGGGCCGGGCCGGTTGCCACGACGCCGACCCGCCGGCGTCCTTGACAGCGCCGCAATCTGAGCGCAATCATTCAGAAACTTCGAACCACTGGCGACTTCACCCCAGGTCGCTCCCCCCTGCCTTCACTCCGGCACATCCCCGTGCGCGCTGAATTGTTAGCGCTAACAGCCACCGAGGAGCCCCGCATGAAACGTCGTGACCTGCTGGCCGCCGTAGGCGGCGCCACCGCCGGCGCGCTCCTGCTGCCCGCCGCCGCCCGGGCCGCGACCTACTCCGGTTACGCCATGGCCTACTTCACCGAGTCCCCGTCGATGGCCGCCGCCAACTACGGCCTGCACCTCGCGGTCAGCGGCGACGGCCTGAACTGGACACCGCTGAACCAGAACAACGCCGTGGCCACGCCGGCCCTGGGCAGTAAAGGCCTGCGCGACCCGTTCCTGCTGCGCAAGCAGGACGGCACGTTCGTCGTCCTGGCCACCGACCTGAACGGCACGGACTGGTCCTACCAGAGCCAGTACCTGCACGTCTGGGACTCCGCCGACCTGCGCACGTTCAGCAACTACCGGCTGCTCAAGGTGCACTCGCTGGCCACCCACGCCTGGGCCCCGGAAGCTTTCTGGGACGCCTCGCGCGGCCAGTACGGCATCGTGTACTCCGCGGTGAACAGCTCCGGTCACAACGTCCTGATGATCAATTACACCAGCGACTTCGTCACGGCCGGGTCGCCCGCCGTCTTCTACGACCCCGGGTACGACGCGATCGACGGCTCGTTCGTGACCGTCGGCGGCGTGAACTACATGTACTACAAGAACAACACCAACAGCACCCTGCTCGGCACCAGATCGTCCTCGCTGGGCGCCGGCTCGTTCAGCATCTACTCCGGCGCGATCACGCCCGGCCGCGGGGTCGAGGCGCCGCAGATCAGCAAGTCGAACACGTCCGACACCTGGTACATGTGGGGCGACACGTGGAGCCCGAACGGCCGCTTCTTCTGCTGGCAGACCACCAGCGTGGCCGGTGGCTCCTGGACCTTGCTGAACGACCGCTCCTACACCCAGCCGCTCAACGCGAAGCACTGCGGCATCGTCCCGATCACCGCGACGGAGCTGTCCGCCGTGACCGCCAAGTGGGGCACCCCCACCTGGAACCGGGTCAAGTCCTACAACTTCCCGGGCCGCTACATCCGGCACGCCGACAACGTGGGGCGGATCGACGCCTATCCGTTCGACCCCTACCAGGACCAGCTCTGGACCCTGGTCCCCGGCCTGGCCGACACGTCCGGCGTCTCGTTCCGCTCGGTCAACTATCCGGACCGATACCTGCGCCACTACAACTACGCCATGGTCCTCGACACCAACGACGGCACCAGCACCTTCGCGGCCGACGCCACCTTCCACAAGACGCCCGGCCTCGCCGACTCGTCGTGGACGTCGTTCCGCTCGCACAACTATCCGGACCGCTACCTGCGCCACGCCAACTATGTCCTGCGCATCGACCCGCTCACGTCCGCCTCCGCGAGCGGCGACAGGCAGGACGCGACCTTCAAAATAACCTTCTAAACCATATTTTGTACGCTTTGCGTCGTCGCCAACCGCATCAGCGCCGTCCCCCACGTACCGCGCGAGGCAGTCCCACCCCAGACCGATCAGCGACGCACGGGTGTGTCCCGGGGCACCGCGACGCCCGCCGTTCCCCGGACCGACCCGCGACGCACGGATGTCCCGGGCCTCCGCGACACCCACCCCACCCCGGACCGCCTCGTCCGCGTCCCCCACGGCCGGGCAGGCGGGCTGCGGACGTACCGAACGCCGGGCCGCGGCGAGGAGGACGCGGTAAGGAATCGGTCGCCATCAGAACCCGGCCAGGCCGGCGCATGGAGCACGAACCCGGGAAGCAGCGACGACGGTACGGGTCCGTATTCCTGGTCGAGGCTCCGAGACTGCTAGAGCCACCGCCGCACGCGGGACTGATAGTCGGTGTAGGCCCGGTCGAACCGCTCGGTGAGATACCGCTCCTCGGGCCGGATGACCAACTGGCGCACGGCGACGATCACGAGCGGCCACAGCACCACCGGCCACCAGGAACCGAACACCAGGGCCAGACCCAGATAGGCGACGGCCAGGCCGGTGTACATCGGATTGCGCGACAGCCGGTAGGCGCCGCCGGTGAGCAGGGTGGCAACCGGGTGGTGGGGCACGATCGTGGTGCGGTGCCGGATCACCGCGGTGACGCCGGCGAAGGTCAGCGCCAGCCCGAGCGCGGTGAGCACCGCCCCAGCGACCGCGATGCCCGAGCCCCCACCGAGCGGGAGTGCAACCACGCTGTTGATCGCCATGCCGCCGGCCAAACCGGCGGCGTAGTAGAACGGCGGCGGTATGAAGATCACCCGAGCGCCTCGCTGTGCTCCCGCAGTAGCCGACATCGCCTCGCCCTTCGGTAGAGTCCAACTCTAACCAATAGAGCACTACACTCCTGCGATGACTGTCAAGCGCCGGTACGAGTCGGCACATCGACAGGAGCAGGCTCGGCAGACGCGCCGGGCGATCCTGGACGCGGCGGCGGTCCTGTTCGTCGAGCCCGGCTACGCGGCTACCCCGCTGACGGCTGTCGCGGCGGAGGCCGGGGTCGCGATCCAGACGGTGTACAAGGTCTTCGGCAGCAAGCAGGCGCTGCTCTCGGCCCTGGTCGACGTCACGGTGGCCGGCGACGACGAGCCCGTCGCGCTGCCCGACCGCCAGTTCGTCGCGGACATCCGGGCGCTGCCCGAGGTGCGGGCGAAGCTTGACCGTTACGCACGCCACCTGGTCGACACCCACGCCCGGCAGGCCCAGGTGATGCTCGCCCTCGCCGCGGCGGCGACCGCCGATCCCGAGGCCGCCGCGATCTGGCGCAAGAACGCCGACGACCGCCGCACCGGGATGAGCATGTTCGCGGCCGAACTGGTCGCGACCGGCCGGCTGCGGCCCGAGCACACCGTCGACACCGCGGCCGACGTGCTGTGGCTGGCCATGGACGTGCGCAACTACGACTGGCTCGTGCGCCAGCGAGGCTGGCCGCCCGAGCGCTTCCGACGCTGGTACGTCGACACCGTCGCCGCGGCTCTCCTCCCCGCGCCCGGATCGCCGGCACCGGCGGAGAGCGCGTGATCAAGCGCCGGCTCACCGGCCGGTGAGCCGGATCGCGGGACTCAGGCGCGGCCGACGGCGGTGGGCAGCTCGCGGCGGGACGTGATCCCGAGCTTGGTGAAGATTTTCCGGAGGTGCCATTCCACGGTGCGGGGACTGAGGAACAGGACCGCGCCGATCTCCGGATTGGTGCGGCCGGCCGCTGCCAGCCGGGCGATCTGGGACTCCTGCGGGGTCAGTTCCTCGGCCGTCCCCGGGGATCGCTTGCGGACGGTCTCGCCAGTTGCGGTCAGTTCACGGCCGGCCCGCTCGGCGAACGCCTCGGCGCCCATCGTGGTGAACGCCTCATACGCCGGGCGGAGCTGGTCGCGGGCATCGCCGCGGCGGTTGGCGCGGCGCAGCCACTCGCCGTAGAGCAGGCGGGCCCGGGCGAGCTGCACCTTGTGACGGCTCGCGGCGAACTGGGTGACCGCCTCCTGGTAGGCGCTCTCGGTGTCGTCGACCAGCGCGTCGGCGAGAGCCCGCACCCCGCGTGCCCACGGGGTGTCAGCAGCCGCGGCCCGGGCCACCAGACGGTCCCGTGCCTCGGCCGCCACCCGCGGTGCACCGGCCCGGACCGCGGCCTCGACCAGTTCGCCGAGGGTCCACTGGAGAAC
The DNA here is from genome assembly GCF_018324205.1 of Actinoplanes ianthinogenes. Taxonomy (NCBI): domain Bacteria; kingdom Bacillati; phylum Actinomycetota; class Actinomycetes; order Micromonosporales; family Micromonosporaceae; genus Actinoplanes; species Actinoplanes ianthinogenes. The sequence continues at coordinate 1,791,315 of NZ_AP023356.1, forward strand.
CGCGAGGTCCTCGTAGGCCGCCGCCTCCTGCGCCGCGGTCAGCGCCGCCGCATAGTCACCGTGCCCGTTGTGCAGGACCGCCTTGCTGTACCCGGCGGTGCTCAGCAGCCAGCCGACGCCGCCGGCCGTCGCGTCGCGGCTGAGTTCGTCGATCAGGGCGAGCGCCTCCTCGGTGCGTCCCCGGAACGCGGCCAGGATGCCGGCGCTGGCCGGGTGCGGCGCCGGGCCGGTGGCGCGGGCCAGTGCGGCCGCCTCGTCGATCAGGTCGGAGGCGTCGGCGAACCGCCCCGCGTAGATCAGCGCGGTCGACCGGAAGGTGAGCGCACCGGGCAGCCGGGACAGCACCCCGGCGGCGCGGGCGAAGGCGACCGCCTGCTCGGTGCGGTCCTGGAACGCCTCGTCGTCGAACACCTCGTGGACCAGCATGCCGGTCAGCCAGAGCAGGTCCAGTTCGCTGTCCGCCGGCACCGCGGCCAGCGCCTCGCGGAACGCCGGCACCGCCGCGGCATGCCCCTCCCGATGCCAGATGATCAGGCTGGCCAGCAGCAACCCGGCAGGCTCGTCCCCGACCGGAGCCGCTGCCGCGGCTTCGATCGCGCGCCCCAGCACACCAGCATCAGCGGGAGCAGCCACGGCATCGCCCGCACGATCCAGCGACCCGACACCGCCCGCACGGTCGACGGAACCGAGCCGGCCGGCGTTGATGGCCGCGCCGACCGCGGACAGATACGTCTCCCGGGCGGCGGCCGGGTCCAGGCTTTCCAGGCGACGGGCGGCGGCGAGCAGTGGCGGGACGATCTCGTGGCCGGTGTTCAGGACGAAGGCCACCCGGGCGCGGAGACGCTCCACGCCGGCCTGCTGGACCGGATCGAGCGGGCCCATCTCGACGGCCGCGAGCAGGTCCGGGACCGCTGCCGCAGCGCCGGATGCGAGCCGGGCCTGGGCCGCGGCCAGCATCCGCGCCGCTCGCCGGTTCCGGTCCGGCGTGAGCTCGGCGGCCCGCTCCAGGAAAGCGGCCGCAGCGGCCCGGCCGCCCCGCGCCAGCGCACGGCCGGCCGATCCCTCCAGCTCGGCCGCGACCGCCTCGTCCGGGCCGACGGCGGCGTGGCCGCGGTGCCAGGCGCGCCGGTCCGGGTCCCGGTCCGCGTCGGTGACCTCGGCCAGCGCCCGGTGCACGGCCCGCAACTCGGCGGCATCGGCGCCACGCCATGCGGCAGACCGCGCCAGCGGGTGCCGGAACCGCACCCGAGCTCCGATCTCGACCAGCCCGGCGGCCTGGGCCGGGCCGGCCGCGTCCGGGCTGATCCCGAGCCGCTCCACCGCCCGCCAGAGCAGCGTCACGTCACCGACCGGTTCGACCGCGGCGGCCAGCAGCAGCGTCCGGCTGTCCGCGGGCAGCGCGGCGATCCGCCGCTCGAAGCCCCCCTCGACCCGGCCGGCCGGCGACGAAGCCCCGGCCCCGAACGACCGGACTCCGGCCTCGAACGACCGGACTTCGACTGCGAACGATGCGGCCTCGCCCGCAGACGACGAAGCCCCACCCGCAGACGACGCGGCCCCACCCGACGACGAAGCCCCACCCGCAGGCGACGCGGCCCCACCAACAGACGAGGCACCGGCCGCGAGCGACGAGAGCCCGGGCGCGCCGAACCCGAACGCCGGATCCATGTCGCGGGGCAGTTCGAGCAGGGCCAGCGGATTGCCCCGGGTCTCCGCCACGATCCGGTCGCGGACCCGGGCGTCGACCAGGCCGGGCAGCACGGTAGCCAGCAGGGCGCGGGCGTCGGCGTCCGGCAGGCCCTCGACGCGCAGCTCGGGCAGGCCGGTGAGCAGGGCGTCGTCGGCCGGGGTGCGGGCCGCGAAGACCAGGGCGACCGACTCGGCGTCGAGCCGGCGGGCCACGAAGGTGAGGATCACCTCGGACATCCGGTCCAGCCACTGGGCGTCGTCGACGACCACGATCAGGGGCTGCTCGACGGCGGCCTCGGCGAGCAGGCCGAGCACGGCCAGCCCGATCAGCAGCGCCTCGGGCGGCCGGCCGGCGGCGAGGCCGAACGCGGTGGCGAGGGCGAGCCGCTGCGGCTCGGGCAGCCGGTCCAGGTGCGGCAGCAGCGGGGCGACCAGTTGGTGGAGGGCCGAGTACGCCAGCTCGGTCTCCGGCTCGACACCGGCGGCCCGGACCACCCGGCCGGTCGGCGCGTGCCCGGCGAGGTAGTCGAGCAGCGCCGACTTGCCCGCGCCGGCCTCGCCGCGCAGCACCAGGACCCGGCTCTGACCGGCCCGGACGTCCTTGAGAAGTCTGTCGAGCTGGTCCCGCTCACGGACTCGCCCCCGCAGTTCGATCACGCGGCGACACTACTCGCGGCCCGCTCGCTGACCTCCTGCAGCAGATAGCCGTTGCCGTCCGGGTCACCGAACGACGCGAACGAGCCGTAGGACGACCGCCCCGGGTAGAGGCCCGCGGCCCGTTTCGTGGTGCCCGCATGGTGGAAGACGCCGTCCGCGTCGTGGAAGATCTCGCTGACCTCGACGCCCCGGGCCAGCAGCTCGGCGCGGGCCTCCTCGATGTCCCGGACGATCAGGTGGACGTTCTCCAGGGTGCCGGGACGGGCGGTGCCGATGCCGACCCCGAAGACGATCGAGCAGCTCGACCCGGGCGGGGTGAAGTGCACCACCCGGAAGTCGTCGCCGCACACGTAGTCGAGGTCCTCGCGCCAGCCGAGCCGGCGGTAGAACCGCTTCGCCCGGTCGACGTCGCTGACCGGCACGGCGATCAGCTCCAGTCGATAGTCCATGGTGGTCCTCAGATCCCGAGCGCGTTGAAGAGGTACAGCCACACCTCGCTGCGGGTGGGAAAGGCCGGAACGGCGTGCCGCAGCCGGCCGAGCGGGACCTCGCCCACCACGGCGACCGTCGCGGCCTGGAGGAAATCGGCGACGTTCGAGCCGGTCAGGGTGACGCCGACCAGCACGTTGCGGTCGGTGTCGACGAGGAACCGGCTGGTGCCGCGCGGCCCGCCGGTGAACGCGCCGCCGGCGTTGCCGTCGGTCGGCAGGTCGACCACCCGGACGGTCAGACCGGCCGCGGCGGCGGTCGCGGCGGTGTGCCCGACCGCGGCGACCTGCGGCTCGGTGAAGATCACTCGCGGTGATCCCGGGCCGTCGGCGAGATGCTCGGCGGCCATCGGCTTGCCCAGGATGTCGCCGGCCGCGATCGCCGCCTGATATTTCGCCATGTGCGTGAACAGCGCCTTCCCGTTCAGGTCGCCCACCACATAGAGCCAGCTCAAGCCGGGGATCCGCATGTTCTCGTCGACCCGCAGCGCGGTGACGCCGACGGTCTCCAGCCCGAGGTCCGCCGCCTGCGGCGTGCGCCCCGCGGCCACCAGGATCTCCGCCGCCCTCACGGCAGTCCCGTCACTCAGGGTCACTTCAACATCAACACCGGTTCGGCGTACGCCCTGAGCCCGCGCCCCGAACCTGATGTCCACCCCCTGCTCCACCAGCGACTGCGCCACCTGCTCCCCGGCGAACGGCTCCTCCCGCGGCAGCAGCCCCCGCTTCCCCGGGATCAGGGTCACCCGCGAGCCGAGCGACGTGAACGCCTGGCTCAGCTCGGTCCCGACCACGCCCCCGCCGATCACGATCAGCGACTCGGGGACGGTCGGCGTGGTGACCGCCTCGCGGTTGGTCCACGGCTCGGACTCGGCCAGCCCGTCGATGTCCGGCAGCGCCGCCCGGGTGCCGCCGGCCAGGATGACCGCCTGCCGCGCCTCGAGGGTCTCGTCGCCGACCTGGACGCGTTTCTCCCCGGCGAGCCGGCCCCACCCGCGGATCAGGGTGACCCCGCGCTCGGTGAGCCAGGGCACCTGCCCGGCGTCGTCCAGGTTGCCGATCAGCTCGTCGCGGCGGCGCAGCACCGCCGCGACGTCGAGGTCGCCGGTGACCGCGGCGGCCACCCCGGGCGTGCGCCGGGCCTCGGCGAGCAGCTCGCCCGGGCGCAGCAGCGCTTTGGACGGTATGCACGCGTAGTAGGAGCACTCGCCGCCGACCTTGTCGGCCTCGACGATCGCCACGTCCAGCCCGGCCTCGGCCAGTCGTCCGGCCGCCACCTCGCCGCCTGGTCCGGCGCCGACCACCACCACATCAAAGCTTCGCATGCGGTCCATGGTCGTCCGGCCGGTACGTCGTTCGCCCCAGGGGGTGGCCCTGGGCGGTACCCGGGGACTCCCGCGGCGCACCCGGCCGGATGTCGGTGAAGGTGTAGCACGCCTCGTCGTCGATGGCGTTCGGGACCGGGTCGACCGTCAGCGAGGCGGGCAGACCGGCGGCGTCGGCCTGGAACTCGATCACGGCGTCCGGTCCGGCCGTGTCGACCTCGGCGAGCAGCTCCGTGATGGCCGGGTAATGGGTGACGTCCTGGTTGCTGTCCGGGCCGAGGGGTTCCCCGGTGGCCGCCGCGCCGTCGACGGCGATCCGGTATCGGCCGATCAGCGCCCGCTCGCCGCAGGTCGAGGTGAGGACGTAGGTGTACCGCGACGGCAGGTTCGCGGCTGCCGCGTGGACGGCGTCGCGCGATGCTCCGGGCGTACCGGAAAGGGTGTTGCCGCACGCGGACAGCGTGAGGGCGGAGATCGCGGTGAGCAGCGCGGTTCGGCGCCGGCGGAGAGCGGCCATGCGCGGTTTGACGCAGCGTGACCAGCGGCGGTTCCGCCCTTTCTGCCGTTCGTGGGGGATGCCGGGAGGACGGGCGGATCACCGGTTTCGGAAATGCCTGGCTTTCCGGGGCACGAACAAGATCAAATCGGGCAAATACCGTGAAGAACGTCACTAAAGGCCGTCAAAAACTTGGATGAACGACCGGGGCTGTGGTTACCGTCGGTCGTCCCGCGATGGCGGGCACTGTGGACGGACCGCCGAATCCTGCCGCCGATCCACAGACTCGATGAAAGGGCAGGAGCGGGGGAACCACCGTTTTCCGGCGCTGGGACAGCGCCTTGGGGTGAAGCCGCCACGTGACGCGCGGCCGGGCCGATCTGCCCGAACCCGACAGCTCACCTCGCAGGCGTGGAGGATCATCCATGTCTCGGATCGGTAGACGAACGCGCCTTGCTGCCCTCAGCCTGGTGGCCGCCGGCGTGACCGGAGCGGGCGTGCTGCTCGCGCCGGCCACCCCGGCCCTGGCCTCCAGCGTCAACTGGGACGTGGTCGCCAAGTGCGAATCGGGCGGCCGCTGGCACATCAACACCGGTAACGGGTATTACGGCGGCTTGCAGTTCAGCCGCGGCACGTGGCTCTCGAACGGCGGGGGCAAATATGCCTCGACCGCGGACAAGGCCACCAAGGCCGAACAGATCAGGATCGCCGAGAAGCTGTACGCCAAGCGCGGGTTGAGCCCGTGGCCGGTGTGCGGCAAGAGGTCCGGCGTCCACAAGAAGTCGACCCCGTCGCACACCCCGAAGAAGAAGAAGGTGAAGAGCTCCGGGAAGACCTACGTGGTCAAGTCCGGTGACACCCTCGCCAAGATCGCCCGGAAGTACCACATCAAGGGCGGCTGGCGGACCCTGTACGCGCTCAACAAGAACAAGCTGAGCAGCCCGAGCCGGATCTACCCGGGTCAGCGCATCCGTCTCTGACAAGGTGATCCCCGGTCATGCGGCCGTCCGGACGGCCGCATGACCGGACCGAGGCACGTGTCCGGCATCCCCATCGGCTGACACCCGGTGATCCTTGTCCCTGCTGACAGCTCCCGCACATGTCCGGATGTGAGGATGTGCGGCGGAAAGCGGGCAAGGAACACGGGGGAACAGATGCGGTGGGTCATGGCGGCCGGCGTGATGCTGCTGGCCGGGGGATGCGGGACCGCGACGGCACAGGCCGGCCCCTCCCCCGCATCCGTCTCGCCCTCGGTGGTCCCGGCATCACCGCCGGCCTCCGCGGCACCGGGCTGGGTCGCCACCTGGGGCGTCGCCATGACCGACGGCGGCCAGCCCTTCACCCGGCAGACGGTGCGGCAGATCGTGCACACCAGCGTCGGCGGGGACGGCGCGCGGTTGCAGCTCGCCAACACGTTCGGCCGGACGCCGCTGGTCGTCGGCGGGGTGCACGTGGCGCGGCGGGCGACCGGGAGCGGGATCGACCCGGCCACCGACACCGCGGTCACCTTCGGCGGCAAGGCCACGGTGACCGTCCCGGCCGGTGCCACGGTGACCAGCGACGAGGTCGCCTTCGCCGTGCCGGCGGACACCGACCTGGCGGTCAGCCTCTATCTCCCGGCGGCGACCGGCGAGACGACCCGGCACCCGCTGGGCACGCAGAACAATTACATCGGTACGGGCGACCAGCTCACCGCCGCGACGATGCACAGCGTCGAGACGTCGAGCAACTACTTCTTCCTCAGCGGCCTGGACGTGCTGAACAGCGCGGCGGACGGGACGATCGTGGCGTTCGGGGCGTCGATCACCGACGGGCTCGACTCGGCGTTCGGGGCCAACCACCGGTGGCCGGACCTGCTCGCCGACCGGCTGCGCGCGGCCGGGCGCACGATCGGCGTGGTCAACACCGGGATCAGCGGCAACCGGCTGACCGCCGACGGCAAGGACGGGCGGGGCGAGAGCGCGGCACACCGCTTCGAGCGGGACGTGCTCCGGCGGACCGGGGTGAAGTGGGTGATCATCGCGGACGATCCGCTGAACGACCTGGGCAGCAGGCATCCGCCGGGCGTCGACCAGATCGTCGGCGCGTACCGGCAGCTGATCGCTCGCGGGCACGCGGCCGGGATCACGGTGATCTGCTCGACGCTCACGCCGTTCGCCGGGGCGGACTACTGGAGCAGTCGCGGGGAGCAGGGGCGCGCCGCGGTGAACGCCTTCGTCCGCGGGACCGGGAGCGGCTGCGACGCGGTGCTCGACCAGGACACCGCGACGCACGACCCGGCGGCGCCGACCCGGTTCCTGCCCGCTAACGACTCCGGCGACCACCTGCACCCTGGCGACAAGGGCATGCAGGTGATCGCCGGAGCTGTCGACCTCGACTGGTTCCGCTGACCTCAGCCAGCCGCCGCCAGGAGGAACGACGTGCGGGAATGCGCTTTCCGCGCCAACCTACGGCACCGATTCCGATCCGTCAACGCGCGTCGGCCGGCACCAGTTTGCGGCCGAACTCGACGTTGTCCAGGTCACCGTGGAACTGATCGGTGTCCACATCGGTCTGCGCCGCGTTGATCCGCTTGCCGCCGATCACCACGAAGCCGCTGGGCAGGATGTCGGCGAGCGGGCTCGTCTGCTGCGCGGGCGGCAGCAGCTGGCGGCCGGTGAGCGGATCGTGCACCCGGATCTGGAACAGCACCGGGGAGAGCCGGATGCAGGTGACCCGGTACCACCGGCCGACCGTCATGGTGAAGTCGTCCGGGCCGGCCGGGAGCAGGACGAAACGGGAACCGTCCGACCAGCGGCAGGACGGGCGGCCATAGTCGACCTGGAGCTTCCACTGACTGAGACCGGCGCCGGCCGCGCCGAACTGGAAGACATTCATCCCGGCGTCCGGCGACGGCGTCTCGGTGAGCCGGACGTCCGCGCCGTAGACGAACCGCCCCTCACCGTCGTCGCCCGGGACCAGCGTGACGGTGCTCGACGGGCGGATGATCGCCTGTGGACAGGGCACGGCGGTGGTGCAGCTGCCGCCCGGGAAGCGCAGGATGCGGTTGCCGTCCGGCTCGGTGACCGAGGTCACGAAACCGCCGGCGCCGCCGAGAATGGCGCCGTCCAGGTGGTTGCCGCTGCTGTCGGCTACATGGGACGGATCGGTGAGATCGCCGAAATACTGGAGCTCCAGGTGGCCGGGCGGGGGTGCGGCCAGGGCCGGGGTGGCGGTCAGGACGGCGGCGCACAGGGCGCCGAGTGTGGTGCGCAGAAGTGCCATGTCTCGGAGTGGACCGGATTCACAGGTCGGACGGGCAGCGAATCTGTGCGACTTCCGGTTGAATGACCCCTTTCCGGTTGCTCGTTGAACCGGATCCGTCACACACCGGTACTCCCAGGTGACCGGCCGGACATCTTCCGCCTGACTGACGAAGTAGGTGCACCATGACGTACCCGGACCCGACCGCCGGACCCAACCCGGCAAGCTATCCGCCGCCGCAGGCGGACCAGGACGGCTGGCCGGCCGTCACGCCCCGCCCCGCCGCGCCGGGCCAGCAGCAGCCGGGGGCCTCCGCTTATCCCGGATCTCCCGCCTACCCGGACGCTTCGGCCTATCCCGGCTCCTCCGCTCATCCGCAGCAGAGCGGGTCGGCCGCGGTGCCGCATCAGTACAGCCCGCAGCAGTACAGCGGCCCTCCGGCGAACCAGTACCCGCCGTACAGCACCTCGCCCGGCCAGTACTCCTCCACCTCCGCGGACCAGTACCCGCCGAGCCAGTATTCGTCGCAGCCGGGCGGCTCCGCGGGCCAGTACTCGCCCCAGTCCAGCGGCCAGTATTCGTCGCAGCCGGGCACCTCCGCGGGCCAGTACTCCTCGCAGTCCGGGACCTCCGCGGGTCAGTACCCGCAGTCCAGCGCTCCGGCGGGCCAGTACCCGCAGTCCAGCGCCCCGGCGGGCCAGTACCCCCAGTCCAGCGCCCCGGCGGGTCAGTACCCGGAGCAGTCCAGCGCTCCGCCGGCGGGCCAGTACGGGCAGCACTACGGCACTCCGCCGGCCAACCAGTACCAGCAGTTCGGTGCTCCCCAGGCCGACCAGCACCCGCAGCCGTCCAGCGCACCGCCGTTCGGCGCTCCCCCGTCCAGCGCACCGCCATTCGGCGCTCCCCCGGCCGGCCAATACGGTCAGCAGAGCGGCGCCTACCCGCCCGCGCCGGGCCAGTACGGGCAGCAGCCGGGCACCCCGGCGCCCTATCACCAGTGGACCGCCGAGGGCGACCTGTCCAACCCCGCGCAGCAGCAGATCAAGCGGGCCGAGGCCGCCGCCCAGGGTAAGCGCGACATCACCGTCGGCAGCATCTGGCTCGGCGCCGGCATCTTCATCACGCTGGCCACCATGGCGTCGGGTGCCGCGGTCTACATCGTGGCGTGGGGCCCGATGCTCTACGGCCTCTACCGCCTGATCAAGGGCATCATCGCGGTCCGCCGAGCCGACTGATTCTTTCGGTACGCCCGGAGCATCCGTCCCGCGCCACCCCACGCGAGGCCCGGCCCACCCGGGACCGCCACGCGCCTCCGCCGCCTCCGCCACGGGAGCCGGCACCCGACTTGCGCTCAGGGCCGTTGAGCACCTCCGAGAACGGCCCTCAGCGCGAGCCGACAACCCGCGCTCGAACGGCGCTCAACCGGCCCGGAGCCCAAGCCGATAAGCCCCAACCATCCGCACGCAACCGGCGCCAAGCCCAAGCCGATAAGCCCCAACCATCCGCGCGCAACCGGCGCCAAGCCCAAGCCGACAAACCGCAACCATCCGCCGCGCAACCGGCCTTCAGCGCAAGCGACACCCCGCAACCGACCACCACCAACCGGCCCTGGCGCGAGCCGGAACCCGAGCGCCGCTCGACGGCCGTCGTCACGGGCTACCGCCGGCTGAATACTGGCTGAATGGCTGGTCACGGGCTTGTCGGGCTGGGAAATACTCGGCCGGTGATGAAGATCAACTCGGCGGCGGGAGCGGCGGGATCGGTTACCTATCAGGTCCGGCGGTCGGGGATGGCGCTCCGGATGGTGACGATCCTGGCGGTGCTGCTTCCGGTCGGGTTGGGGTTGTCATATGCGCTGCTCTCACTCCTGGGGCACACCGCCCACCTCTGGCAAGCATTGCGCGACACCGTTCTGATCTTCCTGTTCACGCAGGCCGGTGTCTGCGGGCGGCTGCTGATCGGGCGCAAAGGGCAGCGGTTCGCCTGGGTGCGGACTTCGGACGCCGGCCTGGCGTTCGCCGCCTATCGGCGGGCGGCACGGTTCGTGCCGTGGACGGCGGTGCGTTCGGTGCGGGTGCGGTGTGCCGGGCCGCTGGCCGAACTCGTCATCACCCCGGAGACGGTGGACGCGGTGATCGTGATGGAGGGTGGCGTGCCGGCCCAGCGTCCGGTGCGGCGCCGCAGGGCACCGGCGTTCGTGGTCGACATCGGGATGATGCGGCCCGGCAACGCGGCGATGCTCGCTGAGATTCACGACCGGCTGTCCCGGGCGTAGCTCCGGGCCCGGCGAAACCCGCGGGCCGACGGACCGGAAAGCGGAGCCGACTGCGGGACGCACGGACCGACAGGACCGGGAACCGGCGCGCGACACACGGGCCGACCGAACCGGAATCGGCGCGAGACGGGGGCGCACGGACCGACCGGACCGAGAACCGGCGCGAGACGGGGGCGCACGGACCGACCGGACCGAGAACCGGCGCGGCAAGTGGGACGCATGGATCGACAGGACCCGGAACTGGCGCGGGATGCGGGACCGGCGACCGGGAGCCGGGATTCAGCCCGGCGGTCGCCGGGCGGTCTTGCGGCGAGCGTGCCTCGCGTGCAGCCACGGGACAGGGTCGTTGTGGTTGGCTCAGGGGTAGGCGTACAAAATGCGGGTTGGCGGTGAGAATCGCCTACCGTAAGCGGACAACCGCGAGCAGGAGAACCGATGACCGTCAGCACTGAAACCGCCCGCCTCGCCGTGCTCATCGACGCGGACAATGCGCAGCCGTCGATTGTCGAGGGGCTGCTGGCCGAGGTGGCGAAATATGGGACCGCGCACGTGAAGCGGGCCTATGGCGACTGGACCGGGACGAATCTGCGCGGGTGGAAGGAGCACCTGCTCGCCTACAGTATTCAGCCGATTCAGCAGTTCGCCTACACCACCGGGAAGAACGCCACCGACGCGGCGATGGTCATCGATGCGATGGATCTGTTGTACTCCGGGCGGCTGGACGGGTTCTGCATCGTCTCCAGTGACAGTGACTTCACCCGGCTGGCGGCGCGGATCCGGGAGTCCGGGCTGATCGTGTACGGGTTCGGGGAGCGGAAGACGCCGAAACCGTTCGTGGCGGCGTGCGACAAGTTCATCTATTCGGAGAACCTGACCGCGGAGCCGGACGATTCGCCGGTCGCGCCCCGGCCCGCGGCCGGCACCGCGCCGTTGCGGTCGGACAGCGCGCTCGTCAACAAACTGCGTAATGCGGTGGAGGCGGCCTCGGACGACGACGGGTGGGCGGCGCTGGCGGCGGTCGGGCACATCCTGACCAAGCAGAGTCCCGATTTCGACGCGCGGAACTGGGGGTACACGAAATTGAGCGATCTGCTCACCGCCGTCGGCCTGTTCGAATCGGAGCGCCGGCCGACCGAGAAGGGCAAGACGGCGGTCATCTATGTGCGTGACCGCCGGCGCCGCCCGGAGCGCAAGCCGGCCGAAACCGCCTGAGACGGCGGTCAGGTCATCGCGGGCTGTTCGAGGTCGAGCTGGAGGTGGCCGGGCAGGCGGAAGCCGAGCGCGTCCAGCCGGCACGTCGCGCGGACCCGGGTGGTCTGGCCGGTCGGCAGGGTGACCAGGGAGCCGGGTGGGACGTCGGTGTCCGGTGGGCAGAAGACCACGGTCCGGGTGGGGTTGACCACGACGGGGCCGATCACGGTGGGTTCGGCGTAGCGGTTGCCGTGGCGGGCGGTGACGCGCACCGTGGTCGGTGCCGGCGTGTGCAGCAGCGCGAATTCCAGCCAGGTCATACTTCGATCATTGCCCGGCTCGGCAAGACTCATGCATCAGGCGCGGCCGGGCACGAACGCGGCGAGCGCATCAGGCGCGGCCGGGCACGAACGCGGCGAGCGCATCAGGCGCGGCCGAGGACGAACGCGGCGAGCGCCTTGGCGTCGCCCGGGTCGATCCACTCGAAGGTGCCGCGGAGCTGGTCGGAGCGCTGGTCGACGGTGCTCACCGCGGCGGTCATCTCGCCCCACGGCATGGTGACGTGCAGCAGCGTCCGCAGGATCGCCGAGGGCAGGTGCGGACTGTCCTCGCCGGCCGTCGCGCGCAGCAGCAGGCCGCTGGTGGAGATGTCCTGGACCTCGCCGGCCAGCGCGACCAGGCGCTGGTCCGCACCGGTGTCCACCTGCGCGGTGCCGGTAGCCGGGTAGGAGCCGGGGCGCCGGGGCGAGTCGCGGCGCTGGACCACGCCGGTCGGTGAGTCGCCGAGCACGGTGATCAGGCCGCCGCGCAGCTCCGCCTCGACCCAGGCGACGCCGGCGTTGCTGGTCAGCTCCAGGATGCCGTAACGGCGGACGCCGGGGCCGGGGTCGTCGAAGGTGAGCACCGGCATCGGCGGCAGGTCGGCGATGAACGGCGCCTTCGCCTCGGCGAGGCAGATCAGCGGGATCGTCTCCATGTCCGGGCAGCGCAGGGTGAGGGTGCTTCCGGCGGACACCGTGATCATGGTTTCCTCCTCGGTTCCCCTCTGACGTTCTCACGACGGCGGGCCGGGCCGGGGCGGTTCGCCCGGTTCCCGGCCCGCCCGCGCTCAGCCGTGCTTGACGGTCAGGCTGTAGAACTTGACCTTCGCGCCGTTCGTGGTGCTGTCCGACGAGGACTGATTGTAGGAGCCGGCCTTGAAGTACTGCCGGTAGGGGTTGAACGAGGACGGGATCGGGTAGCTGGTCCTGGTCCCGTTCACGGTCAGGTTGATGGTGTTGCCGGTCACGTTGATGACGTAGGCCCACTTCACCCCGAGCGCCACGTTCCCCACCTTGTGCAGGGTCTGCCCGCCGGCGGGCGAGTTCTCGGTGCCGAGGTAGATGTCGCCGTTCGGCCGGTAGTACAGCTCCAGCAGCGGCTTGGTCGACGAGCCGCCGGAGCCGAGGTGCACCTGGCCGACGCAGACGTTCTTGGTGACCGACGGGATCCGCAGCTGGGCGCTGAGCGTGTGGTTGCCGGCCAGGGTCCAGTCCGCGGCGCTGCCGTTGGGGTTCATCTCGCGCAGCTCGGAGCGGGCGTAGTTGGAGTTCGGCGTGGTGACGCCCTTCTCCGGCGCCCAGAAGGTCATCGACCCGTCGTTCTTGTCGGTCCAGAAGTATGCCGGGTTGCTGTACCCGTTCGTGCCCTTGAGCTGCGCCGGCGGGATGGTGTCCGGCTTGCCGGGTGAGCCGGTGGGCAGCTGGAGCTGCCAGACGGACAGGTCGAAGTTGCCACCGGGCGGCAGGGCCGGGTCGAGGGTGGCCGCCGACGCGGCGGTGATGCCCGCGACGCCGAGCCCGCCGACGACGACCGTCGAGACGGCGAGGGCCAGCAGAGTGCGCTTGCGCATGGGAGAGACCTCGATGCGATAGGGATCGGCCTTGCCTGAGGGGGAATTGGCAAGTTGGTTGCCAATAAAGCAGGCGGTCGATACCCGGGTCAACCGATCGGTCCCGATCAAACCCTTAAGAAACCTTAAAACCGAGTTTCCGGTACGCCCGGACCGGCGCCGGCGAGCGATCGCCGGCGCCGGTCCCCCCCCATACGGACGGCCGGTCAGCTCGGGTCCGGTGGCACCAGGACGGGCCGCGGCGGGGGCACCGGCCGGGCCACGCGGGTGCGACCCGGCGGGTAGGGACGGGTCAGCGGCAGGCGGCCGGCGACCAGGCCGGCCGGGATGGCCATCAGGACCGCGATCAGGTCGGTGTCGGCGCCGTTGACCGGCGGGTTGCCGGCCAGAGCGGTGAAGAGGGCGGCGACCGGCAGGGCGATGGACGCGTACAGCAACGGCACCAGCACCACCGGGACGACGACCACGGCCATCGCCGTCGACGCCGGGTACCGCAACCAGTCCCGCCAGTGCCGGGGACGCGGGCCGGCCAGCACCACGACCGCGAACAGCAGCAGGACGATCAGCAGCAGGATCTCCTGGAACCGGCCGTCGTCCGGCTGCGGATGGCGCAGCCGGATCAGCCACGGCCCGGCCCCGGCGAGAGCGCCGAAGAGCAGCGCCACGGCGCCGCGCAGCCGGCTGACCGTCCCGGCCGCGCGGACCGCGACGGCGACCGCGACCATGGCCAGCAGCGAGCCGACCGCCGCGCTGCCGAGGTTGAGCGCGCGCTCCACGTCGGTCGGCGACTCGGTCTCGGTGGCCAGCGCGGCCATCACGGCGGCGGTCAGCGCCACGGTCAGCAGCACCCGGTGGCGGGGCACGACCGGAACGGTGCCGGCCACCAGCGCGGCCACCACCGCGACGGCGGCGAGCAGGACGGTGCCCGAGGTGGGATCGATCCGGTCGAGCTGGATGTCGACCACCAGCCAGAGCAGGCCGCCCAACAGCACCCGCCGGGTGGCCCGGCGGTCGCCGCGCACGGCGACCAGCAGGATCATCAGCACCGCGAAGAGCGCGCCCCAGCGCAGCTCCCGAGCCCAGTACGTGTTGTTCTCCCCGGTCGCGTCCAGATCGTGGACCGGCTCGCTGAGCGGCTGGAGCACGGTCACGCCCAGCGCCCACAACGCCGCACCGGCGGAGGCCAGACCGGCGAGCACGAACCTTTCCAGGGCCGGCCGCCACCAGGGCGCCGGCGCGGCGGCCCGGTCCACCGGGACCGGCTCGGGTTCCGGGTCGGCCGGCACCACCGGGCTGGCCCACCGGCGGACCGTGGCCCGGGCGAACACCACGGCGAACACCGACCAGGGCAGCAGGAAGGCGACCATGTCGACCACGCCGGACAGCACGTAGATCGGCTCGATCACCAGTGAGTCGCCGAGGTAGAGCGGGGCGACCGGCAGCGCCGAGGCGAGCGGGACGCCCACCACGGCCAGCGCCCAGGCTCGGGTGTGCCGGCCGGCGCTGAGCGCTCGCACGGTGGCCGCGACCAGCGGGATCATCAGGATCGCCCAGGCGCCGGCGGCGAGCAGGCAGTTCAGGAAGATGCCCTCGCTGCGCACCAGGAGGAAGAACGAGTGCAGCGCGGCCAGCGGCAGCACCACCGTGGCGGCGACACCCAGGCTGCCGGCCGGGCCGGGGTCGGGCGCCCCGCGCCGGCCGATCCACCGGCCGGCCAGGACGGCGTAACCGGACATCAGCACGGCCATGCCGATGCCCGTCAGCGCCCCGATGAGCAGCCAGGAGTTCTCATTGTCGCCGTAATCGGAGAGCACGCTGCCCAGCATCGACCGGACGACCATGGCGAGGCCCATCCCGAACGCGCCGGCCAGCGCCACCTGCGACGCCGACCGCAGCGCGGCGCCGGCCCGCAGCCACTCCCAGCCGCCGCGCGGCGCGCCCTCCTCGTCGAAGGTCAGCGGCGTGACGGCGAGGCTGATCGCGAAGGCGAGCCGCCGCCAGGCGGTGCCGGACCGGCCCTCCAGGGCGGCGAGCTCGGCGGCCCACTCCCGGGCCAGGTCGTCGCGCAGGTCGGCGGGCCAGCGCCGGGCCGCCGCGCGCAGGCAGGCGGCGGTCAGCCGGGTCAGGAAACCCATGTCGGCCTCGCCTTCACCGCGGCGCCCGCGGTCGCGTGCCGCTGACGGTACGCCGCGAGCTCGGTCCGGGCCGTGGTGGCCGCGTCCGGGGTGAGCCGGTGCCACCGGCGGGCCGGCCGTCCGGCCAGCGACGGGTCGATCTCCTCCCAGTGCGACTCGAGCCAGCCGGCTCGATGGAGTCGCATCAGGATCGGGTAGACCGTGCCGCTGGGGCAGCCGGTCGCCTGCATGATGTCGAGGCCGTAGCGCTCGGCGGCGGGGTCGTCCAGAAACACCTGGATGACCCCGGCCAGGGCGGCCGTCATTCGTAGGGGTGACGCCATGCCGGCATACGCTACATAGCCCTAGCAACTTTTTCTACATAGGGGTCGATCAGCCTTCCAAGGCATGCCGGGTGATCGCGATCAGGGCGTCCACGTCGCGCCGCGCCATCGGCTCGCCGGTCATGCCCAGACGGTGCAGCAGCGTGCCGACGATCACGTCGATGAGGAAGAGCACGCGGTGCTCCGGCTCGCCGAGCGCGTCCTGCAAGGCGAGCCGGTACGGATCCTGGAAACGGGTGGCCAGGATCTCGCGCAGCGCCGGGTCGTTGACCGCGTCGGTGAAGACACCGGCGAAGGCCGCGCCGATGCCGGGCTCCCCGATCAGGGCGTCGATCCAGCGCACGGCGTTCGCCAGGATCTCGCCGCGGGTGGCGCCGGTCAGCGGCACCGGGCCGAAGGCGTCCAGCAGGCAGGCCACGATCAGCTCGCCCTTGGACGGCCAGCGCCGGTAGATCGTGGTCTTCGCGACGCCGGCCGTGGCGGCGATCCGGTCGACCGTGGCGCGCGTGTACCCCACCTCGTCGACGGTGCGCAGGGTCGCGGCGAAGACGGTCGCGTCGACGCCGGCGCGGGGCCGGCCGGGCGGGCGGGCGGGTTCGGCGGTGCTGGGCATGGCAGCACCCTATCAATTACGCTACCTTTAGTATCGATACCGAAGGTAGCGTAATTGGGGAGGGCCGATGCCGAACACGATCGAGGCGCCGCTGGCGGTGCGGCTGCTGGACCGGGTGCGCCGGGAGCCGGACTGGGCGACCATGACCGCCGAGCGGCTGGCCGCCCTCCAGGTGACGGAGAACCGGCGACGGGCGTCCCGGCTGATGCGGGTGATCACCGGGTTCCCAGAGCCGGGGGTGACGATCGCGTGGGAGCGGGTCGCGCTGACCGGGCGGGACGTGCCGGTCCGGGTCCACCGGCCGGAGTCGGCGCCGGGTGAGCTGCCGCTGGTGCTGCACGTGCACGGCGGCGGCTTCGTGGGCACCGCGGCGCAGAGCGACTGGATCAACAGCTCGCTCGCCGCCCGGCTCCCCGCCGTCGTGGTGTCGGTGGAGCACCGGCTGGTCTCGCCGGCGGTTCCGCTGCTCGCCGGCGTCGACGACGCCTGGGAGGTGCTGTGCCACGTGTTCCGGCACGCGGCGCGGTGGGGCGTCGACCCGGGCCGGGTCGCGGTGTTCGGGGAGAGCGCCGGCGCGGCGATCGCCGGGACGGCCGCGCTCCGCGCCCGGGACGCCGGGCTGGCGCTGCGGGCGCAGGTGCTGGTCAATCCGTGCACCGACCTGACCGCGACGGCGTTCGACTATCCGTCGATGCGGGAGCACGCGGACAGCCCGGGGCTGAGCCTGGGGGTGATGCGGTTCCTCCAGCGGATGGCGGTGCCGGACGGGGCGGACCCGCGGGCGGTGTCGCCGCTGCACGCCTGGGACGTGGCCCGGCTGGCGCCGGCGCTGGTGGTGGTGCCGACCGTGGATCCGCTGGCCGATCAGGGGCGGGCCTACGCCGAGCGGCTGCGGGTGGCCGGGACGCCGGTGCGGCTCACCGAGCACCCCGGGGCGACGCACGCGTTCGTGAGCATGCCCGGGGTGGTGCCGCAGGCGCGGGCCGCCCGGGAGGAGATCGCCGGCTTCCTGCGGGAGCGGCTCGGGAGCTGAGGTGCCGGCGGCGGCTGCCGGTCCACGGTCGGGCCGTTCGAGAGCTTCGCGGGGCGGGCGGACCCGCCGTACCCGAATCGGGGTTGTATTCGAGGTTGGTGGGGCAACCCTGGAAGTCATGACGAAACAGGACGCCACGCAGACATTGGTGATTCTGGGCGCTTCCGGGGATCTGACGGCGCGGCTGCTGCTGCCCGGGCTCGGGGCGCTGCTGGCCGCCGGGGACGCGCCGCCGGTGACCCTGGTCGGGGCCGGGACGGACGAGTGGGACGCCGAGCGGTGGCGGGAACGGGTGGCGACGGCCTTCGGTGAGCACGGCAAGGCGAAGCGGGCGGCGGAAACCCTGGACCGGACGCGGTATGTGCGGGCCGACGTCACCCAGCCGGACGACCTGCGGAGGCTGCTGGACGGGGCGGACGGGGCGATCTCGATCTTCTTCGCGTTGCCGCCCGCGGTGACCGTGAAGGCGTGCGAGGCGCTCCTCGACGTCGGGCTGCCCGAGGGGACCCGGCTGGTGCTGGAGAAACCGTTCGGGACCAGCGCGTCGTCGGCCGCCTCGCTCAACCGGCTGCTCACCCGGCTCGCACCGGAGGAGCGGATCCACCGGGTCGACCACTTCCTCGGCAAGTCGACCGTGCTGAACATTCTCGGACTGCGGTTCGCCAATCGGATCTTCGAACCGCTGCTCGGCTCGGAGCACGTGGAATCGGTGGACATCGTCTTCGACGAGGAGCTGGCCCTGGAGGGGCGGGCCGGTTACTACGACAAGGCGGGTGCGCTGGCCGACATGATCCAGAGTCATCTGCTCCAGATCCTGGCGCTGCTGACCATGGAGGCGCCGCTGTCGCTGGACCCGCAGGTGTTCCGGGACGGGATCGCGGAGGCGCTGCGGGCCGTCCGGCTGTGGGGCGGCGACCCGAAGGCGTCCAGCGTGCGGGCCCGATACGCGGGGTACGCGGGGGAGGCCGGGGTGGACCCGGCCCGGCAGACCGAGACGCTCGCCGAGATCGTGCTGGCGGTGGACAACTGGCGGTGGGCCGGGGTGCCGTTCCGGCTGCGCTCCGGCAAGGCGCTGGGCACCGGGCGCAAGGAGGCGGTGATCCTGTTCAAGGAGCCGCCGCGCATCCCGGACGGGTTCCGGGGGCCGGACCAGCCCGACCGGCTCCGGATCAGTTTCGGACCCGACCGGCTGGCGCTGGACTTCGACATCAACGGGCCGGGCGACCCCTTCGTGCTCGACCCGGTGACCCTGGAGGCCGAGTTCGGGCCGGGCGAGCTGCCGCCGTACGGCGAGGTGCTGCGCGGGGTGTTCGAGGACGACCCGCTGCTGTCGGTGCGCGGCGACGTCGCCGAACAGTGCTGGCGGATCGTCGAGCCGGTGCAGGCCGCCTGGCGGGCCGGCGAGGTCCCGCTGCTGGAATACCCGGTGGGCAGCTCAGGTCCCCAGGATTGACCAGCCGTGGGCCGGGACGGTCGTGCGACCGCGCCCGTCACCGGGCGTGTCGGCGTCGAGCAGGGTCAGCTCGGCCGCATCGATCGGGAAGTCGACGGCGGCGTCGCCGACGTTGAGCAGCGTGACCAGCCGGTCGGCCGCGCCGGCGGACTCCAGGGCGGCGGCCGTGTTGGTCAGGTGGATCGCTCGGGTGCGGGCGTGCGCGAGCCAGGAGTGCCGGCGGCGCACGCCGATCAGGCGTTGGTGCAGGCGATAGGTCGGCCAGCCGAACGGGGCCAGCGACTCCGGCCGGTCCGGGAAGGCCGGGCGGATCGCGTCGTCACCACCGGCGCGATCCTCCTTCAGCCCGCGGAACGCCTGTTCGTCGCCGTAGTAGACGCTCGGCACGCCGCCGACGGTGAACAGCACGGCCAGGGCGTGCCCGACGTGCCGCTCGTCGGTGAGGCGGGTGGCCAGCCGGGTCACGTCGTGGTTGCCGACGAAGGTGAGCGGCAGGCCCGCGCCGAGCACGTCGTTGTGCCGGTCGAGCGCCCAGGCCAGCTCGAAGAAGTTGCGGTCGTTGAGCCCGCTCCAGATCGCTTTCCACAGCTCGTACTGGGTGATCGAGTCGAGGCCGCTGTCCCGCAGGTACGCCACGTAGTCGCCGTGGATGACCTCGCCGGTGAACCAGGCGTCCGGGTGCAGCGGCCGCACCCGCTCCAGCGCGGCGCGCCAGAACCGGGGTGGCACCGCGTAGGCCGCGTCGAGCCGCCAGCCCGACGCGCCGCGGGTCAGCCAGTGATCCATCACCCGGACCACGTGGTCGAGCACTTCGGGCTCGTCGTGGTCGAGGGCGACGAGTGAGTCGTGCCCCTCGAAGACGGCGCGGTCGGCGGATCCCGGCCCGGTCCGCCGGAACCAGGACTCCGGGGCCTGGAAGCCGCGGCCCACGTGGTTGAACACGCCGTCGAGCAGCAGGCGCAGGCCACGGTCACGGGCCGCGCCGGCGAGCTTGTCGAAGTCGGCGTCGTCACCGAGCCGCGGATCGACGGTGAAGTGGTCCACCGTGTCGTACCCGTGCGTCTCGGCGGCGAAGATCGGGCCGAGCTGCAGGCCGGACGCGCCCAGCTCGACCGCGTAGTCGAGCCAGTCGATCAGATGTGGCAGCCGGTGGCCGGGTCCGGCGCGGAGGGCGCCGGAGAAGCCGAGCGGATAGACGTGCCACCAGACGGCGTGCTCGATCCAGCCCTGCATGCGCTGCTCCCCACTAGTGCGCCGGACGGTCCCGCAACCAGCTACGGTATCGGCGCAGGGCGGCGCGCTGCCGTACCGTATCGGTCAGCAGCGCGAGTTGGGGGCTGATGCCCGGTTTGGTGGGGCGGCCAGCGCCCAGGCGGCGCAGCTGCCCGCGGACCCGGGCCATGCCCGCGGCCGAAGCGATCGCCTTGTCCTCGATGCGGACCGGCGCGAGCTCGACCTTGGCGGCCGGGTCGTGGCGCCACCTGTCCGGCAGGTGCGGGTCGACGGCCAGGGCGCTGCCCATGCCGACCAGCTCGACGCCGCCGGCCAGCACCTCCTCCGCGACCGGGCGGCGGACCACGCCCCCGGTCAGCATCAGCGGAATCGCGCTCGTCCGCACCAGATCCTCGGCGAGGGTCAGGAAGTACGCCTCCCGGGCGCGGGTGCGCTCGTCGCCGGCCTGCCCGGTCATCGCCGGGCTCTCGTAGCTGCCCCCGGAGAGCTCGACGACGTCGACGCCCAGCGGCGCCAGCATGGCGATGACCGCTCGCGCGTCGTCGGCGTCGAAGCCACCGCGCTGGAAGTCGGCCGAGTTGAGTTTGACGGCCACGGCGAACTCCGCAGGCACCACGGCACGCACGGCGCGGACGACGTCGAGCAGCAGCCGGGCCCTGTTCTCCAGGGAGCCGCCCCACCGGTCGGCGCGCCGGTTGGCCAAGGGTGAGAGGAACTGGGAGAGCAGGTAACCGTGGGCGGCGTGGATCTCCACACCGTCGAAGCCGGCCTCGTGGGCACGGCGGGCGGTGGTCGCGAACCGGGCGACCGTCTCCTCGATCTGCCGCTGCGACATCGCCACCGGCTCGGCGAACCGCTTGCTGTTCCTCCCGAGGTCGACCCGGATCGCGGACGGGCCCCAGGCGACGCCCGGCATGTCGGCGCGCACCTGCCGGCCGGGGTGGTTGATCTGCATCCAGACCCGGGCGCCGCCGCTCTTGGCGGCGGTCGCCCACTCCCGGAACGGCTCCAGCGGTGCCCGAGCGTCCAGGACGACACCCGCGGGGCCGGTGAGCGCCTCGGCGTGGACCATGACGTTGCCGGTGATGATCAGGCCGACCCCGCCCCGGCTCCACTGTCGATAGAGCCGGAACAGCGCGGCGTCCGGCAGCTGGCCGCGGACGGCCATGTTCTCCTCCATGGCGGCCTTGACCAGCCGGTTCGGCAACTCGATGCCGTTGGGGAGGGTGAAGGGCGTGAAGACCGAGGACATCATGGCTCCCGGGTTGCGGTATGTTTACGGTGCTTACATGAGCGTAAAGAGGGGATGTTAGCGGTGTCAACTTCGGAGAAGAGTGGCTACCATCACGGCGACCTGCGCGCCGCGCTGCTGACCGCCGCGATGGGCATGCTGGAGGCGGGTGAACCGTTCTCCCTGCGCGCCGTGGCGCGCGAGGCGGGCGTCTCGACCGCCGCGCCGTACCGTCACTTCGCCGACCGCGACGCCCTGGAGTCCGCCCTGGCCGCGCAGGGCCTGCGCGACCTGCGGGCGGACCTGACCGAGGGGCGGGACCCGCCCGCCTCGCCGGACGACCTCGGTGACCTGGCGGTCGCCTACGTCGCTTTCGCGCTGCGCCGCCCGGCCCTGTTCCGGCTGATGTTCGGCAACGCCTGCGACGAGGGCAGCGAGGAGCGGGTCAAGGCCGCCGCCGAGATACACGACCTGCTCCGGCTCGCCATGGCACGGGTCTTTCCGGCCGGCGACGCCGAGGG
This sequence comes from Actinoplanes ianthinogenes, assembly GCF_018324205.1. Lineage (NCBI taxonomy): Bacteria > Bacillati > Actinomycetota > Actinomycetes > Micromonosporales > Micromonosporaceae > Actinoplanes > Actinoplanes ianthinogenes. Next base: position 1,813,112 of record NZ_AP023356.1, read on the forward strand.
GCTCGCGGCCGCCGGCTGGGCACTGGCGCACGGGCTGGCGTTCCTGCACCTGGACGGCAAGCTCCCGGCGCGGTCGGACGAGGAGGTCGCCGCCCACGTCCGCGCCGCCCTGGCCGCCATCCTGTCGGTCCGCAGTGTTGACGATGCTTACATCGCGCCCTAGCCTCGCCATGTAAGCACCGCAAACATGAAGAGGTGGCGCGATGGCGCAGAGGATGGTCACGGTCGATCTCGGCGGCCGCCCGGTCGAGGTCCCCGAGGGCGGGCTGTACGACCGCTACCGGATGGGCGCCGACCTCGACGTCGTCGCCGGGGACCCGCGGGTGAGCAGCGTCGACTTCTTCCGGCAGTTGCCCAAGGCGCGGGTCGACTCCCCGATCGGGGAGACCCTGACGCCCAACTTCTACTACCGGATCTCCACCGCCCGGCTCACCATGGTCGCGCCCTCCCGGGCGATCCGCGGGCGACTGCCCAGGGAGCTGGCGCCCCTCGAAGTGGCGCCCGGCCTGGGGCTGGTCTCGGTCATGTTCTTCCGCTACGACGTGTGCGACATCGACTTCTACACCGAGGCCGCGGTCGGCGTCGCGGTCCGGCCGGCCCGGCACGGCGGGCTCGGCCTCGTCGACACGGTCGCGGCCCTGACGAACGAGCATCTGTACTCCTACGTGCTGTCGCTGCCGGTCAGCAGCCAGATCGCCCAGGTCCGCGGGCACGACGGCTACGGCTTCCCCAAGTGGGTGGCCGATCTCGACGTCGACATCGACGGACGGCGCACGAGCGCCCGGGTGGCGGGTGATCTGGCGCTGTCCGCTGCCACGCCGCGGCAGACGGCACACCGCAGCGGCGAGGTGGTCACGGCGCTGACGTCGTACACGACGATCGGCGGGGCCTGGCACGCGACGTTCAGCCAGACCAACGTGCTCTCCGCCGGCACCTCCCGCTTTCCCCGGGGCGTACGCCTGGAGCTGGGCAACGGCCGGCTCTCCGACGACGTCCGATCCCTGCGGCCGCTGCGGACGATCCAGCTCGACGTGGTCACCGAGGGCAGCTCGCGCTGCACATGCCCGTGCCGACCTCGGTCCGCGGACCGGGCTGAGGGGAACCCGGCGTGCTCCTCGGCGTCCGCCGGTCACTCGACGTCGTCGTCGACGTCCGGGATCTCCGGGCAGCCCTCGCCCCGCAGGTACAGGGCTTCCCCGGCAACGTGGGCGGACCCGCTGTCGCCGACCAGGCTGCCGTCGACGTACACCTCGATGTCGGCGCCGGCCGGGATCGGCGCGTGGAAGACGTTGCCGACCGGGATCGAGCCGCCGGCGACCATCTTGCCGGCGGTGCGGAACTCGATCCGGACCTGCTTGCCGGCCGGGCGCTCGGCGGTCGGCGTCAGGCACACGGCGAGACGTTCCCGCGGATCGGGCGCCTCCCCGCCGCATCCGCCCGCGGCGGCCAGCAGAGCGGCGGCCACCAGGACCGGGACGAGGCGGGCACGCACAGCGGCCACTCAACCACCCGTCGATCTTGGTGTCCAGCCGCCGGAGCGGTCCAACCGCAACACCAGGTGCTGCCCGTCGTCGATCGGGTTGTCCGGCTCCAGCTCGCCCTGGGCGACCGGCACGAACCCGGCCCGTTCCAGGGCCCGCCAGGACGCCCGGTTCGCCCTGGCGACCGGCACCACGATGCACGACGACTCGGACAGATCGGCCCAGGTGCGCGCGACGAAGGCGGCGATCATCGCGGTGCCCAGGCCGCGTCCCACGTCACCCGGCTCGCCGATCAGGTAGTCGATGCTGACCGCGCCCGGCGGCACCGGGTAGACCGGCGCCATCTCGGCCAGGTACTCCGGGTAGTCGGTCCACAGGCAGCGCTGCACCAGCCCGACCGGGCGTCCGGCGAGCAGCGCCAGCCAGTCCTCGTTCGGCTCCTCGCCGCGCGCGGACGGCCCGAAGTCCCGCTCCACCGCCTCGGCGGACCACTCGTGGTTCCACCAGCGCGCCACGTGCGGATGCGACAGCCACCGCGCGAGCAGCTCGAAGTCACCGGTGCCGACCCGCCGGAAAGTCCAAGCCATCCGGCCAATCTAACCGCCGTTCAGGCCAGCGGGATCGCGGGACGGATGCGCATCGTGCCGTAGTCACCGTCGTAGCCGGAGTCGCGGTACGCCGTGGCGATCGTCAGCCAGGAGAGGAAGCTGCCGGCGCCACCGCAGACGGCGCTCCCGCCGTCACCGCCACACACCACGTCCCGGCTGGCGGTGCGCTCCTCGCGGTAGGGATCCTGACCGATGTGGAGGCCGAACCGGTTGGGTTCGCGGTGCGGACCGGTCTCCGCCGACCACGGGTCGCCGTCCGGGTTGTCGTCGCCCCAGCGGAACAGGGTGGCCACGCCGCCGCCGCAGGCGTGCTCCCACTCGTCCGGCGTCAGCAGCCGCTGGCCGAGCCCGGCCAGCCGGTCGACCTCGCCGTCGTAGGACGGGCTGCCGAGCAGCCAGGCAGCCTCAACGGTCCAGTCAGGTCGCAGGATCGCGCGGGCGGCGCCCGACCACTCGATCTCTCCCGGCGCGGGCTCCGCCGCCGGCCGGGGACGCCGCCGGGCCCGCTCGACACGGCGGACGATCTCCGGATGGTCCGGCGGCACCGCGACCACGCCCGCCTCGGCGGCTTCCACGGCCACCAGCAGCGGCGGCACCACGACGGTCCGGCGGGCGGCGGTGACCGCGTCGGTGAACTGCCGGATGTCCTGCTCGATGCCGTACTCGTCCGCGCTCTCCGCGAAGCTGGCCGCCTGCCGCGGGGTCGGCTCGAACCGGTCGCCGTCGAAGCCGACCGTCACCTCCCCGCCCGGCACGAACGCGAACCGCTCGCCGGCCACCAGGAAGAATGCGACCGGGCCGGGCCGGCCGGCGTACTCGTGCGCGCGGACCTCGATCAGCGTGGCGCCGGACCGCGCGGCGATCGACCTCGCCACCGCCTCGGCGGCCCCCAGATCCAGGCGGGACCACTGCTCAGGGGAGGGGGCCGGTGGGTAGGTCACGGCGGATCACCTTACCGGTCGGGTTGCGGGGCAGCTCGTCGATGAAGACCACGTCGCGGGGGACCTTGTAGCGGGCGAGCAGCGCCCGCACATAGTCCCGGATCTCCTGCGGGTCGCGGCTGGCGTCCTCGGTCGGGACGATGAAGGCGCGCAGCCGGCGGCCGAACTCCGGGTCGTCGACGCCGATCACCGCGGCCTCCACGACGTCGTCCCGCTCGGCCAGCAGGTTCTCGACTTCGAGCGGGTACACGTTCTCCCCGCCCGAAATGATCATGTCGTCCTCGCGGCCGTCGATGTAGAGCAGGCCGTGCTCGTCGAAGTGGCCCCGGTCGCCGGTGGACATGTAGCCGTCGATGACCTGCTTGTGCTGCCCGTCGGTGTAGCCCTCGAACGGGATGCCGGTACGCACGAACACCCGCCCGGTGACGTGCGGCCGATCGACCCGCCGGTCCTGGTCGTCGTAGATCGCGACGCGCACGGTGACCGGCGGCTTCCCGACCGTCCCGGGCGCCCGGCGCGACTCGGCCGGCTGCGCGACCGAGGCGACCGCGACCTCGGTGGACCCGTACACGTTGTAGATGACCTCGCCGAACTGGTCCTGGAACCGGTTGGTCAGCTCGGGCGCGAGCGGCGAGCCGGCCACGAAGACCGTGCGCAGCGCCGACGTGTCGTACTTGCCGATGATCTCCGGGCCGAGCGACAGGATCCGGGTCAGCATGGTCGGCACGGCGACCAGCATCTGCGCCCGGTGCTCGGCGAGGGCCCGCAGGATGCCCTCGGCGTCGAACCGGCGCATCAGCACGGCGTGCGCGGCGAGCGACATCCCGACCGTCCAGGCGCCGAACCCGGTGCTGTGGAACAGCGGCGACGCGACCACGATGGTCCCCTGCCGCGGGAACGGGATCCGGTCCGCGATCAGCGCGCTGGCCAGCGGCGACACCTTGGTGCGCGGGGCACCCTTGGGCAGGCCGGTGGTGCCGCTGGTCAGGATGATGAAACCGGCCGGGCGGTCCGGCAGCGGCAGCGGGGTGACCGGCTGCCCGGCGATCAGCATGTCGATGGTCTTGTCGGCGGCGCCCTCGTCGGCCCAGGTCAGGTATCGCGGGACGGCGTCCGGCAGGGCGTCGATCAGATCGGCGAACTCGCTGTCGTACAGCACCGCGCGGACGTTCTCCCGGGCCACCACCTCGGCGAACTGCTGCGGCGCGAGGCCGGTGTTCATCAGCGCCAGCCGCAGCCCGGCACGCGCCGCGGCGCTGATCGTCAGCACCAGTCCCCGGTGATCCCTCGCCAGCACCCCGATGACCGATCTGTCCGGGAGACCCAGGCTCTTGAGGGCGTGCGCGAGCGCGTTGGACTGCTCGTCCAGCTGCCGATAGTTCAGCGTCCCGCGCTCGTCGGTGAGGGCCGGCCCGTGCGGGTGCTCGATCGCCGCCTTCATGATCAGGGCGGCCTGCGGCCCGAGCCGTCCGTTGCGGATCGCGGCGCTCACCAGATGATCGGGCCGGAGCAGGTTGACGATGCCGATCTGGTGCATCCGCAGCACCGCGTGCAGGTTCTCAAGAGCGCTCACGATCAGCCCTTCGGTAGGCCTTCGGTAGGTCGAAACTCGCGGAGCCGAGCACCACACCGGCGATCTCGGACAGGTGGTCGAAGGCCTCCGCACTCGTCCAGTCGCCCTGCTCGTCGACGATGCGTTTGGCCAGGAGGACGGCGAGCGCCGGGTGCGCCGCGATCGAGACCGCCAGATCGAAGGCCGTTGCGTACGCCTTCCCGACCGGAGTCACCCGGTTGATCAGCCCGAGATCGTGCAGCCGCCGAGCCGGCATCGGCTCCCCGGTCAGCGCGAGTTCCAGCGCGGTCGCCCGGGGCAGGCTCCGGGCCAGCCGCAGCACTCCCCCGGCCGCGGCGACCAGCCCGCGCTTGACCTCGGGAATGCCGAACAGCGCGTCCTCGGCCGCGACGATCAGGTCGGCGGCCAGCGCGAGCTCGAACCCACCGGCCAGCGCCGCACCCTCGACCGCCGCGATCAGCGGCTTCCTCGGCGGTTCGGCGGTCAGCCCGAGCAGGCCACGGCCCTCGGTGATCGGGTACTCGCCGCGAGCGGCGGCTTTCAGGTCCATCCCGGCGCAGAACATCGGCCCGTTGCCGGTGAGCACCGCGACCCGGGCGTCCGGGTCGGCCTCGAACTCGTCGATCGCGCGTTCCAGGCCGCGGGCGGTGGCCAGGTCGACGGCGTTGCGGACGGCGGGCCGGTTGAGCCGGATCACGGTGACCGGGCCGTGCCACTCGACCACCACCGGCGGCTCCCCCGGCGGCGGCAGCGCCACCGGGGTGTCGTCGAACGGATCCCCGTCCAGCGGTTCGGTGGCCCGCACCACCCGGGAGCCGTCGTCGAGGATCTCGGTGACGATCCCGGCCTCCGGGGTGCCGTCCCGGCGGTAGGTGACGGTATACGCCTCAACAATGCCCGATCTATCAGCATTTAAGGCGACCGAGCGGGTGGGACGGTGCAGCCGTATGTCCGCGTCGATGTCGCGGAACTCCCCCACGGGCGGGTCGGTGGAGAGAACCGTCGCCGCGTGCTTGGTCATGTACCAGCCGACCGCGGTGGCCAGGCCGTAGCTGCCCGGGTCGTGGCGCAGCCGGAAGCACAGGTTGGCCAGCGAGTGCCCGGCATAGTTGTTGCCCGGGCCGCCGGCGAAGGTGAGGCCGCCGGTGACGGTCAGCGGCCGCTCCGGGTCGTCGATCGGCAGGCCGAGCTCGGCGGCGGCGATCTGCACGGCGGAGGGGAAGCAGGCGTACAGGTCGAGGTACCTGATGTCGTCGATGGTGAGCCGCGTGTGGTCAAGGACGGCCCGGCCGATCGCGTGGATGGCGGGTGAGCGGGTCAGGTCGGCGCGCTCGGTCACGTGCCACTCGTCGGTGGCGTGCGCCCCCACGTGCGGGAAGATCCAGAGCCGCTGGTCGATCCCGGCCTCCCGCGCCACCTCGGCGCTGCACACGATCAGCGCGCTGGCCTGGTTGACCTGGAGGTTCGCGGCGAGCAGCTTGGTGTACGGCGCGCAGACCAGACGGTTGTCGCCGTCGACGGTGGCGAGCTGCTCCGGGGTCCGGAACTCCTGAAGCCAGGCGTACATGTTGCCGGCGGCCGCCTGGGAGAGCCGGGACCAGAGCTCGGTGATCTTCTTCCGGTGCTCGGCCACGCTGAGCCCGTCGCGGCGGCGCAGCGCGTTCTCGATCAGGGCGTAGAAGTGCAGCGGGGAGACCAGGCCGGCGGCGGTCTCGGCGGCATTGTTCGGTTCCCGGTCGGTGCCGAGGGTGCGGGTCGGTGCCGTACCGTCGGGCTGGGTCGGCCAGTCCAGCGGCTTGCCGGCGCGTTCCGCGGCCGCGGCGGTGGCGGCGGCCTCGGCGCCGGCGATCAGCGCGATCCGGCTCTCGCCCCGGCTGATCGCGGCGGCGAGGTCGTTGACCAGGCGCAGCGGGCCGTCGCCGCCGAAGAGTCCGGTCTGGACGGTCCGGGCCGGGCGGGCGCCCACCCGCTCGGCGAGCAGGGCGGCGCCGTCCGGGTACTGCCAGGAGACGCTGGCCACCCAGCCGACGGTGTCGGCCGAGGTCACCAGGTTGTGCTCGATGAGGATGTCGGTGGAGGCGCTCTCCATGGCGCGGGCGGCGAGAGAGACCGGATCGCCCGCGGCCGGGTTGGTGGTGCGCTCGCGACACTGACCGATGCCGACGATGACGGGCGTCCACGGATCGATCTCCCGCCCCGTCCGCAGATGCCTGATCGTTCCGGGCTTTTCGCGCTTTATCAGTGTCAAAGTTCGGTCAGAGCCGCTGGACGGGCCGGTGAAGTCGGCTCGAGCCAGCCGCTCCAGCGAAGCCCGCAACGCCTCGGTGAGACTCCGCGCCACCATCGGCCCCAGCGGACCGTCGGTCGGCCCGCCCTGCACCCCACCGTCGAGCCGGACCAGCGTCCCGCCATCCGAAGGCGCGACCGACAGGTAGACCCCGACCTCGATCCCCATCGGCCCGGTCCCGTCCAGCCAGACCGTCCGGCCGGAAAGACCCCGGACCGTCCAGCGCACCTCGACTGGCGTCCCCATCAGCTTCACCCGCTGCGCGAACCGCCCGCCCTCGACCAGCGCACCCGGCGGTGCGGCCGGCCACCCGCTGTGCATGACCAGCCAGTCCGCCATCCGCGCCGGGTCCGTGAGATGGGCGAGCACCCGCTCCGGCGGCGCGGCCACGGAGACGGACAGGGTCCAGGGGCGGCTCAGCAGCCGTGGCGGCTCGACGACGGGCGGTGGTGCGGGCACAGCTCGGCGGCGAAACCGCATCGACGAACCCCCAAACAGTCTCGCGTGACGGTAATCCAGTGACCTGCATCACGACAAGACCGAAAACGGCCAGGAAAATCCGCAGTGGACTCCACTAACCGTCAGGTCGTACGGTAAGTGCCGTGAGGCGGACGCAAGCCCAGCGCAGCGAGGCCACCCGGCTCCGGATCCTCGACGCCACGTGCCAGTCACTCGTCGAGCGGGGTTATGCCGAGACCACCACCGCCGAGGTGCTGGCCCGCGCCGACGTGCCCCGCGGCACCCTGCTGCACCACTTCCCCACCAAGGTCGACCTGCTGGTCGCCTCGGTGCAGCACGTCGCCCGGCGGCGGCTCGACGCGCTCGCCGCCGAGCTGTCCGCGCTGCCCGACGACGCGGACGAGCTGGACGCGTTCATCGACGGCGTCTGGCACCACTTCTCCGCCCCGCTGTTCTGGGCCGCGCTGGAGTTGTGGAACGCGGCCCGCACCGACGCCGAGCTGCGCGCCGCGCTGATGCCGGTGGAGAAAGAGATCTTCGGGGTGCTGCACGAGCGGGCGAGCGCGCTGCTCGGCGACGACCCCCGGGTGCCGACCGTGGTCCAGATGACCTTCGAGGTGATGACCGGCCTGGTGATGACCGGCATCGTCAGCGGGGAGCTGGGCCGCCGCGAGTTGTTGATCCGCCGGTGGAAGAGGGCGGCCGCGATCCTGCTCGGCCGGCGCGCCCCGGACACCCTCGTCGAACGCGCGAAGGGAACCTGAGGATGTACGAAGACCCGTTCGAGACCGCGGAACGCACCGCACTGCGGGAGGCGATGGCTTCTTTCGTACGCAAAGAGGTCCTGCCCTTTCTGAACGACTGGGAGCGAGCCGGCGAGATCCCCCGCGAGCTGCACGCCGGCGCCGCGAAGGCGGGACTTTATGCCGTCGGCTTCCCGGAGGAGGTGGGTGGTGACGGCGGCGACACCGTCGACATGGTGGTCGCCACCGAGGCGTTCCTGGAGGCCGGCGGCTCGTCCGGCTGCCACGCCGCGCTGTTCACCCACGGCATCGCGCTCCCCCACATGATCGCGACCGGCGACCCGGCACTGATCGACCGGTTCGTCCGCCCCGCGCTGGCCGGCTCCGTGCTGTGCTCGCTCGGGGTCACCGAGCCGGACGCCGGTTCCGACGTCGGTGCGCTGCGCACCACCGCGGTCCGCGACGGCGACGACTACGTGGTCAACGGCGCCAAGATGTTCATCACCTCCGGCACCCGCGCCGACTTCGTGACCACCGCGGTGCGCACCGGCGGCCCCGGCTCGGCCGGGATCAGCATGCTGGTGATCGAGCGCGGCACGCCCGGCTTCGCGGTGTCCCGCAAGCTCGACAAGATGGGCTGGCTCTGCTCCGACACCGCCGAGCTGTCGTTCACCGACTGCCGGGTGCCGGCCGCCAACCTGGTCGGCGCGGAGAACGGCGGCTTCCCGCTGATCGCCCAGGTCTTCGTGCCGGAGCGGATCATCGCGGCGGTGCACGCCTACTCGGTCGCCCAGCGCTGCCTGGACCTGACCCTGGAGCAGGTGCGGCGGCGGGACACGTTCGGCCGGCCGCTGATCAGCCGGCAGGTGGTCCGGCACAAGCTGGTCGAGATGCGGCAGCGGATCGAGCTGGCCCGCACGTTCACCCGCCGGGTCGCCGCCCGGCACGCCGCCGGCGAGTGGGTGGCCGGCGAGGTCTGCCTGGCCAAGAACGCCGCGGTCGAGGCCTGCAAGCACGTCGTCGACGAGGCGGTCCAGTTGCACGGCGGGATGGGTTATCTGCGCGAGTCCGAGGTGGAACGGCATTACCGCGACAGCCGGATCCTCGGGATCGGCGCCGGGGCCACGGAGGTGATGGCCGACCTGGCCGCCAAGATCTTCCAATACGACCGCTGAGACCCGCTTGACGGTACGACCTCAGCGTCACCCCACGACGCGGAATTCCCGGTCCCGGCCACGCGAGCCGGCCGGGCTCGCAGAAATGCCGGGCTGGCACCCACGGCCCTATCCCACGCCCCGATAGGGCCACCAGGACCAGCCCCGACTACCGAGCTGGCACCCACGGCCCTATCCCATCCCCCGATAGGGCCACCAGGACCAGCCCCGACTGCCGGGGCTGGCGGGAATGCCGGGCTGGCGCCCATGGCCCTATCCCACGCTCCGATAGGGCCACCAGGACCAGCCCCGACTGCCGGGCTGGCACTCATGGCCCTATCGGGCGCCTTGATTGGGCCACCAGGACCAGCCCCGACTGCCGGGCTGGCGCCCACGGCCCTATCCCACGCCCCGATAGGGCCACCAGGACCAGCCCCGACTACCGGGCTGGCACCCACGGCCCTATCGGGCGCCTTGATAGGGCCACCAGGGCCAGCCGGGGTGGTGCACTGCGAGGCAGGGGACGCTGCCCGGGGCACGGCTGCGGGCGTACCGGAAAAGTCGGACTTCGGGCGGCGAGTGGACAGCGGACCGGAGCATCGGTCGGCGGTGACCGGCGGCCGACAGCCCGGGTGGCCTGGCGCGCAGAACCGCAACCAGCGGGTCCGGGAGGGCGGTGGGCGTATCGAAAGCGGTTTGTGGTGTTGCGAAGCCGACCGGCGAACGGATGCAATGTCGGCATGACGGGTGCTGGCGAGCCGGCGTGGGCGCCGGGGTCCTTCCTGGACCTGATCACCGCGGCCGAGCGGGACGAGCTCTTCGCACTGGGCGCCACGCGACGGCTGCCCGCCGGGCGCACGCTGCTGGCCGAGGGGCATCGGGACACCCAGGTCGAGGTGCTGCGGGAGGGACAGGTCAAGGTGACCCGGCAGGTCGGCGGGGTGCCGCGGCTGCTGGCCATCCGGCTGCCCGGGGACATCGTCGGCGAGTTCGCCGCGTTCACCGGCAGCGAGCGGACCGCGACCGTGACCACCTGCGGCGACGTGGTGTCCACGGTGATTCGGCAGCGCGACTTCATGGACTTCGTCGGCCGGCATCCGAACGTGGCGGTGCAGGTCGCGGCAACGATCGGGCGGCGGCTGCGGTGGGCGAACGAGCGCCGCACCGAGTTCTCCGCCTTCCCGGCGCACGTGCGGCTGGCCCGGGTGCTGCTGGAGATCGCCACGAGCTGCGGCGAGGCGGTCGAGGACGGCGTGCGGATCGCCGTGGAGCTGTCCCAGACCGAGCTGGCCTACCTGATCGGCGCGCGCGAGGACACCGTCCAGCGGGCGCTGCGCCAGCTGCGCACCGACGGCCTGCTGCGGACCGGGTACCGGCGGATCGTGGTGCTCGACGAGGACGGCTTGCGCGATCTGGTCGAGAACGCCGAGTGGACCTGAGCGGACTCCGCCATATAACGGAAAGTCACTGCCCCGAGGGTGCTCCAATGTGCTTCCACCGGCCCGGACCTGCGGGCCAGACGGAGGTTTCATAACTGAAAGTGAGGGTCTGATGACTGTCGCTGACGGGTGGGGGGCACCTTCCAGCGAACCGGCCTCTCTGCGCGAGCTCGCCGCTCGCGGCGAGCTCGGCACGACCTCGGGCGCGGCCCGGCGTGCGCTCTACCGGGCGGCGTGGAGCGTCGCCCATCCGATCGTGTTCGACGCGGTCACCCGCCGGTTGGAGCAGCGCCGCGGCCACGCGCGCTGCGCCCGGGGCCTGCGCCTGCTCGACGGTCCCTGCCTGGACGGGTTCCACGACGACGTGGAAGCCGTCGTCGATCACCTCTTCGCGACCAGCCGGCCGATCCACGACCTGGAGGCGTGGCTCACCGCCCGGGCGCCGAACGCCACCATCGACGGGCACCGCCGCCGGCGCGGCGACCGGGGCGCCCTGCAACGCCCGCGGATGACCCGGACGCTGGCCGCCGCCCTGCCCGACGACCCGTGGCTGCACGAGCTGGCGCTGCGCCTGCTGGTCTGGGTCGGGCTGCCGGTCGGAGCGGGCGCGGTGCTCTGGCCGATCGAGGTGTGGGCGCGGGACCGGGCCGCGTTCACCGGCGACCGGGAGGGCAGCACCCCGGCCCGGGTGCAGGCCGAGGTCGACGTCGTGCTGGCGGCGATGCGCCGGCGACCGGACTGGTACGCGGCGCACGTGGAACGGCCGCTGGGCGGCAAGACCGCGCCGGTGGCCGGGTCGCCCGGGGACAGTCCCGGCGATCCGCGACCGCTGACCGCCGATCCCGGGGAGATCGCCGAGACCCGGATCGTGGAGACCGCGGCGGCGGCGGTCCAGGCGCTCGCGGCGGGCCTGGCGTCGGGGCGGGACGTGGCGGGGACGGTGGAGCGGGTGCTGCGGACGCTGTTCCTGGACGGGACCGGGGTGGAGGAGATCGATCGGCCGCCGGGGGCCGGGGCCTGGGCGGAGGCGCGGCTGTCAGCGCTGCTCGGTGACCCCGTCGCCCGGGACGCCCTGATCGGCCGGGTCGTCCGGCTCATCGGCGAGATCGTGGGCTAGCTCCTCGAGCGCCCGGCGGCGGGCGGCCAGCTCGTCGGCCAGGACCGTGGCCGGGACGCCGTCGTCGCGGGCGGCCCGGGCGGCGGCTCGCAGCTCGTCCTCGAGCAGGCGCCGCAGGCGGGCGGCCTGCTCGGGGCTGAGCTCCATCAGCGGTGTCCGCACCTGGTGATCATGTGAAGATTCTGCACCCGCCATGGCACCTCCCGGGGTCCGCCCATCTCTGACGGACGCGCCGCGCCGCGGGTGCCGCCCGGTGTCAGTCCGGGCCGGCGACGATGGTGAGGGCCGCGGCGACGATCCGGTCGCGGCGGGCCGGCTCGGTGAGGGCGCCGGTGATGCCGCCGACCGGATCGCAGGTGAGGTGGGGCGGCTGGTCCAGGGTGCTGGTCAGCATGCCGCCGAAAACCGTGCGGATCACCTCGACCACGGCGGGCTCGGCGGGTTCGCCGGTGGCCAGGCGGGCGCGCAGGGTGCGGACCGCCTCGGCCGCGAGGCGCTGCAACTCGGACTCGACCTGCTGATCCGGAGCGGACACCGGGAACGGCGCGACCGGCTCCCCCCAGGCGTCGACGCTCGCCACCGCGACCGGCGGCTGCTTGGCGCCCAGCGGACGTTCGACGAACGACTCGTACCAAGACGGGCGACGTCGCATCGCGGCCAGCACCCGGTCGACCTCGCGCGCCACGGTGCCCGGGTCGCTGGCCACCCAGTCACCGGTGTGCCGGGCCCGGTCCTGCGCCCACGACTCCAGCGGCCAGGTGCCCGTCCCGGCGGTGCCCCGGACGCCGACCCAGACCAGGATGTCGATCGCCAGGGCACACAGCCAGCGGTCCCCGCCCAGCTCGGCGGCGAGCCACCCGGGCAGCCGGGGCCGTTGCAGCGCGCCGCGTTCGCCGCGGCGGCGCCGGTGCGCGTTGACGGTCGCGGCGCCGACCCGGGCCGCCACCCACGCCTCCAGGCGCAGAATCGGCCGGTGGGCGTGGGTGAGCAGGTCGTCGACAACCGCCTCGACGTCGTCGTGGAACCGGTCCAGGCACCCGTCGGCGAGCCGCTCCACACCGGACGCGCAGGCCGGATGGCCGCGCCGCAACTCGACGCGGCGGGTCAGCCGGGTGAACACGATCGGCCACACCAGGTCGTAGGCGGCCCGGGTCAGAGCCGCCCGGCGGGGACTGCCCGGGGCCGCGGCCGCGGCGAGCAGACCGTCCGCGGCAAGATCGGACAGCATGCGTACGCCGGTCGCCGCGTCCCGTGGCCCGGCGGCCTTCGAGGCGTAGAGCGTGCCGCCCGGGGGTCGCGCCGGCCGGATTCGTACGCTCGTCTCGCCCACCTGAACTCCTTGTCGCCTGGCCTTCGCCGACTTGCAGCTTTGCCGGGCCGCCCGGCACTTCGCGAGAGCCCGGCCCGCGGGGTAACCCGGTTCAGGTACGCGTTCAGTACCAATAGCCCCACCCACGGCGATATCCGTCGACCCCGGGCGACCCTTCCGGTGGATACCGGCCCGTCCGGTCCGTCAGACACCGGTGTCGTGGTTGCCGACCGCCGGAGGGGACGCTCATGGGGGATCTGTACGCACTGCTGGTCGGCATCGACCGGTACCAGTCACCGGACATCCCGTCTCTGCACGGGTGCGCCAACGACGTCCGCGCCGCGGCCGCCCAGCTCACCGCCGACGCGGCGCCCGGGTGCCGGGTGCACACCCGGATGCTGCTCGACGGCGAGGCGACCCGGGCCGCGGTGGTCGCCGCGATCGGGGCCCATCTGGGCCGGGCGGGTGAGGCGGACACGGCGCTGTTCTGGTTCGCCGGGCACGGGTCGGCCGCGGCCGTACCGGCATGGGCATGGTTCCGGGAACCGACCGGCATGCTGCAAACCCTGGTCTGCGCGGACAGCCGGACGCCGGGCGTGCCGGACCTGTGGGACAAGGAGCTGTCGGTGCTGCTCGACGTGATCGCCGAACGGGCCGGTCACGTGGCCGTGGTGCTGGACAGCTGCCACGCCGACGGCGCCACCCGGGAACTCGCCGACCAGGAACCGGCGGCGCGCGCCCGGTCGGTGCCGCCGGCCCCGGAACGCGGCCTGGACTCGCTGGCCGAGGAGGTGCTGCGGCGGGCCGGGCGGCCGGCCCCGGAGCACGTGGCGCTGGCCGCCTGCCGGTCGGACGAGTCGGCGCAGGAACGCACGATCGGCGGCGTGGTGCACGGGGTGTTCAGCTGGGCGTTGCTGGACGCGGTGCGGCGGCTCGGCCCCGGTGCCACGTATCGGGAGTTGCTGGCGGCCACGCAGACCGCGGTGGAGTTCCGGTCCCGGCGGCAGGTGCCTCAGCTGCGGCCGGGTGCTTCGCCGCTCGCCGACCACGTGTTCCTGGACGGGACGGTGCGCCGGGTGGGAACCGGCATGCGGATGCGGTTCACCCGGGAGGGGTGGGTGATCGACGCGGGGATGGTGCACGGGCTGCCCGAGGACGGCGGGGTGCGGGTGGGGGTGCACGGGGCGGGCCGGAGCAGGAGGCGGTGGTCACCCGGGTGCGGGCGGTGACCAGCCTGGTCGAGCCCGGTGACGGGTGGACGCCGGGGGTGGGCGAGCAGTTTCCGGTGGTGGTGACCGAGGTGCCGCTGCCCCGGACGACGGTGGCTGTCGACGCGGCCGGGTTCGCAGGGCTTGCCGGGTCGCCGCATGTGCGGGTGGTTTCCGGTGACCTGACGGTGCCGGATCTGCGGGTCCGAGCCGGTCGGGCCGGGCGGGTCACGATCGTGGACCATCACGGCGGGGCGCTGGCCGAGGTGGGTGCGGACCGGGCGGTGGCGGCGATCGAGCACATCGCGCGGTGGCGGCTGCTGGCCCGGCTGGACAATCCGGCGCCGTCGTTGAGCGGGGCGGTGCGGATCGAGCTGATCAGGCCGGAGCCGGGGCAGGCGCTGGCGCCTCGGACCGGCGGGGAGTCGCTGGGCTCGGTCGACGGGGTGTACCGGCTGCCGTACCGGTGGTCGGGCACCGGCTGGCACCCGCCGGAGTTCCTCCTGCGGCTGCACAACACCAGCGATCGGAAGTTGTATTGCGTGCTGCTCGACCTGACACCGCGGTTCAAGGTGCACGCGCTGCTGTTCCCGGGGGACTTCATCGGGCCGGGCGAGCGCGGGGTGGCACTCGACGGGCAGCGGGTCCGCGCGTTCCTGCCGGACGGGGCGCCGGTCAAACCGGGTGTCCGGGTGCGGGACCGGTTGAAGCTGTTCGTGGCCGAGGAGCAGTTCAGCCAGCAGCCGTTCCTGATGCCGGAGCTGGGCGAACCGGTCGCGAGCCGCGGGGCCCTCGGGCGGCGGGGGCTGCTGGAGCGGCTGGGTGAGGCGGCGGTCCACCGGGATCTCGGGGCGGCCCGGGACGGCGGCGGGGCGTACGACTGGACCACGGCGACGGTGCCGCTGGAGATCTTCGTGCCGCGGCTCGGCGAGGGCGCGGCGCTCGGCGGGGATCCCTCGTGAGCGGCGAGGACTGGCGGGAGCGGTTGCAGAGCGCGGCGGCGGAGCGGATGACCGGCTTTCAGCACCGCGACGTCGCCGCGCAGGAGAGTTCGGCGCGAACCCTGGACGAACTGCGGCGGCGCGAGCTGCCGGACGACGTGCTGGTGCTGGTTATGCAGGAGCGGTTGCGCACCGAGGTCGGCCTGATCGAAAGCGGACGGACAGGCGTCGGCGCGGGGCCGGCGCCGATCCGGGCCCTGATCGCCGACGGGCTCCGGGTGCTGGATCGCGCCGAGGACCCGGAGCAGCGGGCGGTGCTGGCCGGACTGCTCGCCTGCGCGGAGGTGATGGCCGTCAAGGCGGACTTGGGCCCGTTCGACGGCGAGCGGGTGCGCGCCTTGCTGCCGCTGGCCGAGAGCGCCCGCGACGGCGGCCCGGACTGGGCGGAGTCGTTGGCGCAGGTGCGCACGCTGCTGCGCCAGTACGACGCCCTCACCGCCCGGAGCGGCACGCCGCCCCCGCCGGCACCGGCGCCGTCCGGCGCAGCCGCCGGTGACCTGCTGATCGGGGTGATGGCGAAGCTGCGGGACGGCGATCTGGCCGGGGCCCGGGCATTGGCCGGTGAGGTCGAGGGCCTGGTGGACGGCAGCGAGGCGGAACCGTATCTGCGAACCGTGAGGGGCGTGCTCAGCTCACTGGCCGGCCACGGGGAGATGCCCGGAATCCCGGATATCGGCGCCGGCGCGGCGGGCGGTGGGCAGATGGACGTCATGCAGGTCGCGGGGGCCATGACCGTGGCGGCGGCCTCCGCGGTGCAGGCCGGGCAGAAAGGTGACCTGGCGGGCGTGCGGTCCGCGCGGGATGCCCTGGAGCTGCTGGTGGACCGGGTCGCCGAGGGATACGGGCCGCTGCGGGCCCGGATTGCCGCGCTGGCCGCGAACGTGGACGCGGCGCTGGCCCGCGGCCTGATCGGGGACCTGGAGGCGGCGGCGCACGCGGTGCGGCTGCACGAGCGGGCGATGCGACTGAACGGCGGTCCGCGAACCGTGGAGGGCACGGATCTGAGGATCGCCCTCGGCGAGATGCTGCGCCTGAGCGGCACCGCGGACCTGGCCCGGGTACGCCGCCTGGGCCTGGACGCCCTGCGCCACCCGGCCACCGGAGCGGTCGTCGAGGAGCAGGCCGAGTGGGTGGCGCAGGTGATCGGCTGGTGTGCCGCCGACCTGGGAAGCGACCCCGGGGCCGCGGAGGATCTGGTGGTGGCGCTGGACGCGGCGCGGAACCGGGAGCTGGGACGGACGGCCGCGCCGGTCGGGCTGGGCGCGGTGCGGGCGGCGCTGGGTGAGGTGGACGCGGACGTGCTGGTGCAGGTGCTGCCGGGGCGGGCCGTGGTCATCACGGTGGACGGGTCGGTCGAGGTGGTGACGTCGCCGCTGCTCGGGGCCCGGATCGAGGATTTGCGGGACTGGGCTGGGCAGGCGGTGCTGGAGGAACTGCTCGGGCGGTGCGCCGGGGTTCCCGGGCGGGTGGTGGTGGTGCCGTTCGGCGCACTGGGGACGGTGCGGTGGGACGAGAGTCTCCCGGTACGGGTCGCACGGTCCGCCGGCCTGCTGACCGAAATCGGACGCTGATCCGCGTCAGATGCCTCGCGCCAGGAGGGCGTCGGCGTGGTCGCGCAGGCTCCGGTCGGCGGGGCGGATCGGCAGGCCGGGGATGTCGGGGCGGGCGGGGTCACGCATCCATTCGCGGGTCCGGTGCACGGCGACAGGCGGGGACTGGCGCTGCCTCAGCAGGTGATGGTGCAGGACGAAGAGGGCGGGGGCGGTTGCCTCCGGCGGGACCGGGCGGTGCCAGCCGATGACGCTGGTCAGGCCGGCGGCCAGAAGCGCGTCGGCGCGATCCGGGAAGTCGGTGCCGGTGGGGCGGCTGAGGATCGCCAGGCCGTGCCGTTCCTCCGGGGTGCTGGACTCGTCCAGGTAGGAGACGAGACGGTCGGCTGCGGCGGGGTGGCGGTAGAAGGCTTCGTAGAGCGCGGACGAGGCACCACTCGGATCGCTGAGGAAGACCGGCATGCGTTCGGCCGGGCGGGGTCGCTGGGCCAGGTCGATCAGGGTTGCGACCGTGGGGACGTAGGAGACGACTCCGTCACAGCCGGGCAACGGGCGGGGACCGAGGGCGATGACCCGGTCCGCGGTGGTGGCGCCCACCAGGGTGAAACCGCCGGGCCGGGGAATGGCGAGGGCCTGCGCCCCGGCCTGGCGGACCGCTTCCAGGGCGGGGGCGAGCCGCTCCTCCAGGCCGGTCCGCACGGCACCGGCCGGGAACTGCCGGTCGAGCAGGTCGGCCAGGGTGCAGGTCACGGAGAACAGGTCGGCGGGTTCGGTCAGGAGCAGATCGGCGGCGTCGAGCAGATGCCGGCCGGCCATCCGCGGGTCGTCGTCCCACTCCCCCGCGTCGCTGCCGCTGAGTCTGCTGCGCTGATATCTGGCAAAAGCCGCGAGCACGTGGTCACCGGCCCGGGCGCCGCCCTGGTGCAGGACCGCCGTGGTGATCCCGGCGAGGTCGTCGACCACGTCGGCCGGAAGCGGCGCCGCACCGGGCAGCAGCCGGGTGGCGACCGCGGTCCACAGTCCGGCGCCGCGAACCAGCCGTTCCCGGGCCGACCGACGCAGCGCGTCCACCGCGTCGGCGCTCACCCGCTGCCGAGGCACGACCGGAGCGGCCGGAGCGGGAGCGGGAGCGGGAGCGGCCGGAGCGGCCGGGGCCGGAGCGGCCGGGGCCGGAGCGGCCGGAGCGGGAGCGGGAGCGGCCGGGGCCGGAGCGGCCGGAGCGGCCGGGGCCGGAGCGGCCGGGGCCGGAGCGGCCGGGGCCGGAGCGGCCGGGGCCGGAGCGGCCGGGGCGGGAGCGGCCGGGGCAGGAGCGGGCGTGGCGGGAGCGGGCGTGGCGGTGACCACGGCGACCGGGTAATCCAGGGCGTCGCCCCGGATCATCGCTTCGGCGTCGAGGAAGGACGGCATCGGCACCCTCATCCCGGCGGCCGGCTGCTGGGTCTCCTGCAAGCGCCGCAACGCCCCGATCATCGCCCCGAAGTCGAAACCCGGTGCTCCCCCACCCAACCCACCGATCAGGTCCCGCATCGCCTCCGCCGCCGACCGGGACGTCCGCGCCATCCGCCCGATCTCCGCATCGGCCGGATGGCGCGCGATCAGCGGCTCGAACAGCCCGATGGCCCGGTCCAGATCACCGGTCCCGGCGAGCGACGCGCCGGTCCGGACGGCCGTGAGCAGCAGATTGCTGTCCCGCAGCGACCCCGTTGCCCGGCTCATCAACAGCAGCCCGAGAAACAGCTGGCATCCGTCGTCGACCGGCCCCCGCACCGCCGGCCCGTCCAGCGCCTCCTCGAGGATCTCGACGGCCCGCTCCCGATCGGCGTCCGGCCCGCCGTACGCCAGCACCCGACCCGCCAGCATGCTCCCGAGGATCGCCGCTAGCCGAGCCCGGTGGACATCCTCCGGATCGCTCCAGGAGCGTGCCTCGGTGAGCGCCTCGATGGCCGCGTCCACGTCGGGCTTCGCCCCCGTGGTGCCGATGCCGGTCTCCCAGGCCCGGGCGGCGAGCAACTGGCCGAGTTCGGCGAGCGGGCGGTACCGGGCCGGGCCGGTGCGCCGGGACAGCTCGGTACGCAGGGCGGTGATGCGGTCGTCGTACATGGTCGGCTCCTACTGTCCCCAGTGGGTGAAGCCGGCCCAGGCGACCAGGTCGGCCGGGTCGGCACGGTCGAGCTGCGCGCGGAGCGGCCCGGGCAGCAGATCCCGGTCCCGGTCCGGGTCGAGCATCCAGAGCTGGGCCTCGCGCAGCGCCTGCCACGGCGGCATCCCCCGGACCACCAGGTGGTGGTGGAAGACGACCATCAGCAGCGCGGTCGCCCCGTCCGGGATGGCCCACTGGGTGGAGAGCACCGAGCGCGCCCCGGCCGCCAGGAACGTGGTGCCCAGGCTGTACGCCTCGTCGTACCCGTGGACCGACCGCCCGGTGTGGCAGGCCGCGAGCACCACCAGCCCGAGGTCCCGGCCGCCGGCCAGGTCCCGCGCGGTCAGCCGGTCGCCGCCGGCCAGCAGCAGATACGCCTCCCCGGCGGCGGTGTCGACCACCCCGTGGCAGGCCAGGTGCAGCAGATCACCGGACCAGGTCCCACCGCCGCCGAGCCAGGCACGCACCTCGGCGGCGGTACCCGCCCCGGACGGGCTGACCTTCCCGCTGGGCAGCCGGCCGACGTAGCGGGCCCCGCCGTAGAACGTGCGCTGCACCGCGAACGCCTCGACCCGGGCGGCGGGCAGGTCCCGGGCCGCGCCGCCGGTGTCCGGGTCGCCGACGACCAGGCCAAGCGGGCTGACCGGCACCGGTGCCAGGGCGGCCGAGTGGCAGAGCATCCGCGCCGAGGCGGCCTGCGAGACGGCGATCCGCTGCACGGCGTACCGGCCGTCGCCGCCGCGGGCCGCGTGCCACGGGATCCGGGCCAGTTCGCCCATCGGCACCAGGACGACCCGCGGCACCCGGCCCGGGACCGGCTGGGTGACCTGGGGCAGGGCGCGTTCGATCAGCGGGCCGATCGCCGCACGCCAGGCCCAGTCGCACATCCGGTCGACGGCGCCGGCCAGGTCGTCGCCGCCGGGCGCCGCGGCCGGTCCGAGGTCGCGGGCCAGGCTGCGCAGGTAGCGTTCCACGTCGACCTCGGCGTCGACCCGCAGGAACGGCAGGATCAGGTACGCCGGCGGCCCGCTCACCGGCGCGAGCACCGCGAACCCGGGCTGCACCCCGTCGGCCGGCACCAGGTAGACGAGCGCGTCGGCGTCCAGCCGGGCCAGCGCGGCCTGGATCTCGTCGAGCGACGGCGGGTCGAGCAGCGCGGTGTCCCCGCTCTCGGCCAGCGCCGACCACACCTCGGCCCGCAGCGCAGCCGGCACGCTCCCCGGATCACCACCGGCCCGCGAAGCCCGCGCCGCGGCGGGCCCGCTCCCCGGATCACCACCGGCCCGCGAAGCCCGCACCGCGGCGGGCCCGCTCCCCGAATCACCCGGATCGCCACCGGCCTGGGCCGCCCGCCAGCGCCGCGCCAGCCCGGTGTGCCCGGCCCGGTCCAGCCGCTCCGCCACCCCCGCCGTCTCGGTGGCCGCGTACAGCGCCAGCCCCCGCCCCGAGTCCAGCGCCCGCAGCACCCCCGCCGGATCGTCGTCGCCGAGGAACTGCCGCGCCACGTCGACCGCGTCCCGGGCCGCGTCCCGCACCGCCGACCGGGTCGCCGCCGGGCTGGACTGGATCAACGCCCGCCACGCGTGCCGGCGCAGCCCGTCGAGCGACGCCCGCCCGGCGTCGGTGCTGCCGGGCAGCCGCCGCCGGGCCACCGACAGCATCTCGTTGATCGTCGCCCACAGCGGGTGCCGCGGCCCACCGGCCAGCGTCCGCGCCTCCTCCAGCGCCTCGGCCGCGGCCCGCAGGTCGGCGATCCCGCCGCCCAGCTCGCTCCGGCGGAACAGGCCCGAGGCGAGCAGTCCGAGCTGACCGACCCGCTGCGGATTGCCGGCCGGAAGCACCCGCAGCGCCTGGCGGATCCGGTCGATCCCGGCGTCCGCCCGGTCCCGGTCGCTGTCCGCGGCGAACTCGGCGAGCCCCGCGCCGCCGAGCAGCAGCGCCCGGTCGTGGTCGCTCAGACCGGGCTGGGCGGCCAGGTCGCCGAGCGCGGCGACCTGCTCCGGGTCGAGCGGGGTGTGCGGGTCGTCGAGCAGCCGGGCGAACGGTTCCGCGGCCCGCATCAGGTCGTCCAGGCCGGATCGCATCGGATGCCCGGCGGGCAGCCGATCGAAGACCTTTCCCAGTTCACGGTACGCGGCAGCCGGATTCTCCCCCCGCTCGTTGGCGGTCCACGCGCGATACGCGGCGTCGAGCAGATCGACGTGGGCGGCCGCCCCGGGAAGCCCCGCGGCCCGCTCCCGCATCGCGGCCATCTCCTCGTCGACGCGCAGCAGCGGCGCCTCGTCCCCGTCGGCCCGGGCCTGCTCCCGCAGCACCGCCATCCGGGCCAGCCCGACCAGCGTGCGGGCCGCCGGGTCGTCCGGGAACGTGGCCAGCTCGGCGAGCGCGGCACGCGGGTCGGCCAGCCTCGACTCGGCGATCGCCAGCAGCATCGACGCGGCCCGGGCGGCACATCGCCGCCGGGGCCACCCCGGGTCGGCCGGCGGATCGGCGTCGGCGAGCGTCAGCAGCGCGTCGACCTGCTGGATCCGGCGGACGTCGGAACCGTCGGCGGTGTCCCGCAACAGTCTGCCGATCAGGGCGGCGGCCAGCGGTCCGCGTACCGGAAATCCGGCCGGCATCCGCAACAGGTCCGCGACCGCCGCGTCGAGATCTCCCTCGCCGCGTGCGGCGCGGCCGATGGCCGCGCACCGCACGCCGATCCCCGCCTCGGTCATCCCGCCACCTCCAGGTCGTCTCACCACCGGAATCTGACGGACCGTTTTCGTACGCCCGGAGCCGCGCCGTCCTGTCCGTCAGATGAGGACGCGAAGAAGACGTACGAGAGGAAGCGCGCCGGCGATGGACCAGGAAGTGATGTTCGTCAGCATGGTTTGCAGCTCGCAGCGCCTGCCCACGGTCCTGCGGTTCCGCTGGGACGGGAGCATGTTCCTGGCGGTGGGAGCGTCCAAGCAGCGACCGGGAAGTGTCATCCCACCGGGTGACGGCGGCCCGGTGCACGGCGGGTTCGGCACCACCCCGGACTACCCGGGCTGTCCCTACTGCGGTGCCGACGGGTTCGTGCACTGCGGCCGGTGCAAGGAGCTCAGCTGTTATGACGACAGCTGGGAGATCTTCACCTGTCCGCGGTGCGGCAACTCCGGCCGGATCACCGGGACCATCGACTCCGTCTCCGGCCTGGGTACCGCATGAGCGAGCTTGCGAGCGAATCGGTCAGCTCAGTCATCAGCTCATGCCGACGCCGGAGCGAAGCGGAGGTGGCGGCATGAGCCCGGCACAGACGACCCGCAGGGTGCGCGGGGCGCACGGCGACTACACGGTGGTCGGCGAGGCGATCAACGCGGGCGGGGTGGGCAGCATCTTCCGCACCACCGATCCGAAGTGGGTGTACAAGGAGTACCACTCGCCGGAGAAGGCGCCGCCCGCGGAGCACCTGCAACGGCTGGTGGAGATCGGCCGGGACGTACTGATCCGGCAGGGGCAGGAGATCGGGTCGCGGCCCGAGTCGTCGATCAACTGGCCGGTGGACATCGTCCGCGGGTCCGGTGGCCGGATCGTCGGCTGTGTCCTGCCGGCCATCCCGGACCGCTACTTCCACCCGACGCTGAACTGCGTGAACACCATCGAGTTCCTGGTCATGCGCCGGTCCAAGCCGCCGGCCGCGACGTACCGGATGGTGGTGCTGCTGCGGATGGCCGAGATCCTCGCCTTCGTGCACAGCAAGCGGCTGGTGCACGGTGACGTGAACGCCAAGAACGTGGCCTGGACGCTGCGGCCGGAGCCCGCCGCGTACCTGATCGACTGTGACGGCATGGTGCCGCAGGACCCGCCGCCGGTCAGCGGGGTGCAGGCGAACTACTGGACCGATCCGCGCGTGGTGGACCGGGTGGTGCCCGCCCAGGACCACTACAGCGACTGGTACTGCCTGGCGCTCGCGTTCTACCGCGGGCTGCTGCTGCCGGCCGGCGGGAACCTGCCGAAGGTCAACGGCAAGTGGGCGCCGCCCGGTCAGATCCCGGCCGACCTCGATCCGCGGATCGCCGCGCTGCTGCGGCGCGGGCTGACCGACCCGCTGGACCCGAGCCGGCGGCCGGAGCCGGCCGAGTGGGTGTCGACGCTGATGGCGGTGTACATCGTCGACGGCAGGTACGACGACGCGGCGCTCGCGAAGCTGGACCCGGTCACGTTCACGCCGCTGCCGCCGACCCCGCCACCGCCGGCCCCGGGTCCGCCGGCCGCTCCGCCGCCGGGGATGCCACCGGGGATGCGGCCGCCGCCACCGGCTCCGCCGCGGATGCCGCCGGCTCAGCCGGTGCCGCCCCGGTTCCCGCCGCCCCGGTTCCCACCGCAACCCACGCCGCCGCGGTTCCCGCCGCAACCCACGCCGCCCCGGTTCCCGCCGCACCCCTCGGGGAAGCCGGCCGGGACGCTCGCGACCTGGGCGATGGACGGCGGGATCCGCTGGTACCTGCCGATCGGCCTGATGACCCTCTGCCTCTTCCCGGTCGCCGGGATCCTCGCCCTGATCGTCCTGCTCCAGACCCTCAAGGTCGACCACGACCGGCCCGGCCGCACCCCGGCCGTGGTCAGCAGCAGCGTGGTCCTGGCGATCTGCACCGCCGAACTTCTCAGCGCCTTCAGCTGACCGTCCTTCCAGGAGAATCCGATGACCCAGTCCGAACTCTTCACCGTCTTCCCCGTCTTCCTGCTGGTCGACGTCAGCGCGTCGATGGCCGGCGGCTCGATCGAGGCGGTCAACAAGGCACTGCCCGACATCCAGAACGAGATGCGGGTCAACCCGATGGTCGGCGAGATCGCCCGGATCGGGCTGACCACGTTCTCCGACGAGGCACGGGTCGTCATCCCGATGTGCGACCTGGCCGAAGCGCATCTGCCGGAGCTGATGGTGGAGGGCGGGACCAACTTCGCGGCCGCGTTCCGGGGCGTCAAGCAGGCGATCGAATCCGGACTCACCTCGCTGCCCAAGGGCACCCCGGTCTATCGGCCGGTGGTCTTCTTCATGAGCGACGGCGCCCACCAGTCGCACGAGGACTGGGTGGGACCGCTGCGCGATCTGCGGGACGGGTGGAAGTTCGCGCCGGAGGTGGTGACCTTCGGGTTCGGCGCGTCGCAGCGGGAGTCGTTGCAGAAGATCGCCACCCGGTTCGCGTTCCAGGCCAAGGGCGACGACACGGTCAATCAGGTGCGGGAGATCATGAGCGCGATCGTGCGCAGCATCCGGACCACGTCGACCAGCCTGGCCGATCCGTCCAAGGCGCAGGGGTTGTACCTGGACACCCCGACCGAGACGTTCACCCAGCTGCCGACGCTGACGATCTGATCGGGTGGTCATGCGCACATCTGATCGTCGCCGCTTCCCCGACCTGTCCCGCCTGCGGAAACCGGTCCCGGAGCCGCCCGCGCCGCCGGACGAGAACGCCGAGGCTTCCGGGTCGCCCGGCCCTCCCCTGGTTCCCGCGGCTTCCACAGATCCCGGGTATCCCGCGGCCTCCACGGCTCCCGGGTATCCCGCGGCCTCCACGGCTCCCGGGCATCCCGCGGCCTCCACGGCTCCCGGGCATCCCGCGGCCTCCACGGCTCCCGGGCATCCCGCGGCCTCCACGGCTCCCGGCGCCCCCGCGGCTTCCACGCCACCCGCGGCTCGCACAGACGAGGAGCCGACGCCGGCCGGGCCGGTGGACCTGGCCTCCGAGGCGCCCACCATCGGGCGGGCGACGGCGCCGCACCTGGGCCGCCTCAACGCGGACACGCCGCTGCGGCCACCGGCGATCGCCCTCGACGGCACCACCGCCGGTACCTTCCGGGTGGCCGCCGCTTCGATGATCGGAACCGGCCACCTGGCGTCCGGGCATCCGCGGCAGGACGCCTACAACTTCATGGTCGGCGACTCCGGGCGCCTGTACATCGCGGTCGCCGACGGCCTCGGCTCCCGGCCGGTCTCCCAGCTCGGCTCGCACCTGTTCGCCGAGTCGGTGCTGCTCGCCGCCGCGGAGGCGGAGGACGCGGGTACCGGTGAGCCGGACCCGGCGGCGCTGCTGCGCCAGGCCAGCCGGCGCACCGCCGAGCTGGTGGAAGGAGTCTACGGGCAGGATCCGCGCGCGGCCGGGTTCGTCGGAGCGGTGGCGGTGATCACCGAGGCGGGCGGCCGGTTGGCCCGGATCGGGGACGTCTCCGCGTTCAGCCTGGTCGACGGGGAGTTCGCCGAGCTGTTCGCGGCCGACGAGGGCCTGGTCAACATCGTGACCGCGTCGATGCCCGGCGAACGGGAGGAGGAGATCGAGCTGGTCGACGTGCCGCCCGCTCCGGTGCTGGTCCTCGGCACCGACGGGCTCGCGAACGACCTGCGCAACTCCGGAAACCTGCGGGCGTGGCTGGGCGAACGCTGGCGGGTGCCGCACCTGCCGTTCGGGGTCGGCGACGCGCTGCGGTATCGGCGGCAGGGCTCCCACGACGACCGCACCGCCGTGGTCGTGTGGCGCGGCACGCCACCGACGGCGCCATCCGCCACACCGGTCACCGCGTCGCCAGCCGCCTCCCTCACCGCCTCAGCCACCGCCTCGCCCACCTCCTCGTTAACCGCCTCGCCCACCGCCTCGTTCACTGATGAGCGCGGCGCCTCGTTCGCCGCCTCGCCCACCGCCTCGTTCACTGATGAGCGCGGCGCCTCGTTCACTGATGAGCGCGGCGCCTCGTTCACTGATGAGCGCGGCGCCTCGTTCACCGAAGAGCGCGCCGCGTTCACCCAGGAACACGGCGGGGCGGCCGGCGTCGGGAACGCCGACGAGTCCGGTGCGGAGCAGGCCGATGAGACGTGAGCTGAACGCCGGCGGGTTGCTCTCGCCGCTCCACTTCCCGCTGCTGTTCCTGCTGCTCTGGGGCGTGCTCAGCCTGCCCTACGGCCCGGTGCTGGCGCTGCCCGGCGCGGCGCTGCTGACCACGCTGCTCGCGGTCGGGGTCAGCCGGATGGCCGGCAGCGCCTGGTTCCGCGCGCTGGACCGCCGGGCCGCGCGGCGGACCCTGGCGCTGTGCCTGACCGTGCTCCCGGCCACGGTCACCACGATGCTGCTGGCCCTGCTCGGGCTGAGCCTGATCTGGGCGATCCCGGCCGGGCTGGTGCTGCTGACCGGCGCCACCGCGATCCACCTGACCACCCCACGCCCCCGGCACCCGCGAACCTGGCCGACGCCACCGCCGCCGACAGCTCTGACGCCGCCACCGTTCATCCCGGCTCCCGCGAACCCAGCGCGGACCGCGCCTCCCCCGCCGCCGCCCGCGAACCCGGCACGGACCGCGCCACCCCCGCCGCCGCCCGCGAACCCGGCACGGACCGCGCCCCCACCGCCGCCCACAAGCCCCGCATGGACAGGGCCACCCCCGCCGGCCACAAAACCCGCGCCGACCGGGCCGGCCCCGGCCCTGTCCCCGAGCCCGGCACGAACCGGGCCTCCCCGGCCGCCGGCCGCACCGGCAACCAGCGGGCCCGCCCCGGCGCCGCCGGATCAGCTCGCCCAGGCGCGGGCGTTGCTGGACGGGACCGGGCCGGGCGCCGCTCTACCCGTACTCAAAATGGCGATCAGCGACCCGGAGATCGATCCGGCGGCGGCGCTAGGGGTTGCGGACGACCTCGTCGAGGCGGAGAGCCGGCGGGCCGAGCAGACGCGGGACGAGCGTCCCTACGCCGCCGCCCTGGCCGTGCTCACCGACCTGGTGCAGCGCCACCCGGACGTCCCCGGCGGCCGCACCCAGCTGCACAGTCACCGTGCGCAGTTCCTGATGTTCCAGGCGGGCCGGCTGGCCGACGCCCTGCCCGAGGACGATCCGGCCCTGCCCGGCCGGCTCGACGAGCTGTTCCGGCGCACCGAGACGGAGCTGCGGGCCGCGATCGACGCCGCGCCGCCGGGCGGGGCGGACTGGGCCCGGGAGAGCGCCGCGCTCGGTCTGCTCTGCTGCAACACGCCGGGCCGGATCGACGAGGGCATCGCGCTGATCCGGCGCGGCCTCGGCGAACGGCTGCCCGCCGGGCAGCGCGCACAGGCCCGGCTGGACCTGGCCGAGGCGCTGAGCATCCGGCTGCGGCACGGTGAACGCCCTGGTGACCGGGCGGAGATCGAGCATCTGCTGCGGCAGGTCGATCGGGCCGGCCCGCCCTACGACGAACGGGCCGCGGTGCTGCGCGCCGGGCTCTGACGGTTGCCTTTCCGGACCGCGAACGATAGACAGTGATGTCTGTCCGATAGGGATCGTGAAGGGGTGGCCGTGACGGAGCCGAACGACTGGGTGCCGGCCGGGATCGACGTCAACCAGCCGAGCGCCGCCCGGGTCTACGACTACTTCCTGGGCGGGGCGCACAACTTCGCGGTGGACCGGGCACTCGCCGAGCAGATCGCCGCCATGACGCCGAACATCGGCGAGACGATGCGGTCCAACCGGGTCTTCCTGCGCCGGGCGGTGCGGTTCCTGGCCGAGCAGGGGGTGCGGCAGTTCCTCGACATCGGCTCCGGCATCCCGACCGCGGGCAACGTGCACGAGATCGCGCTGGCCGCCGCCCCGGACGCGCGGGTGGTCTACGTCGACATCGACCCGGTGGCGGTCGAGCACAGCCGGGCGATCCTGGCCGGCATCGAGGGCACCGGGGTGATCCTCGCCGACGTGCGCGAGGTGGACCGGGTGCTGGCCGAGGCGGAGAAGGCCGGGCTGGACTTCACCCAGCCGGTGGCGGTGCTGCTGGCCGGGGTGCTGCACTTCGTGCCGGACGGCGACGACCCGGGAGCGCTCGTGGCGGCGCTCGGCGCGGCCGTGGTGCCGGGTAGCTACCTGCTGATCTCGCACGCCACGGCGGACGGGCAGCCGCCCGAGGTGATCGAGGCGCAACGGCTGTCCGGGCGTACCGGGACGGAGATCGTGCTGCGGCCGGCGAGCGTGCTCAAGGCGTACTTCAAGGGCTTCGATCTGGTCGAACCTGGCCTGGTCTTCATCCCGCAGTGGCGGCCGGATCCGAGCGATCCGGTCGACGAGCACCCTGAGCGGGTGGGCGCCTACGCCGGAGTCGGCCGCAAGGGATGACCGACTTCGCCCAGCTCTGGCGGGAGCGGGTGGCGCCCGAGGGTTTCGTGCCGCTGGACGGTGCCGCCCTGGAAGCCCTGCTGGACCGGCTGACCCGCCGGCTTCTCGAGGACGATCCGGCGGCGGCCCGCGAGGTCGGCGCCGAACTGGTCCACGCCCACCTGACCGATCCTGCCGTGCTCGCCGCCACCATCGTGACGATCGGCGCGGCCCTGCCCAGCGCGCGGCTCGCGGAGATCCAGGCCGCGGTCGCCGAGGGGTACGCGCACGCCCTGCGCGAGGCCACCATGGCCGAGCAGGAGCGACTCGGCCGTGCGGTGCTGGACGCGCACGCCACCGCCGAACGCGCGCTGCGGGCCAGCGAGTCCCGGCTGCGCGCGATCTTCCACAGCGCCGCGGTGGGGATCGGCGTGTGCACCATGGACGGGCGGATCGTGCGGGTCAACCAGGCGTTCGCCGACCTGCTCGGGTACACGCCGGACGAGCTGTGCACGATGGTGGTCCCGCAGCTCGCCCACCCCAGCGACCCGCCCGGCATGTGGCGGCTCTACGACGAGATGATCCGGGGCGACCGGGACCACGTGCGGCTGGAGAAGGCGTATTACCGCCAGGACGGCACCGTGGTGTGGACCGACCTGACGTCCTCGCTGATCCGTGACGAGGACGGCAAACCCGAGCTGATCATGGCGATGGTGCACGACATCACCGACCGGCGCCTGCTCAAGGAGAGCCTGGAGCACCAGGCCAGCCACGACCCGCTGACCGGCCTGCCGAACCGGGTGATGATCGCCGCCCACCTGGAGCGGGTCTTCGCGACCGCCGGGCGGGTCGGCCTGTGCTACCTGGACCTGGACGGATTCAAGCGGATCAACGACACGCTCGGCCACCAGGTCGGCGACGAGCTGCTGGTCACCGTCGCCGAGCGGATCGCGGCGTGCGCCGACGAGCCGTGCCGGATCGCCGGGCGGATGAGCGGCGACGAGTTCGTCCTCGCGGTCCGCGACCCGTCCGGGCCGGCCGAGATGCGGGAGCTGGCCGAACGGCTGCTGGCCGAGCTGACCAGGCCCTACGAGATCGGGCGGCACCGGCTGCGGGTGTCCGCGAGCATCGGGGTGGTCGACAGCGACGTGTCCGGCACGTCACCGGCCGAGCTGATGAAGGCCGCCGACCTGACCCTGTACGTCGCGAAGTCGGAGGGCAAGGCCCGCTTCGTGATGTACGACGCGGACCGCAACGCGCGGCAGGCCGCCCGGTACACACTGGCCGCGGCCATCCCGGACGCCCTCGAACGCGGCGAGTTCACCGTCGTCTACCAGCCGCTGGTGGCGTTCGCCGACGAGCGGCTGTGCGGGGTCGAGGCCCTGGTCCGGTGGCAGCATCCGCTGCTCGGGCTGCTCTCGCCGGACACGTTCATCCCGCTCGCCGAGGAGACCGGGGTGATCGTGGCGCTGGGGCGGCACGTGCTGCGGGAGGCGTGTGCGCAGGCGGCCTCGTGGACCGATGTGTTCGTCGCGGTGAACGTGACGGTGGCGCAGGTGCGGGAGCCGAGTTTCCCCGCCGAGGTGGCGGCGATCCTGGCGGAGACCGGGCTGGATCCCCGGCGGCTCGTCCTGGAGCTGACCGAGAGCGCGATCATGGACACGGATGGGGCGCCGCTGGCGGCGCTCGACGGGCTGGCGGCTCGGGGGATCCGGATCGCGATCGACGATTTCGGGACCGGGTATTCGAATCTCGCCTATCTGCGGCGACTGCCGGTGCACATCCTGAAATTGGCCGGGCCGTTCGTGGACGGGCTGCGCCACTCGTCGTCGGTGGACGAGCAGATCGTGCGGACGATCGTGACCATGGCGCATGCCCTGAAGTGCAGTGTGACCGCCGAGGCGGTCGAGACCAGGGACCAGGCGGACCGGTTGCGGCAGCTGGGATGCGACACCGCACAGGGCTACCTGTTCTCCCGGCCCCTCCCGCCGGAGTCCCTGCTCCCCCTCCTTCACGGTCCCGCCTGCGCATCCCTGCATTCCGGTACGCCGTGAGCCTCGCGCCACCCGCCCCCTGATCCGCGGCCTCGGATCAGGTGTCGCCGGCGTCCTTCCTCCGCACCACCGCCTCCCACTGACCTGCGAGACCCAGGTCCACGACCTCGACCTCCGTGTCGTCGTCCACGGGGACGTTGCAGAGCAGGCGCAGGGTGTCTCTCGGGTTCGCCATCAGCAACGCCTTGAGCAGTTCCTCGAATCTGCGGTCTGCCGCCGGTGTGCCGGACGTGGTGCTTTCTGCGGATCCCTGTTCGGGTTCAATGGATGGCATGGGACAACTTTACGCGGAGCAGGTGACTAGCGACAAGGGGCAGGGGCGGTGATCAGGAATTACGGCTTGCGGGGGTGGGTGAGACTGACGCGATGAGCACCGCTGTCGATACGTATCCGTGCCCGCACTGTTCGGCGGTGGCGTCGGTGACGCAGGGCTGCCCGGGGTGCGGGCGGGGACCAGACACGGATGCGGTCGAGGTGATCCGGCTCAACGTCGAACTCGAGGGGCTGCACAAGCGGCTTCGGGCGGCCCGGAACGAAGTGATCACGCTGGAGGCGTGGATCGGGGACGTGGCGGCGCGGCGGAACGCGGCGGCGCAACGAGTCCGGCAAGCGGTCCGGGCGGGGCAGGCTGCTGCTCCGCGAGCGGTGCGCACCGGGCGGGAGGACCCGGATCCGGAGCCGTGGGGCGGGCGGCCGTCCGGCGTGCTGGAGGAACGCCGGCTCACCACCCTCACCGCGCAGAACGTGCTGTTCGCGCTCGGTGGACTGCTGCTCGTCGTGGCGGCGGCCGTCTTCACGGCCGTGGCCTGGGCGCAGGTCGGGGTCGTCGGGCGAGCGGCGATCCTGGCGATCGCGACCGGGGCGATCCTGGCGGTGCCGCCGTTCGCGGTGCGGCGGGGTCTGACCGGCGCGGCCGAGACGCTCGCCGCGGTCGGGCTGCTGATGATCCTGCTGGACGGATACGCGGCCTGGGCGGTCGACTTCCTCGGCGTACGCGCGATGGCGCCCGCGGCCTACGCGGCGGTGGTCTGCGCGGTCGCTTCCGGGACGGCGTTCGCCTACAGCAAGCTGGTCCGGCTGCCGGGGCCGCGGATCGCCGCCCTGCTCCTGGTCCAGCCGGTGGTGCCATTGATCGCGGTGGCCGCGGACGCCGGCGTGACCGGGTGGTCGGTGGCGCTGACCGGGGTCGCCGCGGTCAACGTCGCGGTGCTGTGGCGGCTGCGATTCGCTCCGGCCGGGGCGGGCCTGGTGGCGTACGTCTGCGGTTCGATCGCCGCGGCCTGCGCCGCAGCCGCGGCCGTCGCCGACCTCACGATGGCGCGCAGCGCGAGCGGGGCAGCGGCGGCCGGTGGGGCGCTGGTGCTGGTCACGGCGGTGGCGACCGGCGCCGCGGTGCTCGCCCGGCACCGGACCGCGCAGACCGTCACGGCCGGGCTGCTCACGATCGCGACCTGCGTCGCGGTGGCCGGGTGGGCCTTGTTGATCAGTCCCGGTACGCCCGTCCTCCGCCTCGCCGTGATCGCCCTGGCCGTCGCCGTCCCCGCCGCGCTGCTGCGCACCCGGTTGCCGGAGCCGGTGGGGCAGGGGCCGTGGGCCGGCGCGCTGCTGGTCGCCACGGTTCCCGCCGCCGGGGTTCTGGCGGCCACCGTGCGAGCCGTGGTGAGCAGCGCCGAGGCCGCCCGGCCACTGCTGGCGGCCGGGTGGGACGTGACGGTCAGCGGGGCGGGCTGGGATCTGCCGGTCGCGGCGGTGGCGGTGCTCTCGGCGTACGCAATCCTGCTGCCCACCCTGCCCCGGGCGGACCTGGCCCTGGGCGGCCTCGCTGTGGTGACGCTGCTGGCGCCGGCGGCGCTGCGGCTGCCGTGGTGGAGCGCCGCGGTGCTCGGGACGATCGTGGCCGTGGTGGCGCTCGCGCTCGCGGCGCGGGCCCGCGACGTGCGCGGTCTCGACGTGCGGCTCGCGGTGTGCGTGATCCTGGGCGGGCACGCGGTGGTGGTCGCTTTCGGGGCGGCCGCGGTCGTGGCCGGGGTGTGCGCGACGATCGCGCTGGCCGGCGTGGGTGTGGCGGTGCTCGTGCGGTCCGGGCCGCGCCGGGCGGACGTGGGGGCCGGCGGGCTGACCACCGGGTTGCTCGCGATCGGCCCGGCGGTGTGGTTCGGGCTGCTGGCGGTGGAGGCCTCGGCGACCGTACGGGTACGCGCCCTGCTCGTGGTGACCGTGGCGCTGTGCCTGGTGGCGCGGCGGACGCCGGGGTATGTGGCGCAGGTGACCGGGGTGGCGCTGCTGTTCGCGGCGGGCGCGCCGCTCTGGGGGATTCTCGGTGACGACCCGGTCTCGTTGTCTGCGGCGGCCGGGTTGTTGCTGGTGGCGTCGCTGACGGCGGTGCCGCAGGGGCGTGGTCCGGGGTCGCTGGGCGCGGCGGCGGTGCTGGTCGCCGGGCTGGTCGTCGCGGCCGGGCCGGACCTGCTCGCGGTGCTGGTCGATCCGTATCGGGCGGTGGGGTCGGCCTGGTCGGGGGTGGTTCCGGAGCCGGCGCCGGGGTCGTGGGCGACCGTGGCAGCGGTGCTGATGAGCGCGGTCGCGGCGTGGTTCTCGATGAAGGCTCTCGGCCACGCCGTCTGGGCGGTCGCGCCCCTGGCCGGCCTCGCCATCCCCCTCACCGCCGCAGCCGCTGACGCCCCATGGCCGGCAGTTCCGCTGACGACCCTCGTCACCGGCCTGGCCGGCCTCATCGCGGGCACCCTGCTGCCGGTGCCCGCCCCGTGGCGAACTCCCCTGCTGGTCGCCTTCGGCTGGCTGGCCGGCGCCGGCCTGGCCGGCACCACCCCGCTCCAGGGCCCCATGCTGGCCGCCTTCGCCCTGCTGGTGATATCGGGCGCGACGATCGGCACCGCCGCCCGCGACGAACCAGCCCGGATCACCGGCTGGACCGTCGCCGGCCTGTCCCTGTCCGTGGTCGCCTACACCGCCGCCGACCTGGCCACCCGCCAACCCGCCCTGCCCGTCCTGGCCGCCGCGGCCGTCGCCGCGACCCTGGAGTGGTTCCTGGCCGCCCGCCGCCCGCGCGAGGCTCCCGCCCTGGCCGCGGTGGCCCACTCGACAGCCGTGATCGCCCTGCTGATCGCCGGGACACCGGCCCGGGCGGCCCTGATCGCCACCCTCTGGTCCCTGGTTCTGGCGATCCGCGCCCTGCGCCCCGCCGAACACCGAGCGATCCGCGCCCGCTACGCGCTGGCCGCCGCCGCATGCGCCCTGCTCGGCTGGTGGTTGTTCCTCACCTCCCGCCACGTGGGCACCGTCGAGATCTACACCGTCCCGGCCGCTCTGGTGGCCCTGGCCGGCGGCTGGCAAGCCCGCCGATCCCGCCTGGAACTGCCGTCCTGGACCGCCTACGGCCCCGCCCTGGCCGCCGGCTTCCTCCCCAGCCTGGCGATCATCGCCAACAGCGACACCGGCGACCCCCAATACCTGCGCCGCCTGGTGCTGGGAGTCGGCGGCCTGGTGGTCCTGATCATCGGCGCCCGGGCCCGTCTGCAGGCCCCGGTGATCGCCGGTGGCACCGTCGTCGTGCTGATCGCGCTGCACGAACTCGTCCGGTTCTGGGACCTCGTCCCCCGGTGGGTGCCGCTCGCGATCAGCGGCCTGTTGCTCGTCGGCATCGCCACCACGATGGAGCAGCGCCGCCGCGACGTCCTGCGGCTGCGCGACGCGGTTCGCCGGATGAGCTGACCACCCGGGCCCGTGCCCGACCGCGCACGCTCGTCGTTGAGCCGGGCATGTCTCGCACGCTTGTCATCGCCGCCACCGCCCTCGCCGTCACCCTCGCCGGCTGCTCCAGCGGCTCCGACTCGACGATCGCCCCGGCCGCGCAGAACTCCCCGCCGCCGGTGTCCGGCCAGTCGCAGCCTGACCTGCGGGCCAGCATGGAGGCGCAGCTCGGCTTCCCGCCGAAGCCGGACGAGCGGACCACGCAGGCCTACCTCGCCGACCTGAAGAGCATCGACCCGGCGCTGGTCTCCTCCGGCGATCCGGCCGCGCTGGTGAACCGTGGCCGTGACCAGTGCCGCGACCTCAAGGTCCGCCCGGAGAAGGACTGGACGGCCGCCGCCAACCAGCGTTTCACCACCCCGCAGGCGCCGGAGGGGCTGGGCGCGGCCGCCGCCGCGCGCATCATCACCGTGGTCCGGACCCGGCTTTGCCCCACCTTTTGACGTTGACGCCGTAACCGTCCATGGAAGATGGTCGGTCATGACCTCCGAACGGGTGACCATGGTGGCGATCGCTCAGGCCGCCGGCGTGTCCGTCCCCACCGTCTCCCGGGTGCTGAACGGGCGGGACGGCGTCTCCCCCAGGACCCGCGAGCGGGTCGAGGGCCTGCTGCGCGAGCGGGGTTACCGGGCCCGGCACGCGCAGCACTCGGCCCTGATCGACGTCGTCTTCCCGGAGATCACCTGCGCCTGGGAGACCGAGCACATCCGCGGCATCGAGGCGGCGGCCTCGGCGGCCGGCGTCGGGATCGTGGTGAACACCCTGTGGGGCGGCGGCGACGCGACCGGCCAGCTGCTGCGCCGGTTGCGGGGCGGTCGCACCGACGGGGTGATCCTGGCCGCGCAGAGCGGGACCGATGCCATGCGGACCGCGCTGAGCAGCCTGAACGTGCCGGTCGTCGCGCTCGACCCGGCGAGCCCGGTGTCCGCGGAGATCCCCACGGTCGACGCGGCCAACTGGGCCGGCGGGCGCAGCGCCACCCGGCACCTGCTCGGCCTGGGGCACCGGCGGATCGCGATGATCGCCGGTGCCCCGAACCTGCGGTGCAGCCGGACCCGCCTCGACGGTTATCGGGCCGCGCTCGACGAGGGCGGTGTCGCGTACCGGCCGGACCTGGTCGAACACGGCAACTTCGACTTCGGCTCGGCGCTGGCCGCCGGGCTCCGGCTGCTGGACCGGGCGGACCGGCCGACCGCGATCTTCGCCTCCTGTGACCGGATGGCGCTCGGCGTCTACGAGGCGGCCCGGCGGCGGCGGATCCCGATCCCGGAGCGGCTCAGCGTCGTCGGTTTCGACGACCTGCCCGGCGCGAGCTGGGCGTCACCGCCGCTGACCACGGTCCGCCAGCCGCTGCGCGACATGGGCGGATACGCGGCCGGCGCCCTGCTGTCGCTGGTCCGTGGCGAGCCCCTGACCACCCCGTACGTCGAGATGACCACCAGCCTGGTGATCCGCGAGAGCACCGCCCCGCCGCACTAGTCGTGGCGCTGGGCGCCCATCGACAAAACGGTCAGGTCCGCGAAGAGCTCCTCCGGAACCGCATCCACCAGCCGCCGCCAATACCCCGCCCCGCAGCCCCACGCCGCCGCGATCGCCTCCCGCACCGCCCCGGGATCCGCCGCCGAGGCCGTAGCCCGGCCCAGCGCCGCCACCACCGGCCCGGGCAACTCCTCCTCCGCCGCCCGGGACGGCGTCAGCCAGTGCTCCGTCCGCCCCTCGGCGAGCCGCACCATCCACAGCAGATGACGCTGCACCTGCCCCAGCGCGTCCACCGCCCGCAGCAACTCTCCGCGCTGCGCCACCCGGTGCGCGAGCACGAGCCAGTTCGCGAACCGCCCACACAGCTCCGCCGGATCCGGCAGCTCCGGTGACGAGGGCAGCGACGCCAGCGCGGCCCGCAACTCCCCGGTCCGATCCACCACGATCATCCGGCCGAGGTCCGCGCTGCGAGCCGGCCACGTCCGCACCGACCCGATCTCGTCCGCCGTGGCGAAGTGGAACTCCCCGCGCACCAGCCCCGGGAAGAACACCACGTGCGACCCGAACTCGTTGACCACCACGTGCCGGAACGGGGCGATCATTTCCAGCCACCCCACCGGATTGGGCTGCGCCGAACCGAAGAACAGCCAGAACTCGATGTCGCTGTGCTCGTCCGCCTCCCCGGCCGGGAACGACCCATAGGTCAGCGCCGCCACCAGGTCGTCGTCACCCCGGCAGAGCTCGCCGACCCGCCGGATCAGCTCGTGCTGGAGCACGCTCAGGCCATCAGGATGTCGTCGACCTTGACCGTGCAGTTGCTGACGTGCACGCCGTACTTCTCCACCGCCTCGATCACCCGGCCGCGCACCTCGCTGGTCACCTCGGACATCACCTCGCCGGCCCGCAGGCAGAGCACCACGGTGATGTCCACGTCGATGCCGTCCACCTTGGCCGTAACCCCGCGCGTCGCGTCGCCGACCTTGTCCAGGCCGACCTTGTCGAGCACCGAGTTGAAGAACCGCGCCACGTCCCCACCGAGCTCGGCCACCCCGGGCACCGACCGCGCCGCGGCGGCGGCCAGCTTCTCGATCACCTCGCGCTCGAAAACGGTGTCCCCGCGATAGGCCGCGACCTCGATCACCTCGGCCCCGCCATGCTGCGGCGGCACCGGCTTCACCACCGCGGGAAGAAACATCTCCTGGGTACGGTCCGCACGCAACTCGGACTCATCCATCGAGCGATCCCCTGTGTCCACCAGGCGGAGCCTACAAGAGATCATTTTCTTGCTCCCCCGCGCTCTCACCCCACCACCCTTCAAAATCTTCATCTACGCGCGCCCAGCGTTCTACAGACCGCACGCTCCCGCGCGGGCCGAGGCCGGCGATCTGGCCGCTGACGCGTCCAAACCAATCGCCGCCCTCTTCACTGTCCGCCGCTGCTCCCGGAGATCAACCCCCAGCTGCCCCCCACCGCCCTATCCAACCCCCGAATAGGGCCACCAACACCAGCCCGACACCCCCCGGCTGGCCCCCACCGCCCTAACCCGTCCCCAGATAGGGCCACCAGGACCAGCCCGACACCCCCCGGCTGGCCCCCACCGCCCTAACCCATGCCCGGATAGGGCCACCAGGACCAGCCGGACACTTCCCGGCTGCCCCAGCGCCCTGGGCAGACGCGGGACGGGGCCAAGCCGCTTGACACCCCTGGCACCTGGGATGCTTTCACCGTCTGCGGGTGCTCACCGAACCCCAAACCCGCTCAGACCCACAGGCTTACGGCATCAGCTCAGGTTCATGGTCTTGCACCCCGCGACTTCTCCTTCGTGGAGGATGAACGGGCCACCGGCGGCTTCCCCGAGCGCGGCGTGGATCAACATGTCAGGCGCGGTCCAGCCGGAAGTGGTGATACCGCCCCTGATCCCGGACGCCCTTGCTGACCTCGCGCACCGCGAGCCGATTCCGCGCCTCATCGACGTTCATCACCCGACTCCAGGACAGAAATGGTCCGTTGCGGATGAGGTAGAGGGTGACCGTCGAGCGGTGCACTGTGTCCATGTTCGATAACAACGGATCGTTCCTGCTGGCAACACTGGAATTCTTCATCTTCCTGGCTTGGTTCATGTGCTTGTTCTGGATCTTCGGTGACCTGTTCCGGAGCAAGGACCTGGGCGGCCTGGGAAAGACCCTCTGGACCCTCTTCCTGATCTTCCTGCCGGTGATCGCGATGCTGGTCTACCTGATCGCCCGCGGCAACGGCATGACCGAGCGCTCGATGCAGGCCGCGGTGGAGTCGCAGAAGCGCCAGGAGGCCTACATCCGGCAGGTGGCCACCCCGGCCCCGGCCCAGGCGTCCGGCGCGGCCGGCGAGATCGCGGCCGCCAAGGAACTGCTCGACGCGGGCACCATCAGCGCCGCCGAGTTCGAGCAGCTCAAGAGCAACGCCCTGCGCAAGTCCCCGGCAACCGCCTGACCTCGGCCCACGGCGACGGCCCTCCCGCCGTCG
Organism: Actinoplanes ianthinogenes; assembly: GCF_018324205.1. NCBI lineage: Bacteria > Bacillati > Actinomycetota > Actinomycetes > Micromonosporales > Micromonosporaceae > Actinoplanes > Actinoplanes ianthinogenes. Next base: position 1,850,988 of record NZ_AP023356.1, read on the forward strand.
CCGTCGGCTGACGGCTACGATCGTCGGTCGTGCCGAACGTCGAGGACCTGACCGAACGGGTGCGCGCCTTCGCGCACGAGCGGGACTGGCAGCAGTTCCACACCCCGAAGAACCTGGCGATGGCCCTGGCCGGCGAGGTCGGCGAGCTGCTCGCCGAGCTCCAGTGGCTGACCCCGGAGCAGTCGGCGCAGGTGATGGCCGACCCGGAGCTCGGGCCACGGGTTCGGGCGGAGATCGGCGACGTCACCATCTATCTGGTGCGGCTGGCCGACGTCCTCGGCATCGACCTGGTCCAGGCCGCTCTCGCCAAACTGGCCGACTCCGCGACCCGCTACACCGTCGAGGCCGCCCGAGGCCGGGCCGACAAGATCAAAGACGCTTGACGGTACGCCGATCGCCCGCCCCCCGCTGCGTGACACCGGTCCGGTCCAGCAGCTCCAACAGCGGCACGGCGACCCGGCGACTGGTCCCGAGTGCCTGCCGAGCCTCACTCACACTGAACGGCTGCGGCAACTCCGCCAGAATCGCCGCGGCCCGCCCCGGCCCATCGGCGGGAAGCACCACCTGAGGCGCCAGCTGCACCACCAGCCCGAGCCGAACCGCCGCCCCGATCTCCCGAACCCCGATCCCCAGCTCCGCCAGCCGCCCACTCTCCGGCGCCACAAACGGCCGCTCGACATCAAACGCCGCCCGAACCGCCTCCCGCAGCGCCCCCACCGAACCCGCAGTCCCTCCCGGAGCCGCAGGCATTCCCGGGGCCGCAGGCATTCCCGAGGCCGCAGGCCCGATCCGCCCGCCCTGCAAGCTCATCGGTGCCTCCACTAGCGCCTCGACAAGTCGCCGATCCGGCAGCCCGAGCCGATGCCGCATCGTCTCCACCGGAACGCCCGTTTCCAAAGGATTTTTCGCGACATAGTCTGTCGCCTCGGCGACGAGCCGCGCCCCCAGGGCCGCCCAGTAGCCGGGATCCACGAACCAGTCCCCCACCACGACCGCCACGACCGCAGCATTCGCCGCCTGCCCGGCAGGCCCAGGATCCGCCGCCAAGACCGCCGCGGAGCGGGCCGTCCGGGAGGTACTCGCCGCACGGCCGGGCAACGACTCGGCGAAGCCCATCCGGAGCAGGTCGTCGCGCTGGATCAATCGGCGTCGCCGCAGTTCGCCGACCAGGTCGGGGCTTCCGTCCATCTCGGCCAGTTCGGCCGCGCGGGCCGCCCCCGATCCCCGCCGCCGCAGGCTCGGTGGCGCGACGTCGAGCACGGTCACCCCGCCGGCCACGTGGTGCCGCCCGGGATCCCGCAGCAGCGCCCGGTCCCCGATCCGCAGCGGCAACGCCCGGCCCAACCGCAGCCGGGCCGTGTCCACCCCCAACGGCCGCACCCGCACCGGCACCGCCGCCGACCCCACGTGCAGCGTCACCGTCTCCGGCAGCGCCGCCACCGCGTCCCCGCGCACCCGCACGTCGACCACGTCGGTGCTCCGGAACCGCCCCGGCGTCAGCAGCGCCTCTCCCCGCCCGACCAGCTCTTTCTCCACCCCGCGCAGGTTCACCGCCACCCGGGCCACGGCGCCCGCCTCGGCCACCGCCTGCCCGAGGCTCTGCAACCCGCGCACCCGGACGATCCGCCCGCTCCCGGCCAGCTCCAGCTCGTCCCCGGCGCGCAGAACCCCCGCCCCGAGCGTCCCGGTGACCACCGTCCCCGCGCCCCGGATCGTGAACGCCCGATCGATCCAGAGCCGCACCGCCCCACCCGCGTCCGCCGTCGGCAGTCGTCCGACCAGGCGATCCAGCGCGGCCCGCACCTCATCGATCCCCGCACCGGTCACCCCGCTGACCGCCACCGCCTCGACCCGCCCGAGCGAGGTCTCCGCGATTTCCGCCAGCGCCGCCGCCGTGGCCGCCCGCGGATCCGCCAGGTCCGCCCGGCTCACCACCAGCAGCCCATGCTTGACCCCGAGCGCGTCCAGCGCCGCCAGATGTTCCGCCGACTGCGGCATCCACCCCTCGTCCGCCGCCACCACGATCATCGCGGCCGGCACCGGCCCGACCCCGGCCAGCATGTTCGGCACGAACCGCTCATGCCCCGGCACGTCCACGAACGCGACCGTCTCCCCCGACCCCAGCGCCGTCCAGGCGAACCCGAGGTCGATGGTCATCCCCCGCCGCCGCTCCTCCGCCCACCGGTCCGGCTCCATCCCGGTCAACGCCCGGACCAGCGTCGACTTCCCGTGATCGACGTGCCCCGCGGTGGCCACCACATGCATCGTCAGACCAGCTCCCCAGCAGCCGCGGAAGAGGCGAACGCGGCAAAGGAGGACGCCGCCAAGGCAGAGGAAACCGCGGAGGCCAGGCCGGCGCACGCGGCCCACACTGCCCGCCGGGCCCACGGGGCGGACAGGGCGAAGACAACGCACGCGGCCCAACGGGCCGACGGGGCCGACGCGACGAACGAGGCGAACGCGGCAACAACCACTACACACATGGTTCAGTCCCCCGCCGCCAGGATCGCGCGCAGCACCAGCTCGTCGGCCGCGGACGGTACGCACCGCAGGTCGAGCAGCAGGCGCCCCCGTTCGACCCGGCCGACGACGGGGGGATCCGCGTGACGCAGCGGCTCGGCGTACGCCAATGGCAGCGACAGTGACCACGACGCGAGCTGGAGTTCCGGCGCGCCCCCGCCACCGACGACCGCGACCGACGGGATCACCTCGGCCCCGGCACGGTCCAGCCGCGCGCACAGGCGAACCGTGCGTTCCCGCAGCTCCTCGGGGTCGTAGCGCAGCGCCTGCCAGGTCGGCGGCACCGGCCCGGCGACGGTCGCCTCCAGCGCGGCGAGGGTGAGCTTGTCCACCCGCAACGCGCGCGCCAGCGGATGCCGCCGCAGCCGCTCGACCAGCGCCGCCGAGCCCAGCAGCAGCCCGGCCTGCGGGCCACCGAGCAGCTTGTCCCCGCTCGCGATCACCAGGTCCGCGCCGTCGCGCAGGGTCCCGGCGGCGTCCGGCTCGTCCGGCAGCAGCGGATCGGCCGCCAGCAGCCCGGAACCGATGTCCACCACCACCGGCACACCGAACCCGGTCAGCGACCGCACCGGGGCGGCGCTGGTGAAGCCGCGCACCACGAAGTTCGACGGATGCACCTTGAGGATGAACCCGGTCTCCGGCCCCACCGCCGCCGCATAGTCCGCGGGCGACGTGCGGTTGGTCGTGCCCACCTCGCGCAGCCGCGCCCCGGTCGACTCCAGCAGGTCGGGCAGGCGGAACCCGTCGCCGATCTCGACCATCTCACCGCGGCTGACGACGATCTCGCGACCGGCGGCGAGCGCGGTGGCGGCCAGCACCAGGGCGGCCGCGCCGTTGTTGACCACGTGCACCGCCTCGGCCCGGGGGACGGCGGCGGCCAGGGCGGCGAGCGCGGTACGCCCACGGCGCGCCCGTTTGCCGCTGCTCAGATCGAGCTCGACGTCGGTGGCCCCGCTCGCCGCCACGATCGCATCGACCGCCGCGGATGAAAGGGCAGCCCGGCCGAGGTTCGTGTGCAGCACGACGCCGGTGGCGTTGAGCACCGGCCGCAGGCCACCGGCGGTGCCCGGCAGGCCCGCCACGGCCGCGTCCGTCACGTCCTCCGGGGCCAGCTTCCCGGCCCGCGCCCGCTGCTGAGCGGCGTGGACGGCGGCCTTGACCGGCTCCCGCCCGAGCCGCTCCGTCGCGGCCCGCAGCCGGGGATCGGCCAGCACCACGTCCGTCCGGGGAATGTCCCGTCGCCGATCCACGCAGACCTCCCGTGCCGCGAAGGAGACGAATGCCGTGGCGGCGACAGACCTCCCGGGTGATGAACGGAGGCGGACGGGAATCGAACCCGCCTGACCCGGATACCGGGTCACGTCGGTGTTGAAGACCGCGAGGAGCACCAGCCGCCTGAACGCCTCCGTGATCACCGTAGCCGAAGCTTGCCGTCATAGTGTGTGTCGTTATGACGCGTCTGACGCAGTATGCGCACGGTGGCGGTTGCGCCTGCAAGATCCCTCCCGGTGAACTGGAGCAGATCGTTTCCGGTCTGAGCGGCGCGCAGCCGGACGCCAACGCGGATCTGCTGGTCGGTGTGGACGGTGGCGACGACGCCGCGGTCGTCCGGATCGCCGGCGGCACCGCGGTGGTGGCCACCGCGGACTTCTTCACCCCGGTCGTCGACGACGCCTACGACTGGGGCCGGATCGCGGCCGCCAACGCGCTCTCCGACGTCTACGCCATGGGCGGCACCCCGGTCGTCGCGGTGAACCTGCTCGGCTGGCCCCGCGACGTGCTCCCGATGGAGCTGGCCGCCGAGGTGCTGCGCGGCGGCCTGGACGTGGCCCGGGCGGCGGGTTGCCACGTGGCCGGCGGGCACAGCGTCGACGACCCGGAGCCGAAGTACGGCATGGCGGTCACCGGGATCGCCGACCCGGACCGCCTGCTGCGCAACGACGCCGCCCGCCCCGGCCTGCCGCTCACCCTGACCAAGCCGCTCGGCATCGGCGTGCTCAACTCCCGGCACAAGCAGACCGGCGAGGTGTTCCCGCAGGCCGTCGCCACGATGACAGAGCTGAACCGGGCCGCCTCCACCGCCGCCCTGGCGGCCGGTGCCCGCGGCGCGACCGACGTGACCGGTTTCGGTCTCCTGGGCCACCTGCACAAGCTCGCCCGCGCCAGCGGCGTCACCGCGCGCGTCGACGCGGCCGCCGTCCCCTACCTCGACGGCGCCCGCCAGGCACTCGCCGACGGCTACGTCAGTGGTGGCACCCGCCGTAACCTCGACTGGGTCCGCCCGCACCTCGACACCGGCGCCCTCACGGAGGACGAGTTGCTGCTGCTCGCCGACGCGCAGACGTCCGGCGGCCTGCTGATCGCCGGCGAGGTCCCCGGATATCCGATCATCGGCGAACTGCTCCCGGCCCGGGAGGGCATCACGCTCACGGTCCGCTGAAACGCTTTCGGTACGCCCGGAGCACGGTCCCCGGCGGGTGGACCGGAGACCGTGCTCCGGGCGTACCGAAAAGCGGTTTTGATCCGCATGACGAGAAAGCGCCACCCGGCCGTCGTGCTCGGCCGGGTGGCGCTCCTGTCCCGCGCTTACTTGACGATCAGTTTCTGGAACTGCTTCGTCACGTCGGACTTGCTGACGTCGACGTCCATGTGACGCGGCGGCCCGAGGTCGGTGCCGAACGCCGACTGGTAGTGCACCGTCTCCGGGCAGGCGGACCCGCCGAACTGCATCGTGCCGCTGTAGACCACTCGGGCGGTGCGGATCTCGATCGCCTTGACCGACACCTTGACCTTGTGGAACGTCACCTTGTAGCTCGGGCCGGACCCGTAGTTGCTCCGATAGCTGCACGTCTGCACCGAGGAACCCTGCGCGTCGGCGCCGATGCAGACCACCAGGGTCGCGTTCGTGACGTCGCCGGCCGACCAGGTCTTCGGCAGCACGCCGGACTGCCCGGAGTTGCCGTAGAACAGCGCCCGGTTGGTGCCCTTGCCGTACGGCTTGGCCGCGCTGTACTTCGACGGGCTGCTGCAATACGTCGGATTGCTGCTGCCGCTGCCGGTGGCCAGCTTCTCCTTGACCGTCTTCAGCTCGATCTGGAGGTTGGCCTTGGCGATGCCCTCCTGCGCCTTCGCCTTGCCGGCGTCGTTCGGGTACGCGTC